>CANQQB010000001.1 GCA_947625845.1 uncultured Oscillospiraceae bacterium
TCGGCCAGCACGCACACGCCGGAGTCGATGGCGCACTTGTGCTCGATGCCGGTGGCCACGATGGGGGCCTCGGTGGTGAGCAGAGGCACCGCCTGGCGCTGCATGTTGGCGCCCATCAGGGCGCGGTTGGCGTCGTCGTTCTCCAGGAAGGGGATCATGGCCGTGGCGATGGACACCATCATCCGCGGGCTCACGTCCACGTAATCCACCTGCTCGGGGGGCACGGCGATGATCTCGTCCCGGTGACGGCAGGTGACCCGGTTGTGGATGAACCGGCCCTCCTCGTCCACCTCGGAGGCCTGGGCCACAAAGAACCGGTCCTCCACGTCGGCGGTCAGATAGTCCACCTCCCGGCCCACAAGGCCGGTGGCCTTATCCACCCGCCGGTAGGGAGTCACCAAAAATCCGTACTCGTCCACCCGGGCGAAGCTGGCCAGATAGGAGATCAGGCCGATGTTGGGTCCTTCGGGGGTCTCGATGGGGCACAGACGGCCGTAGTGGCTGTAGTGCACGTCGCGCACGTCGAAGTTGGCCCGCTCCCGGCTCAGGCCGCCGGGACCCAGAGCGGACATACGCCGCTTGTGGGTCAGCTCCGCCAGGGGGTTTGTCTGGTCCATGAACTGGCTCAGGGGGGAGGAACCGAAGAACTCCTTGATGGCCGCGGACACAGGCCGGATATTGATAAGGCTCTGGGGGGTGATCACGTCCAGGTCCTGCAGGGTCATCCGCTCCCGGATCACCCGCTCCATGCGGGCAAAGCCGATGCGGAACTGGTTTTGCAGCAGTTCGCCCACGCTGCGCACCCGCCGGTTGCCCAGGTGGTCGATGTCGTCGGCGTTGCCCACCCCGTGAGCCAGGCAGTTGAGATAGTTGACGGAGGCGAACACGTCGTCGGCCACGATATGCTTGGGGATGAGCACATCGATGTTCTCCACGATGGCGTCCTTTAAGGCGGCCTCGTCGTCGCCGAACTGTTCCAAAAGCTGGCGCAGGACCAGATACCGCACGTTCTCCTTGATGCCCAGCTCCGCCGGGTCGAACTTCACGAACGCGCCCATGGGCACGGCGCCGTTGCCGAACACCCGGATCACGTTGCCGTGCTCGTCCTCCACCATAGCCTCCAGCAGGCCGCGCTTTTCCAGCTGCTCGGCCCGCTCGCGGGTGAGCTTCTCCCCCGCCTCGGCCACGATCTCGCCGGTCTGCAGGTCCGCGACAGGCGCGGCCAGCTTGCAGCCGATGATCCGGCTCCAGGCGGCCAGCTTCTTGTTGAGCTTATACCGGCCCACGTTGGAAAGCTCATACCGCCGCCTGTCGAAGAACAGCCCGTCCAGCATGGCCTCGCTGGTCTCCACCGTGGGGGGATCGCCCGGCCGCAGCTTCCGGTATATCTCCAGCAAAGACTCCTCCCGGCTGTGGCAGGTGTCCCGCTCCAGGGTATTCACCATGCGCTGGTCCTTGCCGAACACCTCCAGAAGCTGCTCGTCCGTGACCACGCCCTCCTCCAGCACCGGCGCGCAGGTCAGCCAGGTGTAGGGCCTGTCGGGAGCATACGCGCCCAGAGCCCGCAGCAGCCAGGTCACCGGGATCTTCCGGTTCTTGTCGATGCGGACGTAGAAGATATCGTTGCCGTCTGTCTCATACTCCAGCCACGCGCCGTGATAGGGGATGGTGGTGGCGCCGTAGAGCGTGGTGCCGGCCTTATCCTGGTGCGCGTCGAAATACACGCCCGGGGACCGGACGATCTGGGACACGATGACGCGCTCCGCGCCGTTGATGATGAAGGTGCCGCTGTCGGTCATCAGGGGGAAGTCCCCCATGAAGATCTCCTGCTCCTTGATCTCCTCCGTCTCCTTGTTGCGCAGCCGGACGGAGACCCGCAGAGGCGCGGCGTAGTTGGCGTCCCGGCTCTTGCACTCCTGCACGGAATACTTGGGGTTATCGTCCATGGTATAGTCCACGAACGACAGCTCCAGATTCCCGGAGTAGTCCGTGACCGTGGCCACATCCCGAAACACGTCCCGCAGACCCTCATCCAGGAACCACTTGTAAGACTTCTTCTGCACCTCCAGAAGATTGGGCATTTCCTGGACTTCTTCCACGCGGGCAAAGCTCTTGCGGAGGGTCTTGCCGTAGTAGACTTCCTTTGGCATGAAATTCGATCACTCCTTCGGTAAATGATACGCCGGGGTAAGTTGTTACAAATTTTGTCTTTCGCCTTGATTTTTTCCGGCAATGTGATATGATAGCAACGATAGAGAGTGGGGTGTGACGTCTCTCCTTATGGCATAGCAAATTATTCTAGCATTTTCCAACACCATTTGTCAAGACAAATAAAAAGATTTTTCAGCGGCGGGATGACTCGCCGCTTTTTTTCTGTGAGGGGGAAGTCACCTTGGACTATCGGGCCACCATATTGCTGTACGGGGAGCTGGTACTGGCGCTGTACCTTCTCTGGCGGGAGGGACTGCTCCGGGAGCGTGCCCCGCAGGTCGTCGCGCTGCTGCTGGTGCCGCTGGCCTTCGTGCTGCGGTACTGTCTTTTGACCTATGAGACGCTGGACTATCAGGACTGGATCCGGGTTTGGATACAGTCCCTGCGGGACAACGGCGCCTGGAAGGGTCTGGGGCAGGAGATCTGGAGCTGCAACTACAATGTCCCGTACCTCTACTTCCTCTCCCTCATCTCCCTGAGCGGCGTGCGGGACCTGCTGCTGGTAAAGCTTCTGAGCATTTTCTTCGACGTGGTGATGGCCTGGGCTGTGATGCGCCTGGTAGGCGTGCTGACGGACAGTCCCGTGAAGAAGCTGTCCGCCTTCGTGCTTACGCTTTGGCTGCCCTCCATCGTCCTGAACGGCGCTCTCTGGGGTCAGTGCGACGTGATCTACGGCGCGTTCGCGGTGCTGGCGGTCTATTTTGCCCTGGACGACCACCCGGCCCTGAGCGTCATCTCCATCGCCCTGAGCGTGTCCTTCAAGCTCCAGGGTGTGTTCCTGCTGCCGGTGTGGTTCCTGTTTTTGCTCAAGGGGAAGATCAAATTCAGGCACATCTTCCTGTTCCCGCTGACCTACGTGATTTCCATCCTGCCGGCCGTTTTCGCCGGCCGTGGCTTCTGGGAGCTGCTCACGCTGTACCTGCGCAACACCGGCACCATCGGCGACGGACTGAACTACAACTCCTCCTCCCTGTACGCTCTGCACGATTTCAGCGCCATGCCCAACGCCGCCGCCGCGCGGGCAGGCATCATCCTGGCCGCCGTATTCTGCGTGGGGCTGTTCGTGTGGTTCGCCGTGAGCTTTAAGAGAATGGACAATATGGCCCTGTTCGGCGCCTGTCTGCTGTTCGCCATCGGGGTGCCCTTTTTCCTGCCCCACATGCACGACCGGTACTTCTTCGTCGCGGACATGCTGAGCCTGGTCCTGGCCGCTGCGGAGCCCAAACTGGCTCTGGTGGCCGTTGGCGTCAACTTCGGCTCATTGCTGGGCTATCACGCCTACCTCAAGATGCGCTATCTCATGCCCATGCGCTATGGCGCCGCCGCCATGCTGGCGTGCCTTCTGATAACGCTGGCCTGCACTATCTATCACACTTATCGCGCGCCCAAAGTCCCCGCCGGAGAGGAAAGCGCTGCATGAGCGGACCCGGCCGCCGCCCGCGACGCGCTGCGAGAAGACCTGTCCTGTTTAAGACCCTGACCGTGAGGAGCTCCGAAAGCTATGCCCATCCCGAAACCCATCCGATGGTTGGCCCTGGCGCTGCTGCCGGCCCTGGCCCTGTGCCTGCCGGCCCTGGCCGACGCCGATGATATCCGGCCCAGCGACCCGGTGGTCTACGTTCCGGACGCGCCCGGCGAGCGCGTCCTGGGAGCCGACCCCCTGCTGGTGGACGTCTCCCACGCCGACCAGGGCTACGTGATGGCCCGCTATACCGGCGCCGCCGCCAAGGCCGTTGTCATGCTCACCGGCCCGGACGCGGTGGCCTACAAATACTTCCTGCCCCCCTCGGAGAGTTTCGTGCCCCTGCCCCTGACCGCCGGCAGCGGCGCGTACGCGGTGGACGGGTACGAAAACGTGGAGGGCACCACCTACGCCACGCTTTTTAAAGATAGCCTGGACGTGGCCCTGGCCAGCGACCTGCTGCCCTACCTCTACCCCAACCAGTATGTACTCTTCGGCCCGGACACCAAGGCCGTGGCCCTGGCGGCCCAGACCGTCGCCGGCGCGGACAGCGACCTGGCCGCCGTGGAGCGCATCTACCGCTATGTGATCGACAACATCACCTACGATGACGAAAAGGCCGCCACCGTCACCGGCGGTTATCTTCCCACGGTGGACGACACGCTGGCCACACGCACGGGCATCTGCTTTGACTACGCGGCCCTGACCACCGCCATGCTCCGCAGCCAGAACATCCCCACCAGGCTGGAGATCGGCTACGCCGGCAGCATCTACCACAGTTGGATCAGCGTCTATGTGGACGACGTGGGCTGGATCGACCGGCTCATCGAATTTTCCGGCGACGGCTGGACCCGGATGGACCCCACCTTCGCCTCCAACGGCGACAGCAGCGAGGCCATTTTGCAATACATCGGCGACGGGTCCAACTACGCCCTGCAATATCTGCACTGAGAGAAAGGAGACCTATCCTATGAAGCCACTGTCCAACGCGGAGCTGGCCTCCTTCTGCGCCCAGCTCGCCATGATCCTCCGCTCCGGCATATCCGCGCTGGAGGGCCTTTCCATCATGCGGGAGGACCTGCCCGACGGGGACGGCAGGAAGCTCTTAGACGCCATGCTCGAATGTATGGAGACCGGCGGCAGCTTTTCCGAGGCCGTGGAAGCGGCCGATTGCTTCCCGGAGTACATGTGCAGCATGGTCCAACTGGGGGACCGGTCCGGCCGGCTGGACGACGTGATGGAGTCCCTGGCGGCCTACTACCGCCGGGAGGACGAGCTGGCCCGGAGCATCAAGAGCGCCGTGACCTACCCGCTTGTCATGCTGGGCATGATGGTGGCGGTGATGCTGGTGCTCATCGTCAAGGTCCTGCCCGTATTTGACCAGGTCTTCCGCCAGCTTGGCGCGGGGCTCACCGGCGTATCCGGCGCGGTGCTGCGCATGGGCCAGTCCCTGAGCCGGTACAGCGTGGTATTCATCGCCGTGGCCTTGCTTCTGGCGGCCGTATGCGGCTATTTTCTCGGCACGCGCAAGGGCCGGGCACGGCTGCGCCGCTTTTCCGTCCGCTTTGCCGGCACCCGGAAGCTGGCGGAGAAGATCGCCTGCGCCCGCTTTGCCAGCGGCATGCACCTGGCCCTGGCCAGCGGCCTGAACATCGACGAGAGCCTGGACACCGTCTCCCGCCTGGTGGAGCACCCGGTGGTAGGCGGGAAGGTCAACACCGTCCGCCACATGGTGGCCGAGGGTGGCAGCCTCGCCGACGCCATCGTCGAGACCGGCCTTTTCACCGGCGTGTACGCCCGCATGATCCACATCGGCGTGAAGACCGGCGCCACGGACGAGGTGCTGCGCCAAATCGCCGAGCAGTACGACGCCGAGATCAGCGAGGGCATGGCCGGCGCCATCGCCAAGCTGGAGCCCACCCTGGTGGCCATCCTGTCCGTGGCGGTGGGCATGATCCTCTTGAGCGTGATGCTGCCCCTGATGGGCGTCATGAGCAACATCGGCTGACGGAGGCGGAAGCATGAACCGATTTGAGAAGACCGGCGCGCGCCGTTTTCCCTGGGGACGGGTATTGTCGGCGGCGTTTTTCCTGGCCGTGCTGGCACTTTTTCTGCTGGGGCTTAACAGCCTCAGCGGCGTCACCGCCCGGCAGGAGGCGGAGGGCCTGAAGACCTCCATCCTGCAAAGCGCCGTGCATTGCTACGCTCTGGAGGGCTTTTACCCGGATAGCCTGGACTATCTCCGGGACCATTACGGCCTCACCTACGACCGGGACAAGTACGTGGTCAGCTACGAAGTGATCGGCTCCAACCTGATGCCGGACGTGTCCGTCATCCCCCTGCACGGAGGGGCAAGCCATGGATAAGGACCAGCGCACGACCCACACCGCCGACCTGCTTTTCACCATCGGCCTATTCTGCGTCTTTGCCGCCGCCGCGTTCATTCTGGTGACCATCGGCGTGCAGGCGTACCGGAACACCGCCCGGCACATGCAGGACACCTTTTCCACCCGCACCGCCCTTTCCTACGTGGCGGAAAAGCTCCGCCAGCACGATACCGTCGGCGGCGCGGAGCTGGGTCAAATAGAGGACTGCCCCGCCCTGCTCCTCTACGACCGGCTGGGGGACGACGCCTACTGTACCTATATCTACTCCGACGGCGAGGCCCTGTACGAGCTCACCGTCCGGGAGGGGACTGACGTGACCGCCTCCATGGGCAGCCTGATCATGGAGGTCCGGGACTTTGCCATCACCGACGCTGGCAGCGGCTTTTACGAGTTTTCCGCCGCCGACAGCGACGGGCACACCGTCCGCTATCTTGCCCACCTGCGCAGCGGGGACTGACGATACGCGGGAAACATACCGCGGGAAAGGAGGCGCCGCCTTGGACAGGCACAATAACACCCGTTCCAGTCTTTTTCTCATCGAGCTGATCATCGCCATCTTATTTTTCTCTCTTGGCAGCGCCGTGTGCGTGCAGGCCTTCGCCAAAGCCCACACCCTCACCGCCCAGGCCCGCGACCTGAGCTTTGCGTCCTCCACCGTGTCCGCCGCCGCCAACGTGATAAAATCCACGGACGGCTCCCTGGCCCAGGTGCAGGAGTACTTCCCCCAGGCTGTAACGGACGGGGAAAATACCATCGCCGTGTACTATGACGCCGGCTTCGCCCCCTGCTCGGACGCCGACGCGGCCTATACCATGCGCATCACCACCGACGCGCCTGGCCTTATCCGCACCGCCGGCATCCGCATGTTCGACCGGGACGGCGAAAAACTGTATGAGCTTTTTTTGAGCTGCCCGGACCCGAAGGAGGTGTCCCATGGATAGCCGCCGCCCCCGCCGGAGCGTGGTCAGCACCGGCGTAGTTTCCATCGTGCTCATTTTCGTGATGCTGTCCCTGCTGACCTTCGCGGTATTGTCCCTGGTCAGCGCCCAGGCCGATCTGCGCCTGAGCGAGAAAAGCGCCCAGCGCACCACGGACTATTACGCCGCGGAGAACGCCGCCAACGCCATCCTGGCAGGCCTTCTCACCGCTGACGATCTGGACGCCTTTGCCGCCGCGTCGGACGTGACGCTGACGGAGGACGGCCGCGCCAGCTATCAGGTCCCTCTTGGCGAGGACCAGATTTTGGCCGTAGAAGTCGCCCTCCCCGCCGACGGCGGTCCCTGGCGCATCGAGCGCTGGCAGGCCGTGTCCGATTACGATTGGGACGCCGATAAACCCTTGGATCTGCTGAGCACAGGCGGTCTGCCCGTGCTGGATTGACTGGAGGAATGAACCATGACCGTATTGGATTTTCTCACCGAGACGACGAAAAAAGGCGCCAGCGACCTGTTCATCGTGGCCGGCCGTCCGCTGTCCTACAAGCTTGGAGGCAAGCTTTTGGAGATAAGCGGCGAGCGGGTCATGCCCGACGAGACGGACGCGCTGGTGCGCGGGATATACGAGCTGGCCGGCCGGGACATCAGCCGTCTGCGCCAGACCGGGGACGACGACTTCTCCTTCGCCATCCAGGGCCTTTCCCGCTACCGGGTGAGCACCTACACCCAGCGCGGCTCTCTGGCGGCGGTGATCCGTGTCATCACCTTCGCCCTGCCCGACCCGGAGGCCCTGGGCATTCCCGGACAGGTAGTAAACCTGAGCGAGCTGAAAAAAGGCCTGGTGCTGGTCACCGGCCCCGCCGGCAGCGGCAAGTCCACCACCCTGGCCTGCATCATCGACAAGATCAACCGCACGAAGGAAAAGCACATCATCACCCTGGAGGACCCGCTGGAATACCTGCACCGGCACCAGAAGAGCATCATCAGCCAGCGGGAGATAAGTTCCGACACCGCCAGCTACACCGTGGCTCTCCGAGCCGCCCTGCGGCAGAGCCCGGACGTGATATTGCTGGGGGAGATGCGGGACTATGAGACCATCTCCATCGCCATGACCGCCGCCGAGACGGGGCACCTGGTCCTGTCCACCCTGCACACCTTAGGCGCCGCCAACACCATCGACCGCATCATCGACGTGTTCCCCTCCGGCCAGCAGCGGCAGATCGCCGTGCAGCTTGCCAGCGTCCTGCAGGCCGTGGTGAGCCAGCAGCTCATACCCGCCGCCGACGGTGGCGTGACCGCCGCCTTCGAGCTGATGACCGCCACCACCGCCGTGCGCAACATGATCCGGGAGAACAAGATACACCAGATCGACGGGCTCATCTATTCGTCCTCCACGGACGGCATGTTCTCCATGGACGCCAGCCTTCTCAAGCTGTGCAAGGCCGGCAAGATCACCCGCGACGAGGCCCTGGCCCACAGCACCAACCCGGACATGCTGGCCCGTAAAATCTGACAGACAGCAGAATATGAACCACCCGGCGGGATCGCTCCCGCCGGGTGTCTTTTTTTGTTTGCTTTTATCCCCGGACCATGCCGCGCCGGTATTCCGCGTTGATCTCGGCGATCTCCTTTATACCGTCGATATAGGGCTGATACATCTCGTCGACCCTTCCGCCGCCCAAATTGTCGCAGCCGTTGCAGCCGTCGCACGCGCTGCCGCAGGCGGCCAGCGCCCTGGCCACGATCCGCTCCCGCTCTTCCCTGGTGGTGTCTTTGATCAGAATAGACATGCTCCACCCTCCTCTCCTTACGGCCTATTATGCGCCCGTTCCGCCCAAATTACAAGCCCCATTCACACGCCCACCAGCCGGAATGCCAGCCAGGCTATCCCGGCGGCTATGGCCCCCAGCCCCGCGTACAGCGTGGCGGGCAGGCGTGCGTACCATCGGCGCTTCCCCGTGGTCTTTCGCAGATAGGCGTTGGCCGCCTGGCGCGCCTCACGGAGGACCTTGTCGGCGCTGTCCTCCCGGCGAAAAAGGTCCTCCCGGATGATGAAGATGGCCTCTTCAAATATCTGCGGATCGGGTGAGCGCACGACGACCACCCGTCGGTTCGTCCCTCTCACCATCGCCGGTCCCTCCCCCGTTTCCCTTTGCTTCCATTGTAACCGGCCGCTGGCAAACTTATGCGGCCTTGTGGGACGTATCCGGTTCACTGTCGCTGCTCCACCCGGATGGCCAGGGCCGTCATGTCGTCGGCGTTGCCGAAGCGCACCACCGCCGCCCGCAGCGCCGATTTTGCCAGCGCCTTTGTCTCCACGCCGTCGCTGCCGGCCAGGATATCCCGCAGCCACTGGTCGTTCTTCTCCGCGAGAACCCCGTCGGAGGCGATGAGGGCCACGTTCCCCGGCCGCAGGCGCATGCGCACCATATCCGGCGCGGACCCCTCCCCCGCCAGCATCCCGGCGGCCAGGGACGTGCACTTCACCCGCCGGATGGCTCTGCCCGTCTTGATATAGCTTGGCGCCGCGCCGTACTTATAAAACCGCGTCTCCCCTGTGAACAGGTCGATGCAGCACAGGTCCACGGTGGCGTAGCCCCAGTCCTCCCCGTTTTTGAGCATGGCGGCGCTGTTCAGAAGCCGCATGGCGCACCCCGGCTCCATCCCGGCCTTTAAAAGTTCCTCCAATATCTCCACCGCGGCCACGCTCTCCCGCGCCGCGTCCTCGCCGGTGCCCATGCCGTCGGATAATATGACGCACAGCAGCCCCCCGTCTGTCTTGAAATAGGTCCCCCTGTCCCCGGACACGCTCTCGCCCTCCTTTTTCATGGACGCGATGCCCACGGACACGGCCAGCGGCTCCGCCTGGCGCAGCACCATCCGCCCCGGCTCCTTGCCGCCCACCCGGCAAATGCGCACGCCCACGGCCTCGCTGAGCCGTTCCAGATACTCCGGCTCGTCCTCCAGCGCCTCCACGCCCGCGCCCTCCAGCACCGCGTGCAGCCGCCCCCGGCCGTCCCGGAACACGGAGCACACCCCGTCCAGCTCCCGGCTCCGCAGATACCGGCCCAGCCGCCGTTCCGCCCCGCTGTCCGGTCCCGCCGCGCCGGACATATCCTTTGCGGCCCGCTCCATGACCTCGGCCATATCCATGAACTGGCCGTATGCCGCCGCCCGGCCCTCCTTCAGCCGCGCCCGGTACTGCCGCCGGTAGCGCACGCCCCGCAGCTCCCCGTTTACCGCCCCGGCGAAGGCCTCCGCCCTGGAGCACCGCTGGCGAAACGCCGCCGGCAGGTCCGCCGCCGTGACGCTGCTCTTGCCCGCGATGCTGTCCAGCATAGGCGAGAGCAGCCTGGCCGTCTCGGACCCGTCCTTTTTCCAGCATTGCTCCTTGCCCGCGCAGGTGCGGCACACCGCGTCCGCCGCCCTGTCCAGCACCGCACCGGACTCGCCCCTGGGGGACCGCTCCGGCTCCGGTCTGGCCGCGCACTCGTAAAGCCGCCGAAACCCCTGGCTCAGATGCTCCAGCCGCTGGGCCTGGTAAAGCCGAAAGGCCGTCTCCCCCTGCCCCTTGCCGGCGCGCAGCAGGGACCCCACCGGCGTCAGCGCGCTCTGCGGCAGCAGCATAAAAAGCACCGACGCCACGAAGCACTCGTACAGCGCCTCCACATGCGGCTGCTCTCCCCACGCCAGCAGCACCGCCACCGCGTTTGCCGCGCAGAAGCTCACGGCGAACGTGAGCCGCCCGTACCGGTACAGGCTCCCCGCCGCCATACCCGCCAGCGGGTAGGCCGCCCCGCAGAAGAGCGCCGTTTTTCCCGCCATATCCATCGCCAGGCCCATGGCGCACCCGGCCGCGCACCCTGGCAGCATCCCGCCGCAAAAGCCCGCCGTCATCACCGCCATCAGGCACGCGGTCCTGCCCACGCTGAACGTGTTGAAGACCTTGATGCCCGCCAGCCCCATCAGCGCGCACCCCGCCAGGATGGCCATACTGATGCTCCGACGCAGCTCTGCCGCCTCTGTGCACGCGTCCTCCCTGTCCAGGACCAGGGAGAAAAAGTACGCGCACCCGCCGGACAGCACCACCTCCAGAAACAGCCGCACCGGCGCTGGCAGACCCCCCACCGCGCCCTGGCCGTACAGCGCCCCGGTGAGCGCCGACGCGGCCGCCGCCATCACGGGCATGAACCACCGCTGCCGCCTAAGCGCCAAGCTCTGGGTAAGAAAGCCCAGTGTGAACACCAGAAACGCCGCCGCGATATACCGGATGCCGGGGAACACGCCCCCGGCGAAGAGATAGCCCACGCCCGCGCCGATCAGGCACAAAAACCCCCGCATGTCCGACCCGGCCGCTGCCACACCCGCAATACCGAATGGTCCCGCGCCCCCGAACAGCTGTCCCGCGCCCAGGCTCAGCCCCAGCAGGAAATGCCCCGCCTCAATAAGCCCCTCCCGCAGCGCCGGACGCTGCCGGAACACATCCGTCCATGCCGCGCCCCATCCCATCTGCCTCGTCCGTACCGCCATGATCGCGCCTCCGTGTCGTTATGTTGACATAATTATAGCCGCCCGGCCGCATCGTTTCCCGTCGTAACCTGTAGCGCCCGGAAAATAACCTGCCAAATGCTGGCAGAACAGAAAAATCCCCTGCCCGCTCGTTTTGAACGGACAGGGGTCTTTATTTTTCGACAAATCACAACTCGTTATACTCCATATCCTCGTCCCGCACGACCTTCAGCTCCTTGCGGTTCATCATGTCGTAGATGGCCGGGACCACGAACAACGTCATGACCGTGGCGTACAGCAGCCCGCCGATGCACACCACCGCCACAGGCTGCATCATGCTGGTGCCCACGTTCTTGCCCATCGCCATGACGACGAGGCCCAGGATGGTGGTCAGGCTGGTCATGAAGATGGGCCGCATACGGGTCACGCCCGCCTCCACCAGCGCCTGCCTGCGCTCCATGCCGCCGGCCCGGAGCTGGTTAACATAATCGACAAGCACGATGCCGTTGTTCACGATGATGCCCACCAGCATTACGAACCCGATGATGGACACGATGCTGATGTCCATATGGAACAGCAGCAGCGCCGCGAACCCGCCGGTGAAGGCCAGGGGGATGGTGAACATGACGATGAAGGGGCTTTTCAGGCTCTGGAACTGCGCGACCATGATGAAGTACACCAGCAGCACGCCGATAGCCAGCATGAGCATCAGGTCCTCCACGGCCTCCATGATGGTCTCGTTCTCGCCGGTGAACTCGTAGGAAACGCCCTCGGGCAGGTCCAGCTTCTCCAATTCCTCCTGCACCGCGCTGGTGACTCTGGTGATGTTGTACCCCGGCTCCAGGGAGGCGGTGACGGCCAGATACCGCCGCTGGTCGATGCGGTTGATGGTAGCCAGGCTCACGGTGGTGTCCACCGTGGCCACGTCCTCCAGCCGGAAAGCGCTGGTATTGCCCTCAGCGTCCGTGGACGTGAACTCGTACGCGCGCAGCTCGTCCAGGCTCATGCCCTCCCCCGCTTCCACGATCACGTCCGCGTTGACCGCGCCCATGTCCATATCCATCGCGGTGGTGGAGGTGGTCAGCGCCGTGGCCAGGTCCATGTAGAGCTGGGCCACGGTATAGCCCTTTTCCATCGCGGCGTTTCTGTCCACGGTCACGTGATAGGCGTTCTGCGCGTCCTCCAGGCCGTTGTCCGTCTCGGCCACGCCCTCCACGCCGGCCACGACTTCGGCGATATCCTTCGCGGCCGCTTGCAGCTCGGCCATATCCTCGCCATAGAGATTGATGGCCACGCCGCTGCCGGTGAGCATGCTCATGTCCATCATGGCCGAGTCGTACCGGACCTCGCAGCCCATGTCCGCGCACGCGTCCACGATCCACTGTCCGGCCTCCGCGCCGGAGTCTCCCTCAGGCAGGCCCACGTACACGGTCACGTCGTACTGTCCGGCGCTCCCGCCGCCCATCATGCCGGCGACGGAGCCGGTGCCCATCATCGCGCCCACGTATTCGGCGTTAGGCAGCTCTTCTATCTTTTCCAGCGCCTGGTCCGCCAACTGGACCGCCTCGTCCCGCGTGGCGTCCTCAGGCATGGACAGGGTGACGTTGACCGTGTTCATGTCGAGCTCCGGCATGAAGCTGAAGCCCTTTTGCAGCGCCATCCACCCGGTGGCCCCCAACAGCGCTATGGCCAGCAGCAGCGTCACCCACTTATGCCGCAGGTTCCACATGGCGAGCTTTCGGTAACCCCGGTAAAAGGCCCCCTCGCCCTGGGGTTTTAGCCCGTACTTTTTCCGCTTCGTGTCCCGGAGCATGCCCCGCGCCATCGCCGGCACCAGCGTCAGCGCGACGATAAGGCTGGCCATCAGCGCGTAGGTCATGGTCAGGGCCAGGTCCGTGAAAAGCTGTCTGGTGATGCCCTCCACGAACACGATGGGCAAGAACACGCACACCGTGGTCAGCGTGGAGGACGTGATGGCCCCGGCCACCTGCCGCGCCCCGGCGACGGCGGCCTGCACCGCCGTGGCCCCCTTGGACCGCAGGCGGTAGATGTTCTCGATGACCACGATGGAGTTGTCCACCAGCATGCCTATCGCCACGGCCAGACCGGACAGGGATATCATGTTCAGCGTCACGCCGGAGAAATACATCAGCACGAACGCGAAGATGACGCTCACCGGGATAGACACCATGGTTATCACCGTGGGCCGCAGGTCCCGCAAAAACAGGAACAGGATCACGATGGCGAACAGCGCGCCCGTGAGCATGCTGGAAATGATGGAGTTGATGATGAGGTAGATATAATCGCCCTGGTCCATCAGCGACACGAACTGCAACCCGGGATACTCCTCCTCCAGCTCGTCGAACCGGGCCTGCAAATTGTCGCTGACCTCGGCGGTGGCGGCGTTGGACTGCTTGTCGAAGGTGAGCATAACGCCGTCCGAGCCGTTGAGCTTGGCGTACACGGACCCGGCGTTGTCCGTGACGAACACGTCCGCCACGTCCTCAAGATACACCGGACCGATGGCGTCCTCGCCGGTGTCAAAGAGCACCAGCGCCTTCAATTCGTCCTCCCCCGTCAGCTCGTCGCCCACGGAGACCATATAGCTGATGCCGTCCTGCTGGATATACCCGGCGGGCATGGAGAAGTTCTGAGCCTGTAGTATCTGGGAGACGGTCTGCATGGTGATCTGGCCGGAGATATCCGCCTTTTCCAGCGCGTCGGCCCTCTGGTCCTCCAACTGGTCCAGCCCGGACTGCACCTGGTCCAGCCCCGATTGCAGGTTGGCGGAATTGATGGTGATCTGCGCCGCCGAATCGGCCAGCTGCAAAAGCCCCTCGGACTGGCTGCTGGACAGGGCCCCCATGGCCTGGCTGAGCTGGATGGCGCCGCTGTCCAGGTCGGAAAGGGTACTGTTGAGCTGGGCGATACCGTCGTCCACCTGCTTGGCGTTTGCCTGGAGCTCCTGTATTTTGGCGGGAAGCCCGGCCCTGTCGATGCCCTGGGTCGCCAGTTGGGCATCCAGGTTGGCGATGCTGCTCTGGGCCGTGGTGAGCTGGGCGTTCAGGGTCTCCCGCTGGGCCTCGGCGGCCTGGGCCTGGGGCTCCAGCGTGGCGATCTGCGCGTCCAGGGACGCCAGCGCCCCCTGAGCGGTGGCAAGCTGGGCCTGGAGCTCGGCAAGCTGCGCGGCCGCCTCCGGCCCCATCTCCGGCACGGCGTTCGGGTCAACAGCCGGGTCGGCGTTCGGGTCCACGGTCGGCGCGGCGGCCGCCGTCAGGGCCGCGATCTGCTGCTCCAGGGCCGCCACCTGCCCCGCCAGAGTCTCCCGCTGGGTCTTCGCCTGGGCCAGGCCCGCCGTCAACTGGTCTATCTGGGCCAGCCCCTCGTTGATCTGGGCCACGGCCCCGTCCAGCTGCTCATAGCCGCTCTGGGCCTGCTGCAATTGTTCGATGGCGCTGGCCAGCGTCGTCTTTGTCTGCTGCAAGCCGGTCAACTGCTGCTGTATCTGCTCCCGGCCCTTGATGAGCTCCATCTGCTGGGAGCTGAGCTGGGCCTGAGCGGAGCTGGCGGCGCCCACCAGCGCGTCCTTGCCGCTGTCTACCTGCTCCTGAGCGTCCTCCAGCTCGGCCTTGGCGTCCTCCAGGTCCTTTTTCGTGTCCTCCAGGTCCTTTTTGGCGTCGTCCAGCCGGCTCTCCACCGCCTGGGCCATGCGCTCGTTCACCGCGTCGATCTTCTCCTGGCTGATGACCACGTGCACCTGCCGGTAGATGGACCCGCTGGTGCTGACGCTGGCCACCCCGGCCACGCCCTCCAGCTTGGGCACGATCGTCTCGTCCAGAAAATCGGACAGCTCCGTGATGTCCATGTCCTCCCTGGACACGGCGGCGATGGCGACGGGCAGCACGGACGGGTTGATCTTGAGCACGTATGGCGTGCCCACGGCCTCGTCCCACGTGCCCTGCAAAGCGCTGATCTGCTGCTGGATGTCCACGCCCACGGTGTCCATGTTCACCGATTCCTCGAACTCCAGCACCAGCAGGGAATAGTTCTCCTGGGACGAGCTCGTCAGCTCCTTGATGTGCTCCAGCGTGGCCATGGACTGCTCCATGGGCCGGGTGATCTCCGCCTCCACGATCTCCGGGCTCTGGCCGGGGTATGTGGTCATGATCATCACATAGGGGAAGTCCATGTTGGGCAGCAGATCCGGGGTCATTCTGGTAAAGGCGACCACGCCCAAAATGATGACCGCCAGCACGGCCACAAAGATCGTCAGGGGTTTTTTCACGCTGAATTTGGACATGGTCGCTTACCTCGATGCTCGAAAAATAACTGTTTATACACAATATGATAAAAAGCCGCTGAAATCATATCATAGAAGCGGCGGCCGGGCAACATCCGCCACAGAACTTTCACAATTTGTTTATAATTCCGGCAAGCTCTGCCAGCGCCGGGACGGACACGGTTTGTCTTTACACTTCCCGGCGATTATGGTAAGATATTGAAGAATACCCAAGAAGAAAGGACGAGCATCATGGCAAAGAAAACGACGGAGCCCGACAACGGGCAGTCCGCGAAAAAGACCGGCATCGTGACCAACCCCATCCGCAACCTCGCCGTCACGGCGGCGCTGTGCCTTATATTGGGCGTGGTCTTTCTGGCCGTGCCCTATTTTGTGCGGGACTACGCCGGATATGTGATCGGCGGCCTGGTCAGCGCCATCGGCCTGGCCTATATCATCATCTACTTCCTGCGCAAGCCCGTCAGCGGCATTTACCGCTCCGAGTTTGCCGCCGGCATCGTCATGCTCACGGCGGGCATTTACGTGGTCGTGGCCAGCTTCCGGCCCGACGCCGCCGGCATCAGCATCACCCTGCGGCTCATCGTGACCGCTCTGGGCCTGCTGATGGCGGTGGACGGGGTGTTGAAGCTGCAATACACCCTGGATATGGCCCGGATGCACTTTGACGCCTGGTGGGTGGGGCTGTTCACCAGCCTGCCCGGCCTGGGCCTGGGTGTGCTGACCGCCGCCGGCCTGGTGGACGACTTCGGCGTGCGCATCCACATCGGCTCCGACGCCTTCCTCAGCGCCATGCTGGTGCTGGGCGTGGCCTTCATCGTCAACGCCGTGCTGGACGTCATCACCCTATCGCTCATCGCTGTGCGCAACCGGGCGGCCTCCAAAGAGGCGGCCGCGGCTGCCGCGGCGGCTGCCGCCGCGCCCGAACAGCCCGCGGGGCCTTACGCCCCAACGGTTTCAGCGCCGGCGGCCGCACCGGAGACGAACAGCCGGAACGACTGAGAAAGGAATTTTTTCAATGGCGCACTGTGGGACATTTTTGGGACATTTTGAGGACATTTTGGGACATTTGGGGACAAAACGGGCGCTTGCCCTGCTTCTGGCGGCGCTGCTGGCGCTCCTGTGCCCCCTGACGGCGTACGCGGCGGAGGAAGAGGCCGCGGACCTGCCCGAGGCCGTGACCGTCGACGAGACCCTGACCGAGGCATTGCCTGAGACGGAGGGCGAGACGGAGCCCGCGCCGGAGGCCGAGGCCGACCAGGCTCCCGCCGACGAGGACCTGGCCGCGCCTGAGACTGAGGCCGATACCGAGACGGAGGCCGAGATCGAGACTGAACCCGAGACCGAGGCCGAGCAGGTCCCCGACCAGGCGGCGGAGAGCCCGGCGGCCACGGTCAGCGTGGGCGGCACTGTTACGGAATACGCCGACTTTGCCGCGGCCTGGGCCGCCGCGGCCGCTGCCGGCGCGGAGGCCACGCTGACCTTGCTGGCCGACGCCACGGCCACCGAAGAGCTGGTCCTGGACAGCGGCAACAGCGTCATCTTCGAGGGCGGGGAGCACACCCTGACCCTGGAAAAGGGCATCATCGTGGGCCCGGACGCCGACCCGGTCACATTCACCCTGACCGAACAGAGCGCCGACAAGCTGACCGTCAACTCCGGCACCATCCGGGGCAGCGAGGACCTCAAAGCGGCCCTCATCGGCGTATGCGGCGGCAGCTTTGAGCTGAACGACGGCGCCCTGACCAGTACCACGGGCACCCCGGTCCACATCGACGCGGGCACGGTCACGGTCAACGGCGGCTCTGTGACCACCACGGACAAAGACGGCTCGGCCATCACCGTGCTCAACATATATGACCTGGGCGGCACGCTGACCGTCACCGGCGGCGAGCTGACCGGCCAGGAGGCGGGCATAAGCGCCAATGGCGACGTGACCGTCACCGGCGGGACCATCACCGGCGGCATAGGCATCTTCTCCCAGGGCTTCGGCGAGACGTATGCCGGTACGGTCAAGACAAGCGCTCTGGTCATCTCCGGCGGCACGTTCACCGGCACGGCCGGAGCGGGCCTGGCGATGGCGGACGACTGCTCCGCCGTCCTGTCCGGCGGCACGTTCACCGGCAGCACATACGCCGTGGTCTGCCTGGACCAGGACCTGATCGGCCTTCCCGTTGACCAGACGCTGACCGTGAACGCCCTGCTGGCAACCGGCTATGGCTTCTTTGACGGGGCCAACGCGCTTATCGCCACAACGGCCGACCAGAAGGCCCTGACCGGGCCCGTGACGGTGGCCGCCCTGCCCGCCGCCACGGCGGAGCCCACGGCCACACCGGATCCCACCGCGGAGCCTACGGCGGAACCGACGGCCACGCCGGCTCCCACCACAGAGCCCACCGCCACGCCTGCCGTGACGCCCACCCTGACGCCGGAGTCCACCGCCACGGCCGCGCCTACGGCCACGGCCGGACCCACGGCTGTGCCCACCGCCACGGCGCCCGCCGCCCCCGCCACCGGGGACGATTCCGGGCTGCTGTCCGCCACAGTGCTGCTGCTGGGCTGCGCCGCCGGTCTGACGGCTGTCCTGCTGCTGCGGCGTCGTTGGGAGAAGTAAAACCGACCTGAGAACATAGGAAACGGGACTTGGAGCTTTCCAAGTCCCGTTTTGTATGTTGTTTTCTCTCAGCCGATGATCTTCAAGGCGCCGGTGGGGCAGGCCTGGGCGCACTTTTTACAGGTGGCGCAGACCTTGATGCGCTCGCTGTCCCTAAACTCGGGCTTGACCACGGTGCCGAAGCCCCGGCCCACCAGGCCCAGGATCCCCTCCTTGGCCACCTCGTCGCACACCCGCACGCACAGGCCGCACAGGATGCACTTGCCCTGGTCCCGCTGGATGACCACCAGCTTTTCCTCCAGGTCCTTGTGCCGCTTCTCCCCCGCGAACCGCTCCGGGTGTATCTCATAGCGGTTGGCGTGCTTGATAAGGGAGCACTCGCCGTAGTCGTGGCAGCCGCACTCCAGGCAACGCTGTGCCTCTTGCATGGCTTCCTCAGCGGTGAAGCCGTCGTTCACCGGCTCAAAGTCGCGCTTGCGCTCCTCCGCCGGACGGTTGTGGATATGCACACGGGGTTTCTTTTCCTTGTCCGCCAGGTCCGCGGCGGTGACGGTGCGCTTGCTGACGAAGGGTTCATGATAGGGCTGAATGTTCCCCCGGAGCCAGCTGTCCGCCACGTCGGCGGCCTTGGACGCCTCGCCGATGGCGGCGATGGCGATGCCCGCGCCTTTGTTGGTGGCGTCACCCACGGCGAACACGCCCTCCCGGTCCGTGAGGAACGTGTGCTCGTCGGCGGCGATAATACCGCGCTTGTTGAGCCCTACATCAAAGCCCCTGGGGTCCACCTTCTGGCCGATGGCGGCGATCACGCTGTCCACGTCCAGGGTGACGAACTTGCCCTCCACGGGCACCGGGCTGCGGCGGCCGGAGGCGTCCGGCTCCCCCAGCTCCATGACCTGTAATTTCACCGCCGTCACGCGGCCGTTCTCACCGATGATCTCGGCGGGGTTCGTCAGGAACTTGAACTGGACCCCTTCCTCCATGGCCTCCTCCAGCTCGTCCGCGTTGGCGGGCATCTCCTGCCGGGTCCGGCGGTATATCACGTACACATTCTCCGCGCCAAGGCGCACCGCCGTGCGGCAGGCGTCCATGGCGGTGTTGCCGCCGCCTACCACGGCCACGTTTTTGCCGATGGGCACCGGGTCATGCAGGGCCACGGAGCGCAGAAAGTCGATGCCGCCGTAAACACCATCCAAATCCTCGCCGGGACAGCGCAGGGGCGTGCTGCTCCACGCGCCGATGGCAACGACCACCGCGTCGTATTTGGCTCGATAGTCGGCGAAGGTGATATCTTTACCGATCTTGACGCCGTTTTCCATCTTCACACCCACGGCGGCGATATCGGCCACCTCCGCGTCCACCACGTCCTTGGGCAGGCGGTACTGGGGGATGCCGTAGCGGAGCATGCCGCCCATCTGGGGCATGGCGTCGGTCAGGGTCACGTCGTGGCCTTTCAGGGCCAGGTAATAGGCCGCCGTCAGGCCGGCGGGGCCGCCGCCTATGACGCCCACGGTCTTGCCCGTGGGAGCGGCCTTCTCCGGCTTCCAGGCGTCGGCATTATGGAGCTGGTCCATGCTCATATAGCGCTTGATGAGGGCGATGGAGATGGGTTCCTCCACCAGCCCCCGGCGGCAGTCGGCCTCACAGGGGTGGGGGCACACGTGGCCGATGCTGGCCGGCAGGGGCAGGCGCTCCTTCACGATGCGCACCGCCTCCTTTGTGTTGCCCAGAGCCACCTGCTTCACATATGCCTGGCAGTTGGTCCCGGCGGGGCAGGCAAGGCGGCAGGGACCCATGCAGTCCCCGTCGTGGTCGCTCATGAGAAGCTCCAGGGCTATTTTACGCGCCTGGACGGCACGCTCGCCTTCCGTGTTGATCGCCATGCCGTCGGCGGCCAGGGTGGAGCAGGAGCGAAGGAGCTTGGGGGAACCCTCCGCCTCCACCACGCACAGGCCGCAGGCACCGTAATGGGCCACGGAGTCGTCATGGCACAATGTGGGGATATCGACGCCGTTGGCCTTCGCGATATCCAGAATGGTCTGACCGGACTGGCCGGTACAGGCTTTGCCGTTGATGGTCAATTTGATCTCGCTCATGTCCTCCCCCTCCTTATTCCACGGTCACCGCGCCGAAACGGCAGGTGTTGTGGCACATGCCGCAGCGGATACACTTGGCCGGGTCGATGGTGAAAGGCTTCTTTACCTCGCCGCTGATGGCCTGGACCGGGCACTTCTTCGCGCAGGCGGAACAGCCCTTGCACCTGTCCGGGTCGATGGAATATGTAAGCAGTGCCGGGCACGCCTTGGCGGGACACTTTTTGTCCCGGATATGCTCGTCGTACTCGTCCCGGAAATAGCGTATCGTGGTCAGCACCGGGTTGGGGGCGCTCTGTCCCAGGCCGCACAATGCCCCGGCCTTCACCGTGTTGCACAGCTCCTCCAGAAGCTCCACGTCCCCTTCCTTTCCCTGGCCGTTGACGATGCGGGTCAATATCTCCCCCAGGCGCTTGGTGCCGATGCGGCAGTGGACGCATTTGCCGCAGCTCTCCTTCGTGGTGAAGTCCAGGAAGAACTTGGCGATGCCCACCATGCAGGTGGAGTCGTCCATGACCACCATGCCGCCGGAACCCATGATGGCGCCGGTGGCCTGCAGGCTCTTGTAGTCGATCACCGTGTCCAAGAGGCTCGCGGGGATGCACCCGCCGCTGGGGCCGCCAAGCTGGACAGCCTTAAATTCCCGGCCGTCCCGGATGCCGCCGGCGATGCCGAAGATCACGTCCCGCAGCGTCATGCCCATGGGCACCTCCACCAGGCCGCCGCGCTTTACTTTGCCGGTGACGGCGAAAACTTTCGTGCCCTTGCTGTTGGCCGTGCCCATGGCGGCAAAGGCAGCGCCGCCGTGGTTGATGATCCAGCTCACGTTGGCCCAGGTCTCCACGTTGTTGATGTTGCTGGGCTTGTGCCAGTACCCGGCCTCCGCGGGGAACGGCGGCTTCAACCGGGGCATGCCCCGGCTGCCCTCCAGGGATTCGATCAGGGCCGTTTCCTCGCCGCAGACGAACGCGCCGGCGCCGGCCTTGATGCGGATGTCGCAGCTGAAATCCGTGCCCAGTATGTGCCTGCCAAGATAGCCACGCTCTCTCGCCTGCTTGATGGCCTCGGTCAGGCGCACGATGGCCAGGGGGTACTCGGCCCGGACGTAGACCACCGCCTCGGCGCAGCCGATGGCGTACGCGCCGATGAGCATGCCCTCAATGAGGTTGTGGGGGTCGGACTCGATCACCGCTCTATCCATGAACGCGCCGGGGTCGCCCTCGTCCGCGTTGCAGATGAGGTACTTCTCCGTGCCGGCGCTCTGGCGCGCCGCGTTCCATTTAAACCACGTGGGGAAGCCGGCGCCGCCGCGGCCGGCAAGGCCGGAAATCTTTATTTCCTCGATGACCTGCTCCGGGGTCATGGTCTTCAGGACCTTTTCCAAGGCCTGGTAGCCGTCGTCCGCCAGGTACTCGTCGATGTTCTCCGGGTCGATGACGCCGCAGTGGCGCAGGGCGATGCGGGTCTGTTTGGTGAGGAAGCTCTCGTCCTCGGGCTTTATGAGGATGTCCGAAAGCCCGGCGTAGTCGCCGGTCTTGACGGCGGTCACGATGGCGTTGGCGTTCTCCGGCGTCACGTGCACGCAGCGGTGGAGAAAGCCCCGGTCGTCGTACACGTCCACGATGGGCTCCAAAAAGCACGCGCCCACGCAGCCGGTGATGGAAAGCTTCGCGTCCACGTCGGCCGTCAGGGCTTTTTGCAGGGCGTCGTAGACCGCGGCCGCGCCGGCGGCCAGACCGCAGCTTCCCTCGCCCACTACGATTCGTGCTGGCATTTTCATCAGGTCTGCGCCTCCTTCCGAAGGTCCCGTAAGATCTGCCGGGCCTTGTCCGGCGTCAGGGAACCGTACGCCTTGTCGTTGATCATCATCACCGGCGCAAGAGAGCAGCACCCCAGGCACGCCACCACCGACAGGGAGAACAGGCCGTCCTCCGTCGTCTCGTTGCTGCCGATGCCAAGCTCGTCCGTCACCGCGTCCAGGATGCGCTCCGCGCCGTTGACATAACACGCCGTGCCCTTGCACAGCATCACCAGATACTTGCCCATGGGTTGGAAGCGGAACTGGGAATAAAACGTAGCCACACCCAGTATTTTCGCCGGGCTCACGCCGGTGCGCTCCGAGATGCGGTACACCGCGTCCATGGGCACGTAGCCGTACAGCTCCTGGGTCTTTTGCAATATGGAGATGAGGCTGCCTTTCACGTCGGCGTACTCCGCCAGCGTCGGTTCCAGCAGCGTCAGGTCCACGCTCGGGTTGTTGCAGCTCATGATCGGTCACTCCTTTATCTGTCAATGTGCCGCCGGATATGGAAAATGGGTCCAGCAGTCCTTTGCAGGACGCCAAAACCCGGCCCTCCCCGTCTGCGATTTTCGACCTTATTATTTTAGCATGCACATCGTTAAAAATCAAGACGGGACGGGCGGTACGCCAATTTTTTCGCGTTGGCCTATTGACAGGAAAAGATGACAAGAGTATAATGCAAAATGACAAAAATAATTGTCAATTCGGCAAGGATAGTTGTCACAAGGAGGTGTGCTATGGTCCTGCGAAACCGGCTGAAGGAGCGCCGGGCCGCGCTGGGGGTCAACCAGCAGGAGATGGGGCGCATGTGCGGCGTGTCCCGCCAGACGATCAGCCTCATCGAGCGCGGCGATTACTCGCCGTCGGTCACTCTGGCGCTGACCATCGCCAGGGTGTGCGGCGTGACGGTGGAGGAAGTTTTTACTCTGCAAGAGGATGAAAGGGAGGAAAAATAACATGGACAACAACGAGATCAAAAAGGCCAACCGCAAGGCGCTGCCGAAGTTTTTGCTGATTCTGGCGGCAAGCCTGGTCGTCGGCGGGTGCATCGGCTTTTTCGCGGCCAAATACGGCTGGAACGAGATGGCGGACGGCTTGCAGAGCGCGGGACGGGCGTTCGGCACCCGTGTGGCCCCCTGGCTGCTGCTGGCCGAGGCCGTGCTGCTCCCAGCCGTGGCCTCGCCCCTTTACAGGAAGGCGAAAGAACGGCTGGCCGCCTGGGACGGCGAGGACGAGGCGGTATCGGACCAGATCGACGCGGGGCTGAGCCTGGTGGTGTGGATCGCGAACGGGGCGTACATCGTCAGCTTTTTCCTGATCGCGGCCAGCTATGCCGGGGGCTTCGCCATTTTCCAGGACACCAGCGCCTCGGTGATGCTGCTGGTGGGTATTTTGGCGTTTTTTGCGGTCATGGCCGAGAACATCGTGCTCCAGCAGAAATGCGTGGACGCGGCGAAAAAGACGAACCCGGAAAAGACCGCGTCCGTGTACGACGTGAAGTTCCAGAAGAAGTGGATGGACAGCTGCGACGAGGCGGAAAAAATGCTCATCGGCAAGTGCGCGCTCAGGGCGTACCAGGCGGTGAACTCGGTCTGCGTGACGCTGGCGGGGGTGTTCGCCGTGGGGGCTATCATATTCGACATCGGGTTTCTGCCGTCGCTGGCCGTGTGCCTGGTGTGGCTGGTGAGCCAGTGCGTGTACTGCCGGGAGTGCATGAAGTACGCCAGGGCGGGAAAGGTGATACGTCCCTGAGGCGCGCAGACGGGAAAATACCACTTGTAAAATGCGTGCACAGCGAATATAATGAAAGGAGCGGCAAGCACACACAACATATTGGGGTTATCAAGCATGACAGCATCATTTGACGAATATCTGGCACCCGGCAAACGGGGCTATCTCATCGGCATCGGCGGCGTGTCCATGTCCCCCCTGGCAGAGGTTTTGCAGGGCGAGGGCCTGGTCATATCCGGCAGCGACATGCAGCGCAGCGACAAGGTGACCCACCTGGAGAGCCTGGGCATCCGGGTGAACATCGGCCACAACGCCGGGAACATCAACACCGGCTGCGATTTCGTGGTCCGCACCGCCGCCGTCCACGACGACAACCCGGAGATACGGGCCGCGCGGGAGATGAATATTCCCGTGTTCGAGCGTGCCCAGGCTTGGGGCGCGCTGATGAAGCGGTACAAAAATGCCCTGTGCATCGCCGGGACCCACGGCAAGACCACCACGACCTCCATGTGCACCCACATTTTGATGGCGGCGGAGAAGGACCCCACGGTCATGATCGGCGGCACCCTTCCCCTGCTCCAGGCCGGCCACCGGGTGGGCGCGCGGGACACCATCGTGATGGAGAGCTGCGAGTACTACGACAGCTTCCTGGCCTTCTTCCCCACCGTGGCCGTGATACTGGACATCGACGCGGACCACCTGGACTACTTCGCCGACCTGGAGGCGGTCAAGACCTCCTTCCGGAAATTTGCCCGGCTGGTCCCGGCCGACGGGGTGGTGGTGGCCAACCTGGACGACGAGAACACCATGGCGGCGCTGGCGGGGCTGGACAGGCGCATCATCACCTTCGGCCTGACACCAGAGGCGGACATCCAGGCGGTGAACATCGTCAGCCGGGGGGCGCAGACGGATTTCGACATCTTGCAAAAGGGCAAATTCTTTACCCACCTGCACTTGCAGGTGCCGGGGGTGCATAATGTAAAAAACGCGTTGGCGGCGGCGGCCGCGACCATGACATTGGGCGTGTCCCCCAACGCGGTGACGTACGGTCTGGCCGGATTCCGGGGGGCCAACCGGCGCTTTGAGTTCAAGGGCAAGTACAACGGCGCGGACGTGTACGACGACTACGCACACCATCCCGGCGAGCTGAAAGCCCTGCTGGACGCGGTGGAGCCGCTGGGGTACAAGCGGGTCATCGTCATATTCCAGCCTCACACCTATTCCCGCACCAACGCCCTGTTCGACGACTTCGTAAGGCAGCTCAAACGGCCGGACCTGACCATCCTGGCGGAGATATACGCCGCGCGGGAGACGAATATTCTGGGCATTTCCTCGGCGGACCTGGCCAAGCAGATACCCAACAGCATCTTCCGGCCTACCTTCGACGAGATCGGGACCATCCTGCGGGCCAGCGTGCAGCCTGGCGACCTGGTGCTGACCGTGGGCGCGGGGGACGTGTACCGCGTCGGCGAGGACCTGGTGGAGAAAAAGGGTTGACAAAAATCTCACATGATAATTTTGGGGACGCTTCGGACAGAGGCGTCCCCTGTCTGATGTTTACAATCCCTCAGTCTCGCTTCGCTCGACAGCTCCCTTTACACAAGGGAGCCATGAGAAGTGCGGCTGCGCCGCGGCGGAGGGAGAGAATTATTTAAATCCTTTTCCTTATTGAACAGGGCTCCCAAAAGGCAAGCTTGCCTTTTGGGAAAATGGAAGAACGGTTTTGGCCGATGCGCAGGGGCTCGTTTACGAGGTCCTGGCATCTCCAAAACCGTTCTGACATGCAATTCAGGTCGTGATTTCTGCATTTCAGGACAAAGGTATCGACATTTGACCGGACAATTTGCTACGTTGCTCCCAGAAATGGTGTTATCAGACACCGGTTCAAAAATGCAAGGAGGAAACAGGAATGAAGACAGCACAACGGGTCATAGCCGTGCTTCTGGCGACAGTGCTCGCCTTTGGCTGCCTGGCTATCGGACGCTGAGCCGGGTCCGCAGGCGGTCATCGACGCGCCTGCGGCACAGCCGGAACAACAGCCCGATGTGACGGAAGAACCGGCTCCGGAGGTCACGGAAGAGCCCGTGGAGGAACCCGAGACGGCCGCCGTCGGCTCGGCCGTGACGTACTACGACCCTGGCACGGGCGCGGAGAAGACGGCCAGGAACGTCACGCGGGTCACGGCGGACGTGACGGCGTGGACACAGGGCTGGTACGAGGTCTGGGGCGCGCCGACCCTGGAGCGGGTCAGCGTCCAGGGCAACGTGAACCTGATCCTGTCCCACGGGACCATCCTGACGGTCACAGGCGGCATCACCGTCGCCGACGGCGGGAGCCTGACCATCTGGGGCAGCGACGAAAACTATAACGACGACGGCGAGCTGACCGTCACGGGCGCCGATCGGTACTGCGCGGGCATCGGCACCGGGAGGGGCGGCTCCAATGTCAAGATCACCGTCAACGGCGGCACGATAACGGCCGCCAGCCGCGGCGTGGCGGGCGTCGGCGGCGGGACGGTGACCATCAACGGCGGCGTGGTCACGGCCACCGGCGGCTATAAAGGCGTGGGCATCGGCGCCGGGATCAACGACGCCAGCGCCACGGTGAATATCAACGGCGGCGTGGTCAACGCCACCGGCGGCAATTCGAGCGCGGGCATCGGCGGCGACGCATACTCCAAGTCCACCGTGACCATCAACGGCGGCGTGATAAAGGCCACCGCCGGCAGAAACGGCGCCGCGGGCATCGGCAGCGGCTATGGCTCAAGACGCTCCATCTTCAACACCACCGGCGGCCCCTCATCCGCCACGGTGATCATCAACGCCGGCGCTGTCAACGCTGCCGGCGGAGGCGGCGGCGCGGCCATCGGCGGCGGCAATTACGGCACCGGCGGCGCGGTGACCATCAACGGCGGCACGGTGAAGGCAACGGCGCGCCGGACATCGGCGCCGGGTCCAGATACGGCAAAGCCACGGTGCTCATCGACGGCGGCGTGATAAAGGCCACCGCCAGCAGAAACGGCGCCGCGGGCATCGGCAGCGGCTATGGCTCAAGACGCTCCATCTTCAACACCATCGGCGGCCCCTCATCCGCCACGGTGGTCATCAACGGCGGCGTGATAGCCGCCACCGGCAAGGGCAGCGCGGCAGGCGTCGGCGCGGGAAGCAACGGCTCCACCGCCGACGTGACCATCAACACCGACGGCGCGGGTTCGGTGAAGGCCGTGGGCGGCGTGTCCCCCCAGCCCAAAAACAGCGCCGGGGAATCGGTCTATCTGCTACAGGTGTCCAACCCCGGCGGGGACGCCGTCATCGTGAACGGAGCGGCCTGGGGCGTCAACAACGGCGCGGCCGCGGACGGCGACACGGATCTGTACATATACCTGCCCGGAACGACGGCGGCGGATGTGGCTGTCGGGAAGAGAGCGGTCGAGCGGTACAGAGCGAACACACAGACAGGCAAATTCGAGGTGAGCACGGGCAGCGTCTACTATGACCCGGCAGCCGGGATGACCAAGATGTGCGAGGCGGCGGCGCCGGTGACGGCGGAGACGGTCTCCTGGTCCGGGGATAACGGCATGGGCGGCTGGTATGTGGTCAGGGATACGCTGGGCGTGGGACAGGTAACCGTCAGCGGCAATGTGAACCTGATCCTGATCGGCGGCGCGACCCTGACGGTCACCGGCGGCATCCAGATCCAAAACGGCGGACATCTGACCGTCTGGGGCCAGAACAAGAACAGCGGGAACGACGGCGTGCTGGTGGTCCTGAGCGGCAACCGCACGGGCATCGGCACCGGGAGGGGCGGCTCCAATGTCAAGATCACCGTCAACGGCGGCACGATAACGGCCGCCAGCCGCGGCGTGGCGGGCGTCGGCGGCGGCGGCAACGGCGCCAGCGCCACGGTGATCGTCAACGGCGGCGTGGTGAAGGCCAACGGCGGCGTCTCCCCCCAGCCTGTGAACGCCAGCGGCAAGACGGTGTACCCGATGCAGGTGTCCAACCCCGAGGGCGAGATCGTCGCCGTGGACGGAACGGTCCTGGCCGTCAGGAACCACGCGGCGGCGGACGGCGACACGAATCTGTACGCGTATGTGCCCGCGACGAACCCGCTGGTGGCTGTGGGCAGCGACAGGGTCGAGCAATACATGCTGAACGAGCAGACCGGCCGGCTCGACAAGACCGAGGGCGTGCGCTACTATGACCCGTCCGTCGGGCAGGAGCAATTCCACGACACGGTGAAGCTGCTGACGGCCGGCCAGACCAACTGGACCGGGGACAACGAGTCGGGCGGCTGGTACATGGCCGCCGGCCCGCTGAGCGTGGGCGAGGTATTTGTCAGCGGCAGCGTGAACCTGGTCCTGGCCAACGGCTCGTCCCTGACGAGCAACGGCGGTATCCACGTCCAGAGCGGCAGCAGCCTGACCATCTGGGGCCAGAACGAGGACTGCATGCAGGACGGCACCGTGACGGCCCAGGGCGATACGTTTGATCCGGGCATCGGCACCGCGGCGCATATCTCCGGAGGCGCGGTGACCATCAACGGCGGCGTGATAACGGCCACCGGCGGCAGGCGGGTACAGCGCGGCCATCGGTGCCGGAGATTCCGTGAACTATGCCTGGTCCAGCGCCACGGTAACCATCAACGGCGGCACCGTGACGGCCAACGGTGACATGTACGGCGCGGGCATCGGCTCCGGGCGTTATGGAGCCGACGCCACGGTGGTCATCAACGGCGGCACCGTCACGGCCATTGGCGACGACTTCGGCGCGTCCCTGGGCAGAGGCGGAAACGGCGGTCACAGCACCGTGACCATCACCGGCGGTACGGTGACGGCCGCCGCCGGCTCGGCCGGCGCGGACATCGGCTCCACTTCCTCAGCGCCAAGGTGATCATCGACGGCGGCTCGGTGAAGGGCGGCGTCTCCGGCGAGCTCAAGGACACAAACGGGGATCCGGTCTATAAGCTGGAGATCTCCAATCCCAACGGCATGGCGGTGACCATCGGCGGCAAGACCTGGGAGCCCAGAAACCACGCGGCTCTGGGGGATACGACGCTGTACGCCTACGTGTCCAAGGCGCAGGCCGATGAAAACGGCCTGATACGGGTGGCGACGACCCACTCGGAAAGCCTGTACGTCATCCGGGACGGCGCGCTCCGGGAGCTGACCGGCTTTGACAAGAGCAAGGCGGTCTGGGTCTGGTCCGAAGACGGGACGGCCGCCACCCTTGTCCTGCCCCTGCGGGACGGGGGCGAGCCCATGACGCTGCAGGCGGACGTGTCCGTCACCCGCGAGACGCCGGCCACCTGTACCCAGGCCGGCAGCCGGACCTATACGGCCACGGCCACGGTGAACGGCGAGACGTTCACAGACGGCCAGACTGTCCCACTGGACCCCCTGGGCCACGCATGGAGCGCCGAGGTCGAGCTGACGGAGAACCGCTCCCAGGCGCTGGTGACGTTCATCTGCGGCAACGATCCGTCCCACAACCAGGAGCCGGTGACGGTGACCGCCTTTTCGGCGGTGACGAAGGAGCCCACCTGCGGCGAGCCGGGCGTCCTGACCTATCGGGTGGACGCCTCGGAAAAGGCCGCCGAGCTGGGCTGTGATGACGGGACGGGGGTGTTCACCGCCACGGAGGCCATCGACGCGCTGCCCCACGATTGGGACGTGGAGGGCGATGAGATAGGCCTGATCCCCGGCGTGGATGGGGATAACCTCACCGTGACCATTACCTGCCGGAACGACCACAGCCACACCAAGACGGTGTATATCAAAGCGGAAAAAATCAGCACGACGCCAGCGACCTGCACGGCCGAGGGCAGCGAGACCTATCGCATGAGCTACGAGTTCGAGGGCGTGAAACACGTGCTGGGACGGACGGAAACCCGTACGCTGCCTCTGGCTCCCCACACCTGGGGCGCGTGGCAGACCGCCAGCGGCGACACGTCCGGCACGACCCTGGAGCGGGTGTGCGCGGTGTGCGGCGCGAAGGAACAATCGAACCATGAGCACACGTATATCTTCCCGGATGAGGTGGTGTGGACCGTGATGAACGACCAGGTGGTGAGCGCCTCGGTGACGGTGGGCTGCGCGGCCTGCGGCTGGAGCGAGAAGCTGAACTACTCGGGCGAACAGATCAAGTCCCGTCCGGTGACGGAGAACTCGTGCGCCACAGGCGGCTGGACGGCCTGGACGGTGAACGTGGACCTGGACGGGCAGACGAGAAGCTATACAAAGACGACGGTCCTTCCGTCCAAGGGACACGTCTGGGCGGCGGACGATTCCAGCACGTTCTGGTCCGAGGACCACAGCACGGCCACGTTCACCTTCCGGTGCGCCACCTGCGACGAGTCGACCTGGTTCCGGGTCCCGAGCGTCGTTCTGGGGACCACGGAAGCGACATGCGAACAGGGCGGCGAGATCATCTACAGCGCCAGCATGGAATACAGCGGCGCGACGGCGGCGGCCACCGAGACCGTGAAAACGCCGCCTCTGGGCCATGAATGGGACGCGGAGGGCGACGTGGTCCCGATGCGGCCGGGCGTGAGCGGCGACTTCACCACGCTGACGGTCTTCTGCCTGCACGACCACACCCACTCCAAGTCGGTGTGCGCCTACCTGAAACTGATAAAGAACACGCCGACCACCTGTACCCAGAGCGGCACGGCAGAGTATCGGATGGCATATGTGGTCGACGGGCAGCCCCATGTGATCGGCAAGACGGAGACGTATGAACTCCCCGCTCTGGGCCACCGGTACACGACGAGCCACGTCTGCGCGGTGTGCGGCGAGACGGAACCGGGCGTGGAGGACGGCGTGGAATATACGTGGGACCTCCCGGAGGACGACGTCGGCGGCGGTGACGACGGTCGCGGCGGCTGTCGCGGCGGCGGATGATGACGCGGACCGGGTGAAGTGGACGGAGCTTGCCACGGGCGCGGCGCCGTACGTGACGGTGACGGCCGTGCGCACGGGCGACGACGGAAGCCGCATGGAGGTACCCATCACGGTGACGGACCTGACCGCGGAGCGTACGGAGAAGTGCGACGAGGCGGGCACGACGGCATATACGGCCAAGGTGGAGGTCGGCGGCAAGAGCGCGACGTACACCCTGACGCTGCCGGACGTAGCGCCTATGGGGCACCAGTGGAGCGACGAGACACCGGTGAAGTGGTCGGATGGCATGCGCGAGGCCACTCTCACCGCCACATGTGTCCGTGACCCGTCCCACACCAGGACCGTGCCGGCGCAGGTGACGGCGGAGACGATAACGGCGGCGACCTGCGACAGCGCCGGCGAGGTGCGCTATACCGCGTCGGCTCAGCTGGGCGGCGGGACGGTGACGGCCACGACGACCAGGAGCGTGGCGCCCCTGGGGCACAACTGGTGCCTGAGCGCCGAGGACGCGAACCCGCCTAAGCTGGAGCGGGTGAACGGCGTGCTCACAGCAACGATAACCTGCCGGAACGACGCAAGCCATACCTGGACCACCACGGACGTGCAGGAGACGCTTGTGGATAACGTGAAAGCGGCCACCTGTACGGCGGAGGGCGGAGACCTGTACCGGCTCTCCCTGACGGTCAACGGCAGCAGCTATGTGCTGGGCGAAGAGGTGCGCGCCACGCCTGCGAGCGGGCACAGCTGGGGCGAATGGAAGACCGTGAGCCAGACGGACGATAAGCAGGTGCAGGAGCGGACGTGTTCGGTGTGCGGCGAGACGGAGCGGAGAGACGTCGACGCGACAAAGCCTGCGCCTCCCAAAGTGACCGTGGCGAACACGGCGGACGGCATTAAAATCAGTTGGACCAAGGTCGAGGGCGCGGTCACATACCGGGTGTACTACCGCGAGGCGGGGACCGGTGCCTGGAAGACCATCGGTCATAACGACAAGATGACCTACACCTGGAAGCAGGGCACTGACGGCAAGACGTATGAGTTCACCGTCCGAGGGGTCAAGTCCAAGACCACGAGCCCGATCGACAACGGCTATGAGACCAGCAAGGCCATCCGGTTCGTAAAGGCTCCCGCCGTGACGGTCAAGGCCGTGAAGGGCGGTGTTCAGGTCAACTGGACGAAGGTGGCCGGCGCGGACACCTATCGGGTGTACTACAAGACCGTGGGTGGTTCCTGGAAGGCCATCGGCCACAACAAGGGCCTGAGCTACACCTGGAAGCACGGCACGGCCGGAACAAGCTATCAGTTCACGGTCCGGCCATGCACGGTGAAGGGCACGACCAAGACCCTGCTCGGCGCCGGATATAACGCCAGCCAGAGCGTGAAGTTCCCCAAGTGACCCAAAAACAAAATACGCCCCACGGTCCAGGCGGGCCGTGGGACGCAAATAAAACGAAAAGGAGATATTACCATGGAAAACAAGAAGAATGAAGAACTGGCGGACGAGGCCCTGAACAACGTGACGGGCGGAGAGGGCAAGATGGTACAGGGCTGGATCTGCTGCGAGTGCCACAACGAGGTATGGGCAGCCAAGGCCAAGGACGGGAAAGTGTATTGCATCTCCTGCTTCCAGAAGGTCTTCCCGGACATCCCCGTGGTGTGATGTGACAGTCATGACCACCAGTAAACTGATGGCATGAGCAGCCCCTGGAAGGGGCTCTGAAAGTTTGACACCGCATTACCATCTCGGGCAGCCGCTTCAAGCGGCTGCCTCTTATGTCTTTGTCTTTCACGATAAAGACCTCCTCATTATTTCGTAGTCGGTGGTCGGCAAACCTACCCCCTACTCTAATGAGGAGTTTTCTTCTTGTCTACGCCTTTCCTCGCTGGAAACTCTTCTTTCCCACTAGCATAGCTAGTGGTTGCCTTTGCTACTGGCAACGCAAACGGCGCTCCGCAGAGCGCCGTTTCGATCATTTATTGAAAGGCTGAAAAACGCCCCCTCATGTGCTCACCAGCTTATAATACGTCCTCGCGGTGAGGGCGTACACCACCGCGTACAGCGCCGCGAACGCCCCGAAGGTGCCCAGCACGCACCAGACATAGAAATTCGTGCCCGCCAGGTTGAACAGGGCCAGCACCCGGTTCAGGATGGGGAAGGCAAAGCCCGTGTGCACCCCCGCCGTGACCAGGGGCAGAAAGAACACGATCAGCACCTGGGCATGGATGGTTTTTTTGACCTCCCCGCGGCTCATGCCCACCTTCTGCATGATCTGAAACCGCTCCCTGTCGTCCCGGCCCTCGCTCATTTGCTTATAGTAGATGATGAGGATGGCCGCCATGGTGAACAGCAGCCCCAGGAACATGCCCAGGAAGAATAGGCTCCCGTAGAGGCTCACGAAATCCTGCCGCTCCCAGGCCCGTATCTCATAGGTCCCCGCCAGGTCCACGGACCCGTCCTCCGCCGCCTGATTCCACGCCTGCCGGATGGCCAGGCGGGCCCGCAGGGCCGTTTCGTCGTCGTGACCGGGCACGTCGAAGCCGTAATACCGGCCCAGCAAGTACCGCGCCTCGCCCACGGTCATGTCACCGCCCTGCGCGGCGTTCGGCGCTTCGTAGGTCGCCCGCGCCAGCCGCTCCAGCTCTGCCTTGTCCGAAACCACGATGTACCAGGAGGTGGTCAGATTGAAGGTCAGCTCGCCACTCTTCACCATGGGTTTCACCCGTTCTTTGACGGTATAGGTCTTACCCAGCAGCTCCAGCGTGTCCCGGTCATGATCGGTCCGCTCGGTCTTGAGCAATATCTCGTCCGGGCCAAGGGTATAGTCCTGGCCGGTGCAGCGGTTATAATCGGCCAGGTCTACCACCAGCACGTCGCACAGGGAGGCACTCGTGTCCAGGGTATAGTCCCTGGTCGTCTCCAGCCCGTCCGGCCGTTGATAGGCGGTGAAGGTGATGTAGTCGTACTCCGTCTCGTTCTCCGCCGGGATGCCCGCGTCCGCCACCGCCTTTTTGACCATGGCAATGGTCGCTTCGTTGCTGCGGGGGATGTTCACGTCATAGGGATAGCCGGTCCGCAGGCTCTGCTCCATGCCCAGCATGAGGCAGCTCGTTCCCGATATCATCACCAGCACCATGGTGGAGAGGATGCAGATGTTGGCAAGGCCCACGGCGTTTTGCTTCATCCGGTACATCATGCCGGAAACGGCGGTGAAGTGCCGGGTCTTATAGTAATAGCGCTTGTTGTTCCGGAGCAGCTTCAAAAGCGCCACGCTCCCGGCAGTGAACAGCAGGTATGTGCCGATGATCACCAGCACCACCGCCACGAAAAACAGGAAGATGGCCTGGAGCACGTCCGTGGTGGTAATGGCGATATAGTACCCCGCTCCCAGGCACGCCAGCCCTATGAGCGCCATGAGCCACCGGGCCTTCGGCTCCCGCTCCCCGGCGTGCTCCGACTGCAAAAGCTCCACCGGCCTTGCCACGTATACCTGCCGGACGCTGTAGAGAAATATGGCCAGGTATATGGCCCCGAACAGCGCCGCCGTGACGCCCAGCACCCAAAGAAGCATGCGGGGACCGACGGTGAAGCCAAGAGGCGCCTCCACGCCCAGTATCTTCGCCACCAGCAGCATCATAAGCTTGTTGAGCGCCAGGCCCGCTGCCAGCCCCAGCGCCAGGCTCAGCGCCGCCACGTACAGCGTCTCGAAGGTGATGACCTTCGCCAGGTGCTTTTTCTCCAGCCCCAGCACGTTATAAAGGCCAAACTCCCGCTTGCGCCGCTTGATGAGAAAGCTGTTGGTGTAAAAGAGAAAAATCACCGCGAACAGGGCCACCACGACCACGCCGTAGCGCATGACGAGCTGGATCGTGACCGCTCCGGTCATGCTCTGCAGCCCCGCGTCCACGGACAGAGACAGGATGATGGTGAACATCGCCACCGTCAGCGCGCCCGCCAGGATGAACGGGCCGTAGCTGCGGGCATTTTTCCGCAGGTTCCGGGCAGCGAGGCGGGCATAAAGATGCTTATTCATGCTCGCGTCCTCCCGTGGCCAGCAGCGTCAGGGTGTCGGCGATCTTCTGATATAGCTGCTCATTGGTGCTGTCCCCCCGGTAGATTTGATGGAACAGCTCTCCGTCCTTGATGAACAGCACCCGCCCCGCGTGGCTGGCCGCCTTGACGGAGTGGGTGACCATCAAAATGGTCTGCCCCTCCCGGTTCAGGCTCGCGAACAGGTCCAAAAGCCCGTCGGAGGACTTGGAGTCCAGCGCCCCCGTGGGCTCGTCGGCCAATAATATCTTCGGTTCTGTGATGACCGCACGTGCCACCGCCGCTCGCTGCTTCTGGCCACCGGAGCACTCATAGGGGTACTTGGTCAGCACCTCCGTGATGCCCATTTTTTGCGCGATAGGCTGCAATCGCTCGGCCATCTCCCCATAGCCCTTCCCCGCCAGCACCAGGGGCAGGAAGATGTTGTCCCGCAGATTGAACGTGTCCAGCAGGTTAAAGTCCTGAAACACGAACCCCAGGCTGTCCCGCCGGAAGGCCGCCAGCTCGTCCTCCTTGATAGCGGACAGGTCCCGACCCTCCAATATGACCTTGCCGCTGGTGGGCTTGTCCAGCGCCGCCAGGATATTGAGAAGCGTGGTCTTGCCGGAGCCGGACTCGCCCATGATGGCTACATATTCCCCCTTCTCCACGGAAAAGGACACGTTGGACAGGGCCCGGACCTGGTTGCCGCCGAACCGGCCCGTATAGATCTTGCCCAGGCTTTGAACTTCAAGCATCGTCATTGTCATGACCTCCTTGCGGGCCCATGATAGCAAAAACCTCCGGGAGCCGAAATCGAATCAGGTGACATTTCGGCCCCCGGATGTGACAAATTTGAAAGATACCATATGGACGGCCCCCCTGTGTAAGGGGGGCTGTCAGCGCCTTTGGCGCTGACTGGGGGGGTTGTTACCGGGCTTGGTAACAACCCCTCCGCCTCGCTTCGCTCGGCACCTCCCCTTACACAGGGGAGGCTTTCCAAGCGGTATGCCTCACTCCACCTCCAGCGTATCCCGGTGCAGGTCCAGGTAAAACACGCTGCCCTTCCCCGGTTCGGATTCGGCCCAGAGCCGGTGGCCCAGCTTGTCCGCCGACCGACGGCAGAGATAGAGTCCCAGCCCCGTGGCGGACTTGTCCGTCCGGCCGTTGTACCCGGTGAAGCCCTTCTCAAAAATGCGCGGCAGGTCCGCGCTGGCGATGCCGATGCCAGTATCCGCCACGGACAGCACCATTTCCGGGCTTACCGCGATGGTCACGGACCCGGCGGGCGTATACTTGACCGCGTTGTCCAAAAGCTGTTCCAAAATGAACGACAGCCACTTCTCGTCCGTCAGCACCTGCGCGTCCGTACCGTCGTAGCGCAGATTCAGCTTTTTTCGCACGAACTGTGGCGCGTATTTGCGCACCGCCTGGCGTATCACACCGTCCAGCGCTGCCGTGCGCAGCACCAGGTCCCCGGCGCCCTCATCCAGCCGCAGATAGGTCAGCGCCATTTGGGCATACTGCCGGATACGAAACAGCTCCGCCTCCATGGCCCGGTGCTCCGGAGTGTCCTCGGCCTGCAGCGTCATTTGCAGCACGGCGATAGGCGTTTTGATCTGGTGCACCCACGCGGCGTACCAGTCCAGATGCTCCTGCCGGGTCCGCTCCGTGTCGGTGACCAGAGCCCCGTATGCGGCCTTCATCCGCTGGGCCATCGCCCGAAAGTCCGCCTCCGCCGGGCTGTCAGCCATTGGCAGCGGCTCCGTCAGGACCAGGATATTTTCCAGCGCCTCCAGCCGTTTTTCATGCTCCCGCCGGAACCGGACATACCCCGCCGTCAGCAGCCCCAGACCTGTCAGGGCACACAGTCCTGCGGCGTACAGCACCGCCTCCGTTGGCGCGCCGTACAGCTCCAGCACCAGCGCGAAGATGGCCGTGAACAGCGCCAGTACGCCCGCACCCCGCCGGTGGGACCAGATATAGGTCCAAAACAAGTGCCTCTCCCGACCCATACGCTCACCCCACGATGTACCCGGAACCGACCCGCGTGGCAATGAAGTCCCGGAGCCCAGCCTCCTCCAGCTTGCGCCGCAGGCGTGTCACGTTCACGGTCAGGGTGTTTTCCTCCACGTAGGCGTCCATCTGCCACAGCCGGGTCATGAGCGTGTCCCGGCTGACCACCTTACCCTTGTTCTCCAACAGCGTTTGCAGAATACGAAACTCGTTTTTCGTCAGCTCCACCCGCTTGCCGTCATAAGAAAGGCTGGCGTCGTTCAGGTTCAGCACCGCGCCTTTGTGCTCCAGCACGGGTATCTTCCCGCCCATGTCATAGGCCCGGCGCAGCACCGCCTGGAGCTTGGCCGTCATCACCTGCAGATCCACGGGCTTGGGCAGAAAATCGTCCCCGCCCATGGTCATGGCCATGACGATGTTCATATTGTCCGACGCGGAGGATATGAACACCACCGGCACGCTGGACACCCGCCGTATTTCCGAGCACCAGTGGTAGCCGTTGAAAAAGGGAAGCCCGATGTCCAGCAGCACCAGGTGGGGGTCATAGTCCAGAAACTCCCCCAGCACGTTTTGAAAGTCCCGGACGCACCGGACCGCGTGGCCCCAGCTCTCGATCTGTTTTTCCATGACCTCCGCCAGCGCCCGGTCGTCCTCGACGATAAGGATCTTGTACATTACAGGTTATAAAGCTCGCTGTACTTCTTCGTCAGGTAATCCGTATAGGCCGTGGGGTTAAATTTGCCGCATGCGTTCTCAACCACCTGAGCAGGGGTCAGAAGGCCGCCGAATTTGTGGACCTTGTCCGTGAGCCATCCGGTCACGCCGCTCAGGTCCCCCCGGCTCACCGGACCCCACACGTCCATGTCCTTTTCCATGTTCCGCAGCATTTGCGCGCCGTAGGCGCTGCCCAGGGCATAGGACGGGAAGTAGCCAAAACTGCCGCCGGACCAGTGGGAATCCTGCAAACAGCCCCGTTTGTCGTCCGGCACGTCCACGCCCAGATACTCCTTATAGAGCCGGTTCCACGTCCGGGGCACGTCCTTTACTTCCAGCTCGCCGCCGATGAGGGCCTTTTCGATCTCATAGCGGACCATGACGTGCAGACAGTAGGTCAGCTCGTCCGCCTCCGTGCGGATGAGGCTGGGTTGGGCCTTGTTCACCGCCCGCCAGAAGGCCTCCGCCGTCACGTCGCCCAGCTGCTCCGGGAAGAACTCCCGCATTTTCGGGAAGATAGCCTCAATAAAGGGACGGGACCGGCCGATGATGTTCTCATAAAACCGGCTCTGGCTCTCATGGACCCCCATGGACACGCCCCCGGCCAGGCACGTGTACTGCACCTCGTCCGTGATGTCCAGCTCGTACCGGGCGTGGCCGCCCTCGTGGATGACGGAATACATGGAGCTGGCCACGTCGTCCTGCTTATAGTTGGTGGTGATGCGCACGTCCTTGTTGGTGAAATTCAACGTGAACGGATGCTCCGTCTCGCCGATGCCGCAGTGGCCCCGGTCCAGGCCCAGCACGTCCATGAGATAGTCGGAGAATTTCTTCTGCTGCTCCACGGGGTAATGGCGGTGCAGGAAGCCGTCGTCCGGCTGGGGCTTTTCGCCCACGGCCTTGATCAGCGGCACCAGCTTTTCCCGCATCTCGGCGAAAAAGCCGTCCAGATAGGCCGTGTCCACTCCCCGCTCGTACTCGTTCAGCAGCGCGTCATAGGGGGCCTTGTCCGGGTCGTAATACCCGGCGAATTTCCGGTTATATTCCACCAGCTTTTCCAGGCACGGCCGGAACAGCTCGAAATCGCTCTGCTCCTTGGCCCGGTGCCACACGTCGTCCGCCTCGTTGGTGAGCTGGGCATAGGTCATATATTCCTCCGCCGGGATACGGGTAAGCTGTCGGACGGACCTGCCCAGTTCCTCCGTCTCGCGGGCATGGAGCCGGTCCAGCTCCCCCTTGTGCGCTTCCAGCACCGCCAGCGCGTCGGCCAGCACCGGGTCCGTCAGGATCTTGTGCTGCTCCCCCGCCAGCACGCCCAGGGCCACGCCCCGGCCCTCCGCCGTATCCCGCGGCGCCACCGTCACGGCGTCCAGATACAGCGCGGAGCTGGCCGCGCCAAAGGCGAACAGCTTCTTCTGTGTGCTCTCGATGAGCGCTAACGCTTCGTTCAGTTCCATTTTTATAAACTCCTTTCAGTCCGTCACATATATTTGCGCGTTTGAAATATCCACATTGTCGGGCAGATACGCGGTGAAGCTCCCCTCGCCGGGAAGCGCCTCGTACACCGTCCCGTCCACGGCCACGTACACCGCCGCGTCCACGGCCGTCTCCGGCAGCGTGCCGGTGAGCTTGACGTACCCCTCAGCGGTCAGGCCCGGTTCCTCGGCGGTCAGTTCGCTGTCCGCCGCTGTGGCTCCCTCCAGCACGGTCCCGTCCCGGACCGGCGCCGGGACCACCGCCGGGTATTGCAGCAGATAGGGCAGCGTCCTCTCCGCCAGCTCGATCACCACCAGCGAGGCAGCCTGTTGGTCGACATAATCCAATCGGTAATTATTCTGCCTTGAGAAATATGCCTTGCCGAAGCTCTGGGCCATATAGGGGTACAGGCTCCGGCCGGAGGAATCCCGGAACATGAGAAGGCTCCCGGACGCGCTTTGGTTTTCCGTCTCGATGATGATATCGTCTGCCGAGCGGAAGGGGCTGGTATAGTCGAAGGTGAAGCCGGGGTCCCAGCTGTAATCCGCCTCTACCAGCGTTCCCGTGGGGTATAGCATCTCGTAAAGGTCGCCGGTGTGGTCGTATACCGGTGTGAACGGCCCGGCGAAATAGTCCGTCTCCCGCCCCGCCGCCTGCATGATGGCGTCCGCCGCCAGGGCCGCGCCCCGGCTGTGCCAGTGGCTGTCCCAGTGCCAGTAGAGCTCTTCGTCCGCTTGCACAAACGGTTCATAAAGGTTTACATAATTTACACCCTGTGACCCCAGCACTTCCTCCAGCCGCTCCCGGTTGGAGCCCTCCGCCACGGTCACGTAGCCGGGCGCGTGCTCAGGATAGAGGGTATACTTGCCACAGGGGACGGTGAAGAGGAAGTCCGCGCCCCGGCTCTCGGCGTACTCCTGCATCAGGGCCAGACTCCGGGCAGCGCACCAGATCTGACGGTCCGTCATCTGGTTCGCGCCGGAGATGTCGTTGACCGCCGCGCCGTAAAAGAGCCACCCGTCCGGGCCGATGAGCACGTCGTCGTTGGCGGAGGTAGCGAAGCCGTCGGCGCACAGCCGGTCCCAGGCGGTGACGCCCTCCAAGCGCCCGAAAAAGCTGTTGGCCACATAATTTTGCAGCTCGCTCAGCACGTTCTTGTTGAAGCTGCCGTCCATCTTTGTCAGCCTGGGCACGGCGGCGGGGATCTCGTTGGCGGCCGCCGGAGCCGGTCCCGCGACCAGCATGCCCACGCTGGGGACCAGGCACGCCAGGAAGAACACCGCGGCGAACAGGACGTATCCGATTTTCTTCATCGCGCTCCCCTCCCCTCAGAATTGCAGGTAGATGAACGGCGCAAAGCCGCTCTGGGCCATATTCATCACGCACAGCACGAAAAGTCCCAGCGCCAGCGCATAGGACAGCCCCTGCGCCCAGCTCTTTTCGCTCCACGCCGTCCACCACGCGGGAACCAGAGACACCGCCAGACCGAACGCCAGAACGAATGCCGCCAGAGGCGTGCAGAGGACCTGCAATTGCAGCGTGGCCGCCGGGGTGAATTCCCAGCCCGTGAACATGGCGGCCAGCATTTGACCCGCCTGCGCCAGGCTCCCGGCCCGGAACAGCACCACGCCCAGCAATATCACCAGCCAGGTGTACAGCCGCAGGACCCACCGCCCGGCAGCCGATTTTTCCAGCTTGCGGACCGGGATGAGCCCCACGCCCTCCAGAGCGCAAAATGTGCCGTGCCACAGTCCCCACAGCACGAAGTTCCAGGCCGCCCCGTGCCACAGGCCCGTCAGCAGCCACACCACCGCCATGGGAATGAGGATGGACAGCTTATTGGCCGTGCGTCGGCCGTACTTTTTCGACCACCTCTTATAGAGCCCTTGCAGCGGTCCGCTCATGACCAGGGGCATGTAGACGTAGTTCCGGAACCAGGTGGTCAGGCTGATGTGCCAGCGCTTCCAGAAATCCGTGAGTCCCAGGGCCGTGTAGGGCCTGTCGAAGTTCTCCGGGAGCTCGAAACCGAACACCCGGCCGATGCCGATGGCCATATCGGAATACCCGGCAAAATCGAAATAGATCTGCACAGCGTAGCCCACGGCCCCCATCCAGGCCAGCCGCGCGTCAAGAACAGAGCCGGCATAAATGCCGTCCACCAGCTTGCCTACGATGTCCGCTATGAGCAGCTTTTTGGCCATGCCCACGACCAGCCGCCGGATGCCTTGGGCCGTTTTCTCCGCCGAGCAGGAACGCTCTCGCAGCTGAGGCGCGGCTGTCTTCCACCCCACGATGGGGCCGGACAGGATGGTGGGGAAAAAGGCAATATACAACGCCGTATCCAGCAGGCTTTTCGCCATATTCGACCGCTTGCGGTAGACCTCGATGCCGTAGCTCAGAGCGGTGAAGGTGAAAAATGACACGCCCAGGGGCAGCGGCACGCCCGGCAGGGGAATGGCCGTACCGAAAAGGGTATTGATGTTGGCCACGAAAAAGTCCAGGTATTTGAATACCCCCAAGGCCCCCAGGTCCACTATCGCCAACAAGATCACGATGGCCCGGCGTTTCCTCTGGCTCTCCGCCGCGCCCAGGAGCCGGCCTGCGCCCCAGTTGACCAGGACGCCCCCCAGCAGCACCGGCACATAGACCAGTCGTCCGAAGCTGTAAAAGACCAGACTGGCCAGCAGCAGGACCGCGTTTTTTCCCTTGACGCCGGGGACGATATGGTACACGGCGAACACCGCCGGGAAAAACACAAACAGAAAGATCGCGCTGGAAAACACCATGGCGCTGTCCTCCTTTCTTTTGCGAAAAGCGGGACGAACAAGTCGTCCCGCTATATATTTGCCTCAGAAAGACACCTCGTATCTTTCCATCGACTCAGCACCACTCTTTGTAACCCTTATCGCTGTCCTCTTTTTTGCCCTCGGGCTTGACGTAGGACACGACCACCCGGCGGTTGGGCTCCGTGCCGATGGAGCTGGTGGTAACGCCCTCGTAGTCCTGCAAGGCGGCATGGATCACGTGCCGCTCATAGGAATTCATGGGCTCCAGCGCCATGCTGCGCTTATACTTGATGGCCTTTTCCGCCATCTTCTCCGCCAGCCGGACCAGGGAGTCCTCCCGCTTGGAGCGGTAGTTTTCCGCGTCCACGTTGATGTGGCCGTGGCGGTCGCTGCCCCGGTTCACGGCGTAGTTGGTCAGGTACTGGATGGCGTCCAGGGTCTCACCCCGACGGCCGATCACCGCGCCGATGTGCTCGCCGCTGAGCTGCACGTCCAAACCACCGTTTTCCCGGGGACTGATGGCGATGTCCGCCTGCACGCCCATGTGCGCCAGCAGGCCCTTCAAAAAGGCCTCCGTCTGCTCGGCCTGGGACCCCTCCGGCCTGGTGTAGTCAGCCGCCGCGGGCTTGGGCGATTCCGCCTTGGGCGCGGGCGCGGGCTTGGGAGCCGCCGGCTTAGGGGTAGGCGCGGGCTTGGGAGCCGCGGCCTTAGGCGCAGCCGGCGCGGGTTTTGCCGCAGGCTTGGGCGCGGGCTTGGGCGCTTCGTCCGGCGTCTCGTAGCTCAGGCGCACCACCGCCTCCACGGCGCCGATGCCGAACACGCCCTTCTTGCCCCGCTCTATGATCTCCACGGACACATCGTCCCGCTCCAGGCCCAGCTCCGCCAGGCCCTTCGCAATGGCGTCGTCCGTTGTCTTTCCATGGACTTCTATCGACTTTTGCATTGACTCGTTGTCCTCCGTCAACTCACTCACTGTCGCCGGCCGGCGCTTCATCATCCGCCTCCGGCGCTTTTTCCTCGGCCGCAGGAGCCGCCTCGATCTGCGCAGGCGAGCTCTCCTCGGCCTTGGTCTCGGCGGTCGGCTCTGCAGCCGCCTCCGTCTGGTCATACGCCGCGCTCTCCGCCGCGGCGGCCTTCGTCTTTTCCTCGGCCTCGTCCGGGTTGGAGTACCGGTCCGCCACATAGGCCCGGCCACGGGCATAGCGCCGGTCGCCTACCTGGGAGTCGGGGATATCGTCCTCGCTCAGGCCCAGCTTGGCCAGCTTTGCGGCCCTTGCCTCGGCGGCCTTGCGCTCCACTTCCTTCTGCGCGGCCACGGCGCGCTTGTTCTTCTTGGAGGTATTGCGGTTCTCCACGGTCGCGCCCTCGGCCTTCAGGCGCTCTGTCTCGGCCCGTTTGGCCTCCAGCTCCGCCTCTTTGGCCTTCTCCCGCTCGATGCGGTCGGCGTCCTCCACGTCAAGCTGCTTGGCGTACACCCGGTTCAGGATCATATCCTGAGCGATGGCAAACACGCTCTGGGCGATCCAGTAGATGCCCATGACGGCGGGCATGGTGAAGCAGATATAAAGGCTCATCAGCGGCATGATCAGGTTCATGGTCCGCATCTGCCGCTGGGTATCGGCGGTCTGGGGACTGGCGGCGTTGGCCGCCTTCATGGAAAACCAGCTCAAAAGCGCCGACAGCACCGGGATCATGAACAGGCCCAGCGCCGGCAGCCACGCCGACGCCTCGGAGAAATCCCACCGCCAGAACGCGAACGACGGGGTGGAGCTCAGGTCCAGGCCCAGGAACTTATAGCTGAGAGGCTGGAGCTTGTCCGAGATACCGGCGAAGGCGTCGAAGTGCTCGGTGATGAACTTGGACTGGAATATCTGGTCGTAAAAGGCCGTGCGCCCGGTCTGGGTCTGATAGCCCAGAGCCGCCAGCTTCTGGAAGATGGCGCCGCCCTCGGCCAGCAGGTCCTCCCCCACGCCCATCATGATGGTCAGGGGGTAACGGATGGCCTGGTACAGAGCGATCAAAATGGGGAACGGCAGGAAGCTCCACAGGCACCCGCCCATGGGGTTGACGCCCTCCTCTTTATAGAGCTTGGCCATCTCCATCTGATAGCGCTGCTGATCGTTGCCGAATTTCTTCTCCAGCTCCTTCAGCCGGGGCGTCATGCGGCTCATGCGCATCATGCTCTTCTTGCTCTTGAGCTGGAAGGGCAGCATGATGAGCTTTACCACCAGTGCGAACAAAATGACGGCCACGCCGTAGTTGCCCACAAAGTCGTAAAGCCAGAGCATCAGCACGCCAAAGGGCTTCGCGATAGCTTTTAACATATTCTTCTCCTAAATTTTACGGTACAGGGTCGTAAAACTCGTGTTCACCCCTATGGAATGGGTGGCACCGGCAAAACCGCCTGAGCGCCAGCCACCCGCCCTTCCAGGCGCCGTACCGCTCGATGGCGGTGATGGCGTACTGGCTGCACGTGGGGATGAACCGACAGTGGGGCCTGGTGTACGGGGAGATGCGCTTCCGATAGAAACGGATACAAGCCAGCAGCAGCCGCTTCACAGCGCCGCCCCCAGCTCTTCGCTCGCGGACAGAAATTCTTTTTCCAGACGCCGGTACTCCGCCGAGGCGGCCCGTGTCCGGGCCACGACCACAAAGTCATAGCCCTTGCGGATGCCGTCCTCATGCAGACGGTATATCTCCCGCAGACGGCGGCGCACCAGATTGCGCGTGTGGGCCTTGCCCACCTTGGCGGTCACGGTGATGCCCAGGCGGTTTTCCCGCCCGTTCGTCCTGCGGGCATATACCACCAGGCAGGGCCGCACGGCGCTGACGCCTTTGCGGTAGACCCGCCGGAAATCCCGGTCCAGTTTCAGGGAGGTGGTCGCTCTCACGGTTCCCCGTTCACCGATCTGTGTCTCAGTAGCTCAGCTTCTTGCGGCCCTTGGCGCGGCGGGCGGACAGCACTTTCCGGCCGTTGCGGGTGGACATGCGCTTGCGGAAGCCATGCTCCATCTGGGCGTGGCGCTTCTTGGGCTGATAGGTTCGCAGCATTTTCGTTTCGTCCTTTCTTTTACAAATTACTCATCGTCGGCCTTTCGGCCGCCGTTAGTTGGCTTTTCATGCAGCAACTTGGTTATTATATAAAAAATGTGATGGTATGTCAACCAAAATTTACAGTGTCACAGCCGGCGGGTCATCCCGCCGGCTGTGAAATATTTATCTGTTATGCCGTCATCACTTATGTTCGTCCGCCGCGCACTTTCTCGTCAGCAGCAGCACCAGCACCAGCGCCGCGGCGCTCCCGGCCAGCAGGGCCAGCCACAGGCCCAAATTGTTCCCGTCACCGGTGGGCGGTGACACAGCCGCCGTGCTGGTGGGCACGGCCGTAGGCGCCGCTGTAGGCGCCGCCGTGGGCGCCGCCGTGGGCGCGGGGGTAAGCGTGGGCGCTGCCGTGGGCACGGGCGTCAGGGTCGGGGTAGGCGTGGGCTCCGGCGTCAACGTCGGCGTGGGCGTGGGCTCCGGCGTCAGGGTCGGCGTCGGCGTGGGCTCAGCCGTCGGTTCGGCCGTGGGTTCAGCCGTGGGCTCCGCCGTAGGTTCGGCCGTGGGCTCGGCCGTGGGTTCCGCCGTAGGCTCTACAGTCGCCGGCGGCGTGGGCACCGTATACGCCAGCGCGTAGACAGAGAACCTGTCCGTCAGAATGGTGACGGTGGCGGGGTCCTCGTCCTGGTCGGCCAGGATGGCCGCCTCCTCGTCGCCCTCATGCAGGCGTATCACGGAGAAGGTGCGGTCCTCGGCCCGCAGCGCCTCCGGGATGCTGATGACCAACTGGAGCGTCTTGCCCTCGGCCAGCTCCGTGATGGGCGTCATGGTGCCGTCCACCGTCTTGAAAAGCTTCAGGTCCAGGTACTGGCCCACGGTGCCAATGCCGCTCAGCCTCTGAATGGCGGTGTCCACCAGCGCCTTCTGCTCGTCGGTGACCGTGGAAGAGGCGTCCTCCAGGTCCAGCTGCACGGACACGCTCCCCGCCAGCCGGTCTTCCTCCGTCAGCAGAAGTTCCGCCAGGGTCATCCCATCCGGCAGCGTCACGTCCGGCAGATCCTCATTGCCCTTGTTGACCTGGCCCTCCACGCTGGGAACGGACGTAGGCGCTTCCTCAACGGGCGCGGGTACCGCCGTGGGTTCCGCGGTCGGCTCCGGTGTGGGTTCCGCCGTGGGTTCCGGCGTGGGCTCTGCAGTCGGTTCCGGTGTGGGTTCCGCCGTCGGCTCCGGCGTAGGCTCCGCAGTCGGTTCCGGTGTGGGCTCCGCCGTGGGTTCCGCCGTCGGTTCAGGCGTGGGCTCCGCAGTCGGCTCCGGTGTGGGCTCCGCCGTGGGTTCCGGTGTGGGTTCCGCCGTCGGTTCAGGCGTGGGCTCCGCAGTCGGCTCCGGCGTGGGTTCCGCCGTCGGTTCCGGTGTTGCCGGGATCTCCACCGATACCTGCACAGAGGCGGTATAACCATTATAGTTGGCCGTGACGGTCAGCACCGGCGTGGTTTCCTCCGGGGCCACGGTCAGCGTCGGGCCGTCCATGTGGGAAACGCCGTCCACGGCCCAGGAAGCGCTCCCGCTCACGTCCACGCTCACCGGCCCGTCGACCGTCATCAACCCCAGCGACGCGCCATAGGCCGTCATTCCGCCCGCAGCTACCGACCCGCTCTCCGGCCCGCCGGTCACATACAGGCTCGTCTCCGACACAGGCAGGACGGAGAACCAGCCCATGCTGCTCCAGTCAGGACTCGGACCGCCGGTCCAGCCCACCGGCTGATGATTCATCGCATCCGTGCCGCCCTGGACCACACAGTTATAGCCGCCGTCCACGGCAAACTCCCCGGACACGCCCTCCGCAGTCACGGCGCCGCCCATCACGGTGACCTTACCGGATATGGCCGGCATGTTGGTCATGGCGTTGCGAGCTGCCTCCATCCGGCCGTCCCCGCCTTTTGACGCGGCCCAGATGGTCAGGCTGCTCTCGTCATTCTCTTCCACGGTGATGCCGGGTACGCGCATCTTGGCGCCGTCTTTTAAGATCAAGTTGACCTCGCCGGTCACCGTGACGGCGCTGGTAAGCGTCAGCCAGGGGTCCACGCCGTCAATGGGGTCGACCACGTACCAGCCCTCCGTCCACTCCGCAGCGTCGGCCGTGAGCACGTTGGCGGTCTCGTTTTTCATGTTCTGCTCGACCGGGTCAAAATAGTCCACGGCCTCCGTGGCCCACGCGTAGGGTGCGGGCTCAGGCACGGCCTCAGGCGCGGCCTCCTCGGGCACAGCCTCGTCGCCGTACTCCGGCATGGTATCCGGCTCGGCGGCCGGTTCCTCCCAGGGCGCCTCTTCCGCCGGTTCCTCCACCGGCGCTTCCTCCGCGTAGGCGCTCACGCCGGCAAACCCGGCCAGCAGCGCCAGGCACAGCAACAGGGACAGTAGTCTTTTACGCTTCATGTCGATCCCTCCGATCATAAACGTATGGGCAAACGCTGATCCTTTCCGGTCCCACTTTAGCACACCGGAAACAAAAAGTAAATACAAATACAAAAAGTTAATATTGTATGTGCAAAACCGCCCCAACGCTGAAAGCGTCAGAGCGGCTTGTAAGCTCCTTATCCCGTTTTACTCCGTCCAGTCAGAGGGCAGATAGGCCGTGGGGTCGGCGGAGATGCCGTCCTCGGTCATGGCGAAGTGCAGGTGGCTGACCTGGTTGACCTCGCCCAGGGCCGTAGCCCCCACGGAGCCCACGGTCTGGCCCATGGTGACCCGATCGCCGGGCGACACAGGCGGCTGAGCGGCCAGGTTGGCGTAAACGCTGTGCACGCCGTTTTCGTGGTCGATCTCCACCACCGTACCCAGCAGGTCGTCGTTGCGCACGCCTACCACCAGTCCGCCGGCCACGGCTGACACCGGCGTGCCCTGGTCACAGGACAGGTCCACTCCGTCGTGGGTGCGCCAGTCGGCCATGGTGCTGTCATAGAGAAGCTGCTGGATGGAGTAAGGCCGCGCCACGTCGCCCTGCACGGGCCACACATAGCGCACCGTGCCGTCCGCGGCGGTCTGCTGTGCCTCCGGCTGTGTCTCCAGCTCCGCCGCTGTCTGGACCGCCGGGTCCGGCTCTGTCTCCGCCGTCGTCTCGGCCGCGTCATCGTCGGCGGCGTCCTGAGTCTGGCCCATGTCCATGGACTCGTCCTCCGTCATGGGCTGTTCGCCCTCGGCCATCACGTCCACATCCTGCGCAGGCTCCGTGATATTCCCGGCCGGGAGCATGGTCACATAGGCCCCGGACACATCCACAACATCTTCCGCTGTCTCGTCTTCTACATTAGTCCCCGCTTTGGTGAGCATGATCCACGCGGATATGCCGATCACCGCCGCACACAGGAGGAGGACTATGTAGAAGCCCTTACCCCCCAGGGACCCGGCTCTGGCGCCGGACCCTTGTTTGTTTTCCATTTGTTTTGACCCTCCAAAAGAAATTGGTGTTTCCGAAGGCTATTGTTGCCCCGGAAACACCAATTTATACAGGGTCAGGAACTTTTGCGTATGTTTGCCTTTTTGTCCCTCAGCCGCAGATGAGGCACTCGCCGGTCATCTCTGCGGGCTGCTCAAGGCCCATGATGTGCAGCATGGTGGGCGCGATGTCCGCCAGGCGGCCTTCCTTGAGCTGCACGTCCCCCGCGCCGCAGACGATGAAGGGCACGGGATTGGTGGTGTGGGCCGTATGGGGCGTGCCGTCCTCGGCGCGCATCTTGTCCGCGTTGCCGTGGTCGGCGGTGACCAGCAGCACGCCGCCCATCTTCTGCACGGCGTCCCAGACCTTCCCCACGCAGGTATCCACCGTCTCCACGGCCTTCACCGCCGCCTCCATGACGCCGGTGTGGCCCACCATGTCGCAGTTGGCCAGGTTCATGATCACCGTGTCATAGGCCCCGGACTCGATGCGCTCCACGGCCTTGGCGGTGACTTCTTCCGCGCTCATCTGGGGGATCAGGTCATAGGTGGGAAACTGCTTGGGAGACGGCACCAGCACCCGGTCCTCGCCGGGATAGGTCCGCTCCACGCCGCCGTTGAAGAAGAACGTCACATGGGCATACTTCTCCGTCTCCGCAATGCGAAGCTGCGTCATGTCCGCGCGGCTGACGATCTCGCCGAAGGTGTCCTCCAGGACGACCGGCGGGAACGCTATGGGCAGCTCGGTCATGGCCTCGTCATACTGGGCTGTGCAGACGTAATTCAGGTCAAAATGCCCCTTGGGCAGCTTGAACCCGTCGAAGTCTGGCTTCATCAGCGCCCAGGTCATCTCCCTGGCTCTGTCGGGCCGGAAGTTGGCGAAGATCACGCTGTCTCCCGCGCCGATCATGCCGTCCTTATCGCAGACGATGGGCTCCACGAACTCGTCCGTGACGCCGGCAGCGTAGCTGTCCCCCACGGCCTTCACCGGGTCCGGCTCCTGCACGCCCTCGCCGCAGACGATGGCCCGGTAGCCCTTCTCCACCCGCTCCCAGCGCTTGTCCCGATCCATGCCCCAGAAGCGGCCCTGGATGGTGGCGATCTTACCGTAGCCGATCTCTGCACAATGGTCGGCCAATTGCTGTACATAGCCCTGCCCGGAGGAAGGCGGCACGTCCCGGCCGTCCAGGAAACAGTGGACGTAGCACTGTTTCACGCCCCGCTTTTTGGCCATATCCACCAGCGCGAAGATGTGCTTGATATGGCTGTGCACGCCGCCGTCGGACAAAAGGCCCATCACGTGCACCGGGTGGCCGGTCTTGGCCGCCTCGTCCATGGCATGGCCGTAGACGGGATTTTCAAAGAAGCTGCCGTCGTCCACAGCCCGGCTTATACGGGGCAGGGGCTGGAACACCACCCGGCCCGCGCCGATGTTGGTGTGGCCCACCTCGGAGTTGCCGATCTGCCCGGCGGGCAGACCCACGTCCTCGCCGCTGGCCTGCAATTGGGTATTGGGATAATTGGCGAAGAGCCCGTCCAGCACGGGGGTGTTGGCCACGGACACGGCGTTCCACGGACCGGGCTCGGCCAGACCGAACCCGTCCATGATCAGCAGTACGGTGGGTTTTTTATCCTTCATTGGCCGCACCGATGATGTCCGCAAATTCCGGCTTCAGGCTGGCCCCGCCGATGAGGCCGCCGTCGATGTCGGGCTTGGCAAGAAGCTCGGCGGCGTTCTTGCCGTTCATGCTGCCGCCGTACAAAATCTGCACGCCCTTGGCAAGCTCCTCGCCGTACAGGCCGGCCAGGACCTTACGGATGTGGCCGCAGACCTCCTCGGCCTGGTCCGCCGTGGCGGTCCGGCCGGTGCCGATGGCCCAGATGGGCTCATAGGCGATGACGACCTTCTTCATGTCCTCGGCGGACACGTCCGCGAGACCGCCCTTGATCTGGCTCTCCACGAAGCTCAGGGTCACGCCCGCGTCCCGCTGCTCCAGGCTCTCGCCGCAGCACATGATAGGGGTGATGCCCGCGCCCAGCAGGGCCTTCAGCTTGGCGTTCACCAGCTCGTCGCTCTCGGCGTGATAGGCCCTGCGCTCGCTGTGGCCGATGATGCAGTACTCCACGCCCAGGTCCTTGAGCATAGCGGCGGACACCTCGCCGGTGTACGCGCCCTTGTCATGGGCGGACACGTCCTGCGCGCCCACCTTCACCTGGCTGCCGGCCAGGGCCGCCTTCATGGCGGGGATCAGGGGGAACGGCACGCACAGCGCGCTCTGCACGCCGTCGGCCAGCGCGGCCTTGGGGCCCAGCTCCGCCCAGAAGCCGGGGACCTCAGAGGCCAGCTTGTTCATCTTCCAGTTGCCCGCGATCAGGGCATTGCGATATTTCTTCTCCATGACGAACTCCTCCCTCTTACGCGTCCTGCAGGGCCACCACGCCGGGCAGGGCCTTGCCTTCCAGGAACTCCAGGGAAGCGCCGCCGCCGGTGGAGATGTGGGTGATCTTGTCGGCGAAGCCCAGCTGCTCCACGGCCGCCGCGCTGTCGCCGCCGCCGATGATGCTCACCGCGCCGGAGCTGGCCACCGCACGGGCCACGGCACGGGTGCCCTCGGCGAACTTATCGAACTCGAACACGCCCATGGGGCCGTTCCAGACCACGGTGCCCGCGCCCTTGACGGCGTCGGCGAACAGCTCGCGGGTCTTCTCGCCGATGTCCAGGCCCTGCCAGCCGGCGGGTATCTCGCTGGACGGGACGGTCTTGCTCTCGGCGTCCGCGGCAAACTCCTTGGCAATGACCGTATCCACGGGCAGGAGCAGCTCCACGCCCTTGGCCTTGGCGGTGTCCAGCATCTGCCTGGCGAAGTCCACCTTGTCCTCTTCCAGCAGACTGTCGCCCACCTCGTGGCCCTGGGCCTTGATGAAGGTGTAGGCCATGCCGCCGCCGATGATGATCTTGTCGGCCTTATTCAGCAAGTTCTCGATGACGCCGATCTTGTCGGAGACCTTGGCGCCGCCCAGAATGGCCACGAAGGGACGGGCGGGATCGTCCAGGGCCTTGCCCATGATGGACAGCTCCTTGCCGATCAGGAAACCGCTGACGGCGGGCAGATAGGCCGCCACGCCGGCGGTGGTGGCATGGGCGCGGTGCACGGTGCCGAACGCGTCGGACACGAACAGCTCCGCCATGCTGGCCAGCTCCTTGGCCAGGGCCGGGTCGTTCTTCGTCTCGCCCTTCTCAAAGCGGGTGTTCTGCAGGAGCATGATCTGGCCGGGCTGGAGCGCGGCGGCCTTGGCCTTGGCGTCGGGACCCACCACGTCGTCCGCCAGAATGACGGGTTTGCCCAGCAGCTCGCTCAGGCGCGCGGCGACCACGTCCATGCGCAGCTCGTCCAGGCTCTTCTTCCACTTTTCCTCGGTCAGCTCCGCCGGGTCCTTGCCCTTCTCGGTCTGCTTCTTGACCCACTTGTTGAAGTCGGCCTCCGGCTTGCCCAGGTGGGAGCAGGCGATGACGGCCGCGCCGTTATCCAGCAGGTACTGGATGGTGGGCAGGGCAGCGCGGATGCGCTTGTCGTCCGTGATGGCGTTGGTCTTCTTGTCCCGGGGGACGTTGAAGTCGCAGCGGAGAAGGACCTTCTTGCCCTTCACGTCCACGTCGGTCACGGTCTTCTTGTTGTAGTTCATAGCGTATTTCCTCCATCTTATGGTTTTTAACACATTTAAAAATCGTCCCCCACGGCCATGATGCCTGTCTGCAAAAGGCCGGGGAACCCCTGCTGGCGCAGGGCTTCGTACAAGATAATGGAAGCGGAGCTGGCCAGGTTCAGGCTTCTTGCCCGGCTCTTCATTGGGATGCGCAGGCACCGGTCCCGGTACCGCTCCATGAGTGTCTCCGGCAGGCCCGACGTCTCCCGGCCGAACATAAGAGCCGCATCGTCCCCGAAGTCTGCCTGGACGTAGCTTCTGGGGGCCTTGGTGGACAACAGCCACAGGTTTTCGTCCCCGTTTTCCGCCAGGTATTCCTCCACATTCTCATACACATGCACGTCCACCAGATGCCAGTAGTCCAACCCGGCCCGCTTCACGGCAGCGTCGGAGATATCGAACCCCAGGGGCTTGATCAGGTGCAGACTGGCGCCGGCGGCGGCGCAGGTGCGGGCGATGGCCCCCGTGTTCTGGGGTATCTCCGGGGCGTACAGGACGATGCTGTTCATACCTTTATCAAAACCGCCTATTCCTCCACTTTGTACTCTGTAATTATATACGCTCGCCGGTTTTTTTCAAGGGCAACTTTAACATTTCTTAATAAACGTTGAAAAATTGTTATACTTTGTCTATAATACGGCAAAGAGGTGACAGCCATGGAAACTCTGTACATCGTCGTGCCCTGCTATAACGAGGAAGAATGTCTGCCCCGGACCGCGCCGGTGTTCCGGCAGGAGCTTGCGGACCTGGCCGCCGCGGGTCTGGCCGGGCCGGACAGCCGTGTCCTTTTGGTGGACGACGGCTCCGCCGACGGCACCTGGGGCATCATCCGCTCGCTGCATGATACGGACCCCGCCTTCGCCGGTCTGCGCCTCAGCCCCAACCGGGGCCACCAGAACGCGGTGATGGCCGGGCTCATGGAGGCTCGTGCGCGCGCGGACGTGTCCATCTGCATCGACGCGGACCTGCAGGACGATATCCGCGCCATGGGGGACATGCTGCGCAAGCACCGGGAGGGCTGCCACATCGTCTGCGGCGTGCGCTCCAGCCGGGAGTCGGACACGTTTTTGAAGCGCTTCACCGCCCAGAGCTATTACGCCCTCATGAACCTTTTCGGCGCCAAGCTCATCTATAACCACGCGGACTACCGGCTCATGGACCGCACCGCGCTGGATAAGCTGGCCCTCTACCACGAGGACGACCCGTTTTTGCGCGGCCTGACCACCCGCCTGGGGCTGGACATCGCCACGGTGGAATACGAGCGCACCCCCCGTGTGGCCGGCGAGAGCAAATACACCCTGAAAAAAATGCTGAAACTGGCCGTGAGAGGCTTCACCTGCGGCCGCTGCAAGCCAAAGGATACCCCCAGACCCCCGGATCCACACATCGCGGAGCGGCTTTTTTCGTGAATATTTATCCCCTCTTCCCCGGAAGAGGGGGTCGTTTTTGTATAACATGCAAGAAGATTCATTATTATGCATTTTTTGGTGAATAATCTATTGTTTATTCATTTAAAGCCGTTTATAATGCGACCATCGACCGAAACAAGGCAACACGATAACCTGATCGGAAATATTGAAAGGATGGATAACAAAATGAAAAAACTGATCGCGATGCTGCTGGCTCTGGCGATGGTCCTGAGCATGGGCGCAATGGCCTTTGCCGAGGAAGAGGCCGCCGAGACCCCCGAGGTCCCCGAGTACCTGACCGGCCTGGAGCTGGGAGAGTTCACCACCATTGAGGACGGCAAGCTCATCATGAGCACCAACGCCTCCTTCCCTCCCTATGAGATGGTCGCCGACGGCGAGGGCTTTGCCGGCACCGGCTTTGAAGGCATCGACGTGGAGATCGCCTGGTACCTGGCCCAGGCCGTGGGTCTGGAGCTCCAGATCGACGACATGGACTTTGACTCTTCCCTGATGGCTGTGCAGGAGAACAAGTCAGACATGATGCTGGCCGGCCTGACCTACCGCGAGGACCGTGACGAGGTCATGGACTTCTCCACCCCCTACGCCAAGGGCGTGCAGGTGGTCATCGTCCCCGAGGACTCCGACATCGCCAGCCCCGACGACCTGGCCAACGACAAGATGATCGGCACCCAGCGCGGCACCACCGGCTACATTTATTGCTCCGACACCCCCGAGAACGGCGGCTATGGCGAGGACCACGTGCAGGCCTATGACAACGGCGCTCTTGCCGTGCAGGCTCTGCTGAACGGCCAGATCGACGCGGTCGTCATCGACAACGGCCCCGCTGAGGAATACGTGGCCGCCAACCCCGGCCTGAAGATCCTGGACACCGAGTACGTGACCGAGGACTACTGCCTGGCCGTGGACGAAGGCAACGCCGACCTGCTGAACGCGCTGAACACCGTCCTGGAGACCATGATCGACGAGGGTCTGGTGGACGAGATCGTGTCCCACTACATCAGCGCCGAAGAGGCCGAGTGATCACCGCTTAACGAAAAGGGCGGCCCTGTGGCCGCCCTTTTTCCCTGTTTTGATAAAGGAGTCGTCATGGAACAACTGTACGAAACGCTGTCGGCCATACCGGTGGCGGATCAGACCTTCTGGCAGAACTTCTTCCTGAAGTTCTACCGGGCCTGGTTTTATCAGGACCGGTGGCTGACCTATCTGGAGGGTCTGCTGACCACCATCGAGGTGACGGTCATCGCCCTGGCCATCGGCGTGGCGCTGGGCGTGATCGTGGCCATCGTCCGCACGGCCTACGACCAGCGCCGTCCCGGCACCCACAATCCCCTGCTGGCCGTCGTCAACTTCATCTTTAAAATTTACGTGACCGTCATCCGGGGCACCCCCATGATGGTGCAGCTGATGATCATGGGCTTCGTCATCTTCGCCTCCAGCCGCAACTTCACCCTGGTTGGCGCGCTGACACTGGGCATCAACTCCGGGGCATACGTTTCCGAGATCATCCGGGGCGGGCTCATGAGCCTGGACCCCGGCCAAGCGGAGGCGGGCCGGAGCCTGGGGCTGAACTACATCCAGACCATGCGGTACATCGTCATCCCCCAGGCGTTCAAGACGATACTCCCCGCTCTGGGTAACGAGTTCATCGTGCTTTTGAAGGACACCTCCCTCATCAGCGTCATCGCCGGCAAGGAGATGGTCTACTACGCACGGGCCATCGTCTCCCGGACCTATGAGGCCATGTTCCCATACATCATCACCGCCGTCATGTACCTGATCCTGGTGATGGGCTTCAGCTACTTACAGAGCATCCTGGAAAGGAGGCTGCGCGAAAGTGATCGACGTTAAAGGTCTGACCAAGTCCTTCGGGGACAACCAGGTCCTCAAGGGCATCGACGAGCACGTCTATCCCGGAGAAAAGGTGGTCGTCATCGGCCCCTCCGGCGGCGGCAAGAGCACCTTCCTGCGGTGCCTGAACCTGCTGGAGACTCCCACCAGCGGCACCATCACCTTCAAGGGCGCGGATATCACCGACCCAAAAAGCGACATCAACGCTCACCGCCAGAAAATGGGCATGGTCTTCCAGCACTTCAACCTCTTCCCCCACATGACCATATTGCGCAACATGACCCTGGCCCCCATGAAGATCCTGAAAAAATCCAAATCCGAGGCCGAGGCCAAGGCCCTGGAGCTGTTGGAGCGGGTGGGCCTTGCGGACCGGGCCGGGTCCTATCCCAGCCAGCTCTCCGGCGGGCAGAAGCAGCGGGTGGCCATCGTGCGGGCGCTGTGCATGGAGCCGGAGGTCATGCTCTTCGACGAGCCCACCAGCGCCCTGGACCCGGAGATGGTAGGCGAGGTGCTGGACGTGATGAAATCCCTGGCCGACGACGGCATGACCATGGTGGTGGTCACCCACGAGATGGGCTTTGCCAAAGAAGTCGGCGACCGCATCCTCTTCATGGACGGCGGCGTCATCGCCGAGCGCAACACGCCGGAGGAATTTTTCTCCCATCCCCAGACCGAGCGGGCGCAAAACTTCCTGGCAAAAGTGCTCATGTGAGCCCCTGCGCGCTGACATGGCGCGCTCTGCGCCGGGTCCGGCATTCTTTATTCGTTTTAATGACTAAAAAGATAAAGCGCCTGTCCGCTCGATACTTGTCATTTCAACAAACTTGTTTTTTCCGGATTGACATTTGATTTTAAACCCACTATATTATTTTCAAGTTTCAAGTTTTCGACCGGGGCTCTTGCCCCGATAGGAAAAATACATGGAAAGAGGTAAGAAAACAATGAAACACACTACCAAGAAGCTGCTCGCTTTCGCCATGGTGCTGACCATGCTGATGAGCCTGTGCTCCGTTTTCGCCCTGGCTGATGAAGGCGCCGCCTTCAAGCTCGGCGGCACCGGCCCCCTGACCGGCGGCGCGGCCATTTACGGCAACGCGGCTGCCAACGGCGCCAAGATCGCTGTCGACGAGATCAACGCCGAGGGCGGCATTCAGTTCGAGCTCCGCTATGAGGACGACGCCCACGACGCCGAGAAGGCCGTCAACGCGTACAACACCCTGAAGGACTGGGGCATGCAGATCTCTCTGGGCTCCGTCACCTCCAAGCCCTGCGAGGCCACCTCCGCCGAGACCTTCGCTGACCGCATCTTCGCCCTGACCCCCTCCGCTTCCTCCACCGCTACCACCGAGGGCAAGGACAACCAGTTCCAGATGTGCTTCATGGACCCCAACCAGGGCTCCGCTTCCGCCCAGTACATCTTTGATCAGAGCCTGGGCACCAAGATCGCCATCATCTGGAAGAACGACGACGTGTACTCCAAGGGCATCCGTGACACCTTCGTGGAGAAAGCTGAGGAGCTGGGCCTGGAGATCGTCTCCGAGACCGAGTTTGCCGACGGCAACGACCAGGACTTCTCCGTGCAGATCAGCGACGCCCAGTCCAATGGCGCTGACCTGGTGTTCCTGCCCATGTACTATCAGCCCGCTTCCCTGATCCTGGCCCAGGCGGCCGGCGTCGGCTACGCGCCCAAGTGGTTCGGCGTGGACGGCATGGACGGCATCCTGACCATGGAGGGCTTCGACCCCGCGCTGGCCGAGGGCGTCATGCTGCTGACCCCCTTCAACGCCGACTCCGAGGACGAGAAGACCGTGGCCTTCGTGGAGAAGTATCAGGAGCTCTACGGCGAGATCCCCAACCAGTTCGCCGCCGACGCTTATGACTGCGTTTACGCTTACAAGCAGGCCCTGGAGGCCGCCGGCGCTACCCCCGACATGAGCGCTGAGGAACTGTGCGACCTGATGATCGAGCAGTTCACCTCCATGACCTTCGACGGCCTGACCGGCGAGGGCATGACCTGGGACGCCACCGGCGCGGTGTCCAAGAGCCCCAAGGGCATGGTCATCCAGGACGGCGCTTACGTTGGCCTTGACTGATATACTCTGACTTGAGCTATCCGGCCGGAGCAGATGCTCTATGCGTCTGCTCCGGCTTTGCCGGATTTTTTCGCATCTCTTCCTATCCTCCAAATGACTCGAAGGAGGCAGATATATGGCCTTTTTGAACTTTCTCATCAGCGGGATCAGCCTGGGCAGCATCTACGCCATCATCGCCCTGGGCTATACCATGGTCTACGGCATCGCCAAGATGCTGAACTTCGCCCACGGCGACGTGATCATGGTAGGCGCATACATATGCTTTTACGCCGTGGCCCGCTACAAGCTCCCCCCTCTGGTCGGCATTTTGGCCGCCATGGCGGTATGCACCGTACTGGGCATCATCGTAGAGCGGCTGGCCTACAAGCCCCTGCGGGCTGCCCCCTCTCTGGCTGTGCTGATCACCGCCATCGGCGTGAGCTATTTTCTGCAAAACAGCGCGCTTCTGCTCTGGTCCTCCAACCCGAAGGTGTTCCCCTCCGTCACCGGCATGGGGAAGATATCCCTCTTTGGCGGGCAGCTCACCGTCTCTCTGGTGACCGTCGTCACCATCATCACCTGCATCGTGATCATGATCGCGCTGACCTGGTTCACCGGCAACACGAAGATGGGCAAGGCCATGCGGGCCTGCTCGGAGGATAAGGGCGCGGCCCAGCTCATGGGCATCAACGTCAACTCCACCATTTCCATGACCTTTGCCATCGGCTCCGGCCTGGCCGCCATCGCGGGCGTGCTGCTGTGCTCGGCCTACCCCACCCTGGTGCCCACCACGGGCTCCATGCCGGGCATCAAGGCCTTCACCGCCGCCGTGTTCGGCGGCATCGGCTCCATTCCCGGCGCCATGCTGGGCGGCATTTTGCTGGGCGTTATCGAGATATTTGCCAAGGCGTATATCTCCACACAGGTGTCCGACGCCATCGTCTTCGCCGTGCTGATCGTGGTCCTTCTTGTCAAGCCCGCCGGGCTTCTGGGCAAGCAGGTCCGCGAGAAAGTCTGAGGTGTGGATATGAAAACAAAAAACAAGACACTGAATAAAACCTCCCGTATGAATTTCATCACATACGGAGTTGTCATAGCGGCCTATGCGATTTTGCAGACCATGGTGTCCACCGGGTCCATCTCCTCCACACTGAAGGGCATGCTGGTGCCCATCTGCGCCTATGTGGTGATGGCCGTGAGCCTGAACCTGACGGTGGGCGTGCTGGGCGAGCTGAGCCTGGGCCACGCGGGCTTTATGAGCGTAGGTGCCTTCACCGGCGTCACCGCCGCCATCGCCCTGCAAGACGCCATCCCCTCCGGGACATTGCGGCTGTGCATCGGCATGGTCGTAGGCGCCATCTTTGCCGCCATCGCCGGCGTACTCATCGGCATCCCGGTCCTGCGGCTCAAGGGCGACTATCTGGCCATCGTCACCCTTGCCTTCGGCGAGATCATCAAGAGCATCATCAATAACCTCTATGTGGGTGTTGACGCCAACGGCATGCAGCTGAGCTTTTTGAGCGACAAGACCAATCTGGCCGAGGGCGGCAAGCTCATTATCGCCGGTCCCATGGGCATCGGCGGCATTACGAAGCTGTCCACCTTCACCATCGGTTTTGTGCTGGTGATGATCACGCTGGTGATCGTGTTCAACCTGGTGAACAGCCGGACCGGCCGTGCCATCAAGGCCATACGGGACAACCGCATCGCGGCGGAATCCGTGGGTATCAACGTGACCAAGTACCGGCTGATGGCCTTTGTCATCTCCGCCGCTCTGGCGGGCGCTGCCGGCACCCTGTTCGCCGAGAACTACTCCACCGTCGTCGCCAACAAGTTCGACTTCAACACCTCCATCCTTGTGCTGGTGTTCGTGGTGCTTGGCGGCCTGGGCAATATGCTGGGCTCCATCATCGCGGCGGCGGCCCTGACCATCCTGCCCGAGGCCCTGCGTCAGTTTGCCGACTACCGGATGCTGATCTACGCCATCGTGCTCATCCTGGTCATGCTCATCACCAATAACCCCACGTTGAAGGGCTATCTCAACATCATCAAACAGAAGCTGGTCCGCAAAAAACCTGTTGCGCAGACCGCGGAAGGAGGCGCTGACAATGGCAAGTAAAGTCAAGCTGGTCCCCATACCGAGCGACAGCGTCATCCCCGAACGGGACATCGACAAGTCCCCCATTCTGGAGACTCACCACCTGGGCATCGACTTTGGCGGCCTGGTGGCCGTGGACGACTTCAACCTGACCATCGGCCGCACGGAGATCGCCGGGCTTATCGGCCCCAACGGCGCGGGCAAGACCACCATCTTCAACCTGCTGACCAACGTCTACCAGCCCACCCGCGGCACCATATTGCTGGACGGCAAGTCCACCAAGGGCCTGAAGACCAGCCAGGTCTGCAAGCTGGGCATCGCCCGCACGTTCCAGAACATACGCCTTTTCTCCGCCATGACGGTCATGGAGAACATCCTGGTTGGTCTGCACGACGAGATGGACTACAACGTCCTGACCAGTATCATCCGTCTGCCCGGCTTCTTCCGCAGCGAGCGTATCGCACGGGAGCGTGCCATGGAGCTTTTGAGCATCTTCAACATGGAGGACCTGGCCGACGCAGAGGCCGGTTCCCTGCCCTACGGCGCTCAGCGCCGCCTGGAGATCCTGCGTGCCCTGGCCACCAACCCCTGCCTGCTGCTGCTGGACGAGCCGGCCGCCGGCATGAACCCCTCCGAGACGGAGGAGCTGATGGAGAACATCCGCCGCATCCGGGACATGTTCCAAATCGCGGTGCTGCTCATCGAGCACGACATGAACTTGGTCATGGGCATCTGCGAGGGCATTTGCGTGGTCAACTACGGCAAGGTCATCGCCAAGGGTGACCCGGACCAGATCAAGAACGACCCGGTGGTCATCGAGGCGTACCTGGGCAAGAAGGGGGCAAAATAACATGATGCTGACCGTTGAGAACATCGACGTATTCTACGGCGCCATCCACGCCATCAAGGGCATCTCCTTCGACGTGAACGAGGGCGAGGTGGTGGCCCTGATCGGCGCCAACGGCGCGGGCAAGTCCACCACCCTGAAAACCATTTCCGGCATCATGCACCCCCGCAACGGCAAGATTACGTTTCTCGGCGAGGACATCACCCACACCGACGGGTACAAGCTGCCCGCCAAGGGCCTGGCCCAGGTCCCGGAGGGCCGCCGCATCTTTTTGCAAATGACCGTCATGGAGAATCTGGAGATGGGCGCGTACATCCAGAAGAAAGTCCCCGACGAGGACTTTGAAAAGGTTTTCGCCCACTTCCCCCGGCTGAAAGAGCGGCGCAGCCAGATCGCCGGCACTCTGTCCGGCGGCGAGCAGCAGATGTTGGCCATGGGCCGTGCGCTCATGAGCCACCCGAAGCTTCTGATGCTGGACGAACCGTCCATGGGTCTGGCCCCCATTCTGGTGGAGGAGATCTTCAACATCATCCGGGAGTTCCACGCCTCCGGCACCACCATTTTGCTGGTGGAGCAGAACGCGGAGATGGCCCTGCAGATCGCGGACCGAGCCTACGTGCTGGAATCCGGCACCATCGCCCTGTCCGGCACCGGCAAGGAGCTGGCCGAGAGCGACGCCATCAAAAAAGCGTATCTCGGCGGATAAGCGTCAAAACCGTCCGAAAGATAAAATAAAGGAACGCCGGTGTTTTGCCAGCGTTCCTTTATTCTATGCCCTGGAGAGTACCTGGCGTCTGCCTTGGACGGCAGGCGTTTCCTCATTACGCAGCTCCTTGTAGGTCCTTGCGATCAGCGCCGCGGCGATCAGGAAGGTCAGTGCATCGGACACCGGCATGGAGTACAGCACCCCGTCCAGTCCGAAGAACCGGGGCAGCAGCAGCGCCAGTCCTACGCCGAACACGATCTCCCGCACCATGCTGAGCACCGTGGACGCCAGCGCCTTACCCATAGCCTGCAGGAAGATAAAGCAGGCCTTGTTCACGCAGGCGAATATCACCATGCAGAGATAGACCCGGAAGGACCGCAGGGCAAAGTCGGTATAATAGGCGCTCTCGTTGGCCGCGCCGAAGATGGCTATCAATTGTGCGGGGAAGCACTCCACGATGACGAGAGCCACAGCGCCCACAGCGGCCTCAGCCGTCAGCAGCCGGGTAAAGAGGCTCCGCACCCGGCCCTTTAGACCCGCGCCCATGTTGTAGCCGGCGATGGGGATGCACCCTGCCGCCATGCCCACTACGATGGAGATGACGATTTGGAAGAACTTCATCACGATGCCCACCACCGCCATAGGTATTTGGGCGTACTGGGCCTGGCCGAACACCGGGTCCAGTGCGCCGTACTTGCGTAGCATGTTGTTGATAGCAGCCATCGCCATGACCAGGGATACCTGGGACAAAAAGCTGGTGATGCCCAGCGTCAGGGTGCGCCCGGCAATGTGAAGGTCCACGCGGTAGTCGCCCTTGGCCGGCCGGACCAGCCGCATATGCGCCAGATACCACACCGCCAGCGCCGCCGTGACCACCTGGCCCAGCACCGTGGCCACCGCAGCGCCCATCATGCCCCACCGGAAAACGAAGATGAACACCGGGTCCAGGATGATGTTGAGCACCGCCCCGGCCAGGGTGGACGCCATGGCGAACCTGGGGGAGCCGTCCGCTCGGATGATGGGGTTCATAGCCTGGCCGAACATATAAAAGGGCACGCCCAGGGTTATCCAGAAGAAGTACTCCTGAGAATACCGGAAGGTCTCGTCGTTGACCGTGCCGCCGAACAGCGCAATAACGGGGTCGGCGAAGATGAGATACACCGCGCACAGCGCGACGCCGCTTACGACGGTCATGACCACGGCGCTGCCCACGCTCTTTCTTGCGTCCGCCGTCTCATTTTTACCCAGACTCAGGCTCACGAAGGCGCAGCAGCCGTCGCCGATCATGACAGCGACAGCCAGCGCAATGACCGTGAGGGGGAACACCACCGTGTTGGCGGCGTTGCCGTAGGAGCCCAGATATGCGGCGTTGGCGATGAATATCTGGTCCACGATGTTGTAAAGCGCTCCCACCAGCAGCGAGATAACGCAGGGTACGGCGTACTTTCCCATGAGCTTTCCAACGGGCGCGTCGCCCAGGAAACGGTTTGCTTCTTTTTCCATTTTGCCTTCCTTTCACACATAAAAAAACAACGTGCGCACGCAACCGGGTTTACGCAGGTCGTGCTACACGTTGTATTTATATTATACCCGCCGGACGGGCTCGTCGTCAAAGGCGTTTTTGCACAAAAAGCGCGCATGGAAAAAACCATGCGCGCTCTTATTTCATCCTATTCAGGCCAACAGCACCTTGTCGCTCTGGATGCTGCTGCCGGATATCTCCGCGAACTTATCCAGCAGGTCCTTCATGGTCAGGTTCTTCTTTTCCTCCCCGGCCACGTCGAAGATGATATGGCCCTCGTTCATCATAATGAGCCGGTTGCCGTGGGCAATGGCGTCCTTCATGTTGTGGGTGACCATGAACGCGGTCAGGTGGTGCTCATTGATGATGGCGTCGGTGGTGTTCAGCACCTTCTCGGCGGTCTTGGGGTCCAGCGCGGCGGTGTGCTCGTCCAGCAGCAGCAGTTTGGGTTTTTGCAGCGTGGCCATCAGCAGCGTCAGCGCCTGCCGCTGGCCGCCGGAGAGCAGACCCACTTTGGCGGTCATACGGTCCTCCAGCCCCAAGTCCAGGGTCTTTAAGAGCTCCCGATATTCCTCCTGCTCCTTTTTCGTGATGCCCCGGCGCAGGGTACGGCTGGCGCCACGGCGCTTGGCAAGCGCCAGATTTTCCTGTATCTGCATGGTGGCGGCGGTGCCGGTCATGGGGTCCTGGAACACCCGGCCCAGGTATTTGGCACGCTTGTGCTCCGGCAGGTTCGTCACGTCCTGCCCGTCGATGACGATCGTGCCGCTGTCCACCGGCCACACGCCGGCGATGGCGTTCAGCGCCGTGGACTTACCCGCGCCGTTGGAGCCGATGACCGTGACGAAATCGCCCTCGTCCAGGTGCAGGTTCACGCCGTTGAGGGCATGCTTTTCGTTGACCGTGCCCGGATTGAAGGTCTTGTAGATGTTGTTGATATCAAGCATCGGCCCTGACCTCCTTTTTCGCCTTGGTGAAATACTTCGTCTTCCAGTACGGCACCGCCAGGAACACCGCCACGATCAGCGCGGAGATAAGCTTGAGGTAATTGGCGTTGATGTTGCTCAGGCTGATCACCGCCTGGATGACCACGTAATAGATCACCGCGCCCAGGCTCACCGCCAGCAGCTTCAAAGCGAAATTCCGGAATATCCGGGAGAACAGCGCCTCGCCGATGATCACGGCCGCCAGGCCGATGACGATGGCGCCTTTGCCCATGCTGGAGTCGGCAAAGCTCTGGAACTGGGCCAGCAACGCGCCGGACAGGGCCACCAGGCCGTTGGAGAGCATCAGGCCCAGCACCGTGGTCACGCTGGTGTTGATGCCCTGGGCCCGGGCCATATGGCTGTTGGCGCCGGTGGCCCGCAGAGAACAGCCCAGCTCCGTGCCGAAAAACCAGTACAGCAGCAAAATGACGCCCACCGTGAACAGCCCCACGATGAAGATGGGGTGCCGGGTAAAGGGTCGCCGTCCGCCGGCCACGTCCTGCACGAACCGCAGGGAGACCCAAAGCTTGTTGAGATTGTCCTGGTCGATGACGTTGATGGCCACGTTGGCCTTCATGCCCATGATGGCCAGGTTGATGGACCACAGGCCCAGCTGGGTCAGGATGCCGGACAAAATGGCCGGGATGCCGCAGAACGTATGCAGCAGCCCCGTGGCCAGTCCCGCCAGCAGCCCCACGCCAAAGGCCGCCAGCAGCGCCACGGGCACCGGCACGCCCATGCCGAACAGCACCACGAACGTGGCGCCGCCCGTGCAGAAGGACCCGTCCACCGTCAGATCGGCCAAATCCAGGATCTTAAAGGTGATGTATACGCCGATGGCCATAATGCCCCAGATCAGCCCCTGGGAAGCTGCGCCCGGCAGGGCGCTGATGAATCCGCTCATGCAGTTTCCCCCTAATCACTCGTTGCAGGTATTCTTTGGAAATGGTTCGATAGTACGCCAAAAAACAGCGGAAAGAGCTTATCCCTCTCCACTGTTTTTTGGTGATCCGTCCTATATCCAGACGGTGTGTCTCTTACTCAGCCGCGTCCTCGAGCTCCACGGCCTCGTAGCCCTCCGGAGCCTCCAGGCCCAGCGCCTCGCAGATGACGGGGTTATACTTGGGAGTGAAGGTGGCGGCATAGCCGATGGGGGTCTCAGCCACGTCCTGCTCGCCGGTCAGGATCTTCGCGGCCATCTCGCCGGTGGCGTAGCCCAGGTCATAGTAGCTGATGGACAGGGTAGCCACGCCGCAGCCCTTGCAGATGCCCTCTTCGCCGCAGAATACGGGGACCTTGCCGTTGCAGATGTTGTCCACGATGCCGGTGTTGGAGGCCACGGTGTTGTCCGTGGGGACATACAGCACGTCGGACTCGTCCGCGGCGGTCTGGCACACGGCGGCCATATCGTTGGAGTCGGAGAACGGATACTGAGTGCACTCATAGCCCAGCTCCTCCAGCTCGGCCTGAACGGTGTCCACCTGGTACTGGCTGTTGGCCTCGTTGGAGCAGTACAGCAGACCCACGGTCTTGGCGTCGGGATACCACTCCTTGATCATCGCGGCCTGTTCGTCCAGGGGAGCCAGGTCGGAGGTACCGGACACGTTGGTGCCCACGGTGCCGGTGAAGTCGTCGATGCCCAGAGCCACGCCGTACTCGGTGACGGAGGTGCCCAGCACGGGGATCTCAGCCGTGGCTGTGGCGGCGGCCTGGAGGGCCGGGGTGGCGTTGGCCATGATCAGATCCACGCCCTCGGACACGAACGCGTTGGCGATGGTGGCGCAGGTGGCCGGGTCATTGGCGGCGTTCTGATAGTCAAAGTACACGCCGGGATCGCCGGCCTTCTCGGCCGCGCCGAACTTCTCGACCAGGGCGTCTTCAAAGCCCTGGGTGGCGGCGTCCAGCGCCTCGTGGGGAACGAGCTGGCAAATGCCGACGGTGTAGCTGGCTTCCTCGTCGGCAACGGCCGTGGCGCACAGGGCCAGGACCATAACGAGCGCCAGAGCGATCGCAAGTACTTTCTTCATCGTATTGTTTTCCTTTCGATTTTTGATGATGGCGCGCAAAACGCGCCTCGTTATACGCACCCATGATTCTATCGCTTTAAATGGCTGATGTCAATGTGCAGTTCCGCCAAAAACCGCCCATTGACATCATACACTTTGCTGCAATATTACTTTAAAGTGAAATCGTTATGAAAGCACGACCTTCCGGTAGCTCTTTTTGCCCCGCCGGAGCAGGACCCCTTCCCGCAGCTTTTCCGCCGGCACGGCCAGGAACATATCCGTGACCTTCTCCCCGTCCAGGCTCACGCCCCCCTGAGCGATATTTTGCCGCGCCTCGGAGTTGGACTTGCACAGCCCCGCCTTCACCAGCAGGGTCTTGATATCCGCCGCGCCGTCCGCCAGATCCGCCTCGGATATCTCCGTCACGGGCATTTCCTCGGCGGCACCGGCCCCGAACAGGGCCCTGGCGGCGGTCTGAGCCTTGTCGGCCTCTTCCTCCCCGTGGACCATCTTCGTAAGCTCGTAGGCCAGTATCTCCTTGGCCTGGTTTATTTTCTGGTCCTTCCAGCCGTCCATTTCCTCGATCTGCTCCAGGGGCAGGAACGTGAGCATGCGGATGCACTTCATCACGTCCTCGTCGCCCACGTTGCGCCAGTACTGGTAAAAATCGTAGGGGCTTGTCTTGTTTGCGTCCAGCCACACGGCGTTGCCGGCGGTCTTGCCCATCTTCTTGCCCTGGGAGTCGGTCAGCAGCGTCACGGTCATGGCGTAGGCGTCCTTGCCCAGCTTCCGGCGAATGAGCTCCGTGCCGCCCAGCATATTGCTCCACTGGTCGTTGCCGCCCAGCTGCATGTTGCAGCCCAGCGTCTGGAACATGTGATAGAAGTCGTAGGACTGCATGATCATGTAGTTGAATTCCAGGAAGGAAAGGCCCTTTTCCATCCGCTGCTTATAGCACTCGGCCCGGAGCATGTTGTTCACGGAAAAGCAGGCGCCCACCTCCCGCAGCAGATCCACGTAATTGAGATTCAGCAGCCACTCGGCGTTATTGACCATCATGGCCTGGCCGGGTCCCTCGCCGAAGTCGATGAACCGGGCCATTTGCCGCTTGAAGCACTCGGCGTTATACTCGATGGTCTCTTTGGTGAGCATCTTGCGCATATCGGTCCGGCCGGAGGGGTCGCCGATCATGGTAGTGCCGCCGCCGATAAGCGCGATAGGCTTGTTGCCGGCCTGCTGCATCCGCTTCATCAGCGTCAATGTCACGAAGTGCCCGGCGGTCAGGCTGTCGGCCGTGCAGTCAAAGCCGATGTAAAAGGTGGCCTTGCCGCTGTTTATAAGGTCCTTGACCTCGTCCTCGTCCGTCACCTGGGCCAGCAGGCCACGGGCTTGCAGTTCGTCATACAGGGTCATTTTTCGCTCTCCTAAACTTTATTTTTCGTTCAGCTTTTCTTTCCACGCGTCCGCCGCGGCAAGCTGTTCCTCGGCGGAGGCGGTGGTGGTGTCGGTGATATTGTCGCCGCCGATGAGGCGTGCGATCTCCCGCCGCCGGCCGGCCCGGTCCAGCTCCTCCACTGTGGTATAGGTCCGGCCGCCCTTCTCCCGCTTTTCGATGAGATATTGGCTGTCGGCCATGGACGCGATCTGGGGCAGGTGGCTGACGCACAGCACCTGGCGGAACCGGCCCGTCAGGGCCAGCTTTTCCCCCACACGGCTGGCCGCCACGCCGGACACGCCGGTATCGATCTCGTCGAACACCGCCGTGGGCACCGGGTCGTTCCGGCCGAACACGGTCTTCAAAGCCAGCATGATCCGGCTCAGCTCGCCGCCGGAGGCGATACGTGCGATGCTGCCCATGCTCTGGCCGGCGTTGGCGCTCATGAGAAACCGCACCTTATCCGCGCCCTTTGGCCCGAATCCGGGCTTGCCGTCCAGAGGCGTGATCTGGGTGGAAAACCTGGCCGACGGCATGGACAGCTCCTTCAGTTCCCGCTCCACCTGCCCGGCCAGCGCGTCCGCCGCCTTTTTCCGGGCTTTCGTCAGCGCCGCCGCCGCATCTACGCAGTCCTTTTCCAGCGCCCCCCGCTTTTGCCGCAGGGCTTGAAGCGCCTCGTCCCCGTCCTCTATCTGGGCAAGACGCGCGGACGATTGCTCATAAAGCTCTATGAGCGCCGCCTCGTCCAGGACGTTGAACTTCCTCTCCAGCCGCCGAAGCTGGGCCAGTCGGCCCTCCACCCTGTCGAACTCCTCCGGGGAGAAGTCCAGGCTGTCCTGCACGTCCCGGACCCGCTCGGCGGCGTCCTGCAAGAGGCTCAGCGCCTCGGCCAGGGTATCGTCCGCCCCGGCCAGGTCCGCGCTCCAGCCCCGTGCCCGGCTCAGGAACCCCCGCGCCTGTCCCGCCAATGCCACGGCGGAGCGCTCGTCGTCCCCATACAGAGCCCCAAAGGCCCCGTCGGCGGCCTCCCGGAGCTTCTCGCTGTTTCGGAGCAGCGCGGAGCGTTCCTCCAGCTCCGCTTCCTCGCCCGCTTTCAACTCCGCCTTTTCCAGCTCCTGCACCCGGTAGGCCAGGCTCTCCGCCAGCCGCCGGCGCGTCTCGTCGTCCATGGACAGGCGCTCTATCTGCCGTTCATTCTCCTGCCATGCCTCATAGGCGGCCCGGTAGGCGGTCCGCTCCTTTTCCGTCCCGGCGAAGGCGTCCAGATAGTCGATGTGGCGGCTCTCGTCCAGGAGCTGTCGGCCGTCGTTCTGGCCGTGGATATCCACCAGCAGCGCCCCCAGCGCCCGAAGCTGCCCCACAGTGACGGGCACGCCGTTGACACGGCACGCGCCCCGCCCGTCGGCGGAGACGCTGCGCTGCACGATGAGGGTCCCGTCCTCCGGCTCCACGCCGTTTTCCTCGCACCAGGAAAGCGCCGCTTCAGCGTCGAACACCGCCGCCGCCAGGCACCGGTCCGCCCCGGTGCGCACCAGCTCCCGGCTGGTCCGCCCGCCGGTGACGGCGTACAGCGCGTCGATCACGATGCTCTTGCCCGCGCCGGTCTCGCCGGTCAGCACGTTCAGCCCCTCCCGGAACTGTACGTCGGCCCGCTCCACCACCGCGATATTCTCGATGTGGAGGCTTCTCAGCATTGTCCTTACCTCTTATAGGCCCGCCGGAGCTGTGCGCACATCCGCTCGGCGGCTGCGGCGTTTCGCAGCACGATGATGGCGGTATCGTCCCCGGCCACGGAGCCCAGGATGGAGTCCTCCCCCATGGCGTCGATGGACGCGCACACCGCGCTGGCCAGGCCCGGCAGGGTCTTGACCACCACCGTGTGCAGCGCGTGGTCGAAGCTCAGGCAGCTCTCCCGGAAGATCTCCTCCAGCCGCCTTGCCGCCTCGTTGGCCTCGTCCTGGTCGGCCTGGGCATAGCGATACCGCCCACTGGGGCCGATCTCCTTCACCAGCCGCAGTTCCTTGATATCCCGGGACACGGTGGCCTGGGTACTGTTCACGCCCCTTGCCTGCAGCGCCTCCAGCATTTGGCCCTGGGTCTCGATATCCTCCTGGGCAATGATGTCCAAAATCACGCTCTGTCTGGATGTCTTCATGCTCTCCCCCCCAATTTTTCAAAGGCCGTCTCATAAAAGCTCTTGGTGCCAAGATCCGCCATGAGCAGCCTGTATCTGGACTTTTTCACGACCACTTCGTCCCAGTCCGCCAGGTCGATAAGCCCCCGGCCGTCCGCCGTGAGCACGCACCGCCGACCCTCGCTCACGTCCTGGGGCAGCACGGTGATGGTCCGCTCGGGACTGAGCACGAAGGACCTGGCCGCCAGCATGTGCGCGCATATAGGCGTCAGGACGATGGCCTCCGCCCCCGGCTCCACCAGCGGCCCGCCCGCCGCCATGGAATAGGCGGTGGACCCGGTTGGCGAGGACACGATCACCCCGTCGCCGGAAAAAGACAGGATCTTCTTCCCGTCCCCCAGGGCCGTCATATGCACGTTCTGCACGATGCCCGATATCACCGCGTCATTGAGCGCCGTGTCGAAAAACGCCCGCTGGCCGTTTCGCCGTATCTCCACGTCAAGCATCATCCTGGGCACCGGCGTGAATTTGCCCGCCGCCGCCTGGCGCAGAAGGCCCGCGCTGTCCCGGTCCAGCTCCGTGAGAAAGCCCACATGCCCCAGATTGAGCCCCACCAGGGGCACATCGTGGCGCATGATCCGTGGCGCGATACGCAGTATGGTCCCGTCGCCGCCCAGCGTCACCAGCAGGTCCGCTCCATCCAGCGCCGCTTCCAGCGCCCCGGCGTCCTGTTCAGCCTCCCCGCACACGGGACACACCCGCACCACGTGGCCGTCCGCCTCCAGCATGGTCCTGATCTGGGTAGTATAGGAGAGGTCCCCGTCCCGCTGGACGTTGGGACACAGCACCACCTGGCTCATGACCCGTCCCCCTTTCCCGTATCCAGCGCCTTATGCGACTGTTCCACCAATGCGGCGCAGTCCACGTCCGCCGGCTCACCCGCCAGGCCCAGCCACGCCAGATATTCGATATTGCCCTCCGGGCCCCGCACCGGGGAGAACGTCATCCCCCGTGGCACGAAGCCCAGCTCTGTTGCGTCATCCAAAAACCGCTCCAGCACCTCCCGGTGCACCGCCGGGTCCCGGACCACGCCCTTTTTGCCCACCTTTTCCCGGCCCGCCTCGAACTGGGGCTTGACCAGACACATCGCCTGGCCCTCCGGTCCCAGCAGGCTTTTCACCGCCGGCAGCACCAGCCGCAGGGATATGAACGACATATCCATGACCGCCAGGTCCATTTTCTCCGGGAACATGTCCGGCGTCAGGTTCCTGGCATTGGTCCGCTCCATCACCGTCACCCGCTCGTCGGTGCGCAGGCTCCAGGCAAGCTGCCCGTAGCCCACGTCCACGGCGTACACATGCCTGGCTCCCCGCTGCAACAGACAGTCGGTAAAGCCGCCGGTGGACGCGCCGCAGTCCACGCATGTAAGCCCCGCCGGGTCGATGGAAAACGTATCCAGCGCCTTTTCCAGCTTCAGCCCGCCCCGGCTCACGTAGGGTAACTTCCCGCCCCGGACCTCTACCGGCGCGTCCTCCGGGACTATCGCGGCCGGCCGGGTCTGCTTCTCCCCGTTCACGTATACCTCGCCGGCCAATATGAGCGCCTTGGCCCGCTCCCGGCTCTCGGCCAGGCCCAATTCATGTATCCGCTGGTCCAGTCTTATCTTTCCCATGCAGCATCTCCCACGCGGTCCGGGCCAGACTCTCGCCATCCAGCCCCATTTTTGCCCGCAGCGCCTCCGGCGCGCCGTGCTCCAATATGCCGCTGCCCAAATTCACCAGCCGCGTCGCTTTCAGCCCGAGGCCGTTTGCAGCCGCGGCCGCCAGCAGCCTTTCGCCCACGCACCCGGCGGCGCACACGTCCTCCGCCACCAGCATAGCCCCGGTCTTACGAAGCGACGAGAGCACACTGTCCGCGTCCGGCGGGCAGAGCACGTTGAGCTTCACGACCTCCGCGTCCACGCCCTTCTCCGCCAGCCGCTCCGCCGCCGCCAGCGCCTCGTTGATCTCGGTCCCGTAAGAGACGACGGTCACGTCCTTCCCCGTCCGGACGACCGCGCTTAGATCCGCCGACGTATCGCCCCGGAAAGCCCCCTCGCCCCCTCTGGGATAGCGCACCGCCACGGGGCCGGTATCAACCAGCACCGCCTGGCGCAGCATGCTTTTGAGCTCCGCAAAGCTGGCCGGTGCGTATATCTTCATCCCCGGCACGCTGGCCAGATACGCCACGTCGAAGGCCCCCTGGTGAGTCTCCCCGTCCCGGCCCACAATGCCGGCCCGGTCCACGCCCAGCACCACGTGCAGGCCCATCAGTGCCACATCGTGTATCAGCATGTCGTAGCTTCTCTGCAAAAACGTGGAGTACACCGCGAACACGGGCTTCAGCCCCTGCGCGGCCATACCCGCCGCCATGGCGCAGGCGTGTTCCTCGGCGATTCCCACGTCGAAAAACCGGTCCGGATACGCCTCCTGAAAACCGATGAGACCGGTCCCTTCTTTCATCGCGGCCGTGATGGCCACCACGGTGTCGTCCTCCCCGGCAAGCTCCGTCAGGGTCCTTCCGAACACGGAGGAAAAGTCCTCTCCCGTGTACTTTGGCACGCCGGTGGCCGCGTCAAAAGCGCCCACGCCGTGGAAGGCCTCCGGAGCCTTCTCCGCCGGAGCGTATCCCCGGCCCTTTTGGGTGATCACGTGCACCAGCACCGGCGCGCCGTAATCTTTTGCCCAGCGGACGGCGTTTTCCACCTTGCGCACGTCGTGGCCGTCGATGGGGCCGATGTACTCAAAACCGAAGTCGTCAAAGATATTCTCCGGGATGATCCGCTCCTTGAGCCAGTTCTTCATCCGGCCCAGCAGGGCGGACACCCCTGGCAGCCGGGGCAGCACATTGCTCCGGTACCACTTCTTGAACCGGATATACTCCACTCGGGTGCGCATGCGTCCCAGCATCGCCGCCAGGCCCCCCACGCTCTCGTTGATGCTCATGCCGTTGTCGTTGAGCACGATCACCAGCGGCTCGCCGCTGTGCCCCGCGTCGGAAAGGCCCTCGTATGCCATGCCGCCGTTCAGCGCCCCGTCCCCGATGAGAGCCGCCACGTTGTAATCCGCCCCCTGTGCCGTCCTGGCTCTGGCCATCCCCAGCGCCACGGACACGGAGTTGGACGCGTGCCCGGCGATAAAGGCGTCGTGGACGCTCTCGTATGGCTTGGGAAAGCCCGACAGGCCCCCCAGGTCCCGGAAATCCGTGAAGTCCTTCCGTCCCGTGAGCAGCTTATGGGTATAGCACTGGTGCCCCACGTCGAACACCAGCCTATCCCGGCCGGTGTCGTACACCCGGTGCAGGGCCACCGTCAGCTCCACGCTGCCCAAATTGGACGCCAGGTGCCCCCCGTGCTCGGACAAAGCGCCCACCAGAAATGCCCGTATCTCCGCGCACAACTGGTCCAGCGCCTCCGGCGGCAGAGCCCGCACGTCCTCCGGGCCGTGTATATTCTCCAAAAGGCTCATACGCAAACCACACCAAACATCTGTCTTCCAAACGCGTCCGCGCTCACACAGTCCCATCATCATAGCAAAAACCGCCCTGAAATGCAAGGCGGTTTCTGCATATTTTCATTACAAAATGAATACTTTTCAGTTCTCCCGACCGGCCAGCTTTTCTGTCAGCGCCCGGAGAAACCCCGTGTCTCCGAACGCTTCCAGCAGCCGGTAGGCGTCCCGTGTGTACGCCTCGGTCATCTCCTGGCACCTCTCCGGCCCCAGCAGTGCGCAGAACCCGTCCCCGTCCAGCAGATCGTCCCGGCACTGAAAGGCCATCCCCAGCGCCGCGCCGAAATCCCTTGCGGCGGTCACGGTGTCCTCGTCCGCGCCGGCGGCGGCCGCGCCCATGGCGCAGGCGGCGGCGAGCAAAGCGGCCGTCTTGGCCTCGTCCGTGGCGGTGAGTCTGTCCGCCGTGGGACTATCGCCGCCCAGGTCCAGATACTGTCCGCCGCATATGCCCCCCACACCGGCGGCCTGGCTCAATATCCGGCAGCAGCGGAATTTATCCTCCGCCGGTATCTCCGCATCGCACACGGCGGCGAATGCCTCGGCCTGCAAACAGTCCCCCGCCAGCACGGCGGTGGACTCGCCGAATTTCACGTGATTGGCAGGCTTCCCCCGGCGCTCGTCGTCGTTGTCCATGCATGGCAGATCGTCGTGGATGAGGCTGTAGGTGTGCAGCAGCTCCGCCGCGCACGCCACGCTCAGCGCGTCCTCCGGGTCCGCGCCGCAGATGCGGGCAAATTCCAGGCACAGCACCGGCCGCACCCGCTTGCCCCCAGCCTCCAGCGTATACGCCATCGCCCGGCGCAGCCCGTCTATGCCGTCGCCCACAGGCTCGAACCGCTCTTCCAGCCAGTACTCCACCATCGCCCGGTAATTTTCGTATCGCTCCAGCGGGTCCATGACGGCTCCCCTCACTCAAACGGCAGCTCTTCCGGCGCGCCGTCCGGCCCCTTGCGGAGCTGGACGACTTTTTGCTCCGCCTCGTCCAGCAGCTTGCCGCAGGAGCGCAGCAGCCCCGCGCCCTCCTCGAAAAGCCCCAAACTCTCCGCCAGCGGCGCGTCGCCCTTTTCCAGGCTCTTCACGATCTCCTCCAGCCTTGTCAGGGACTGTTCAAACGTCATTTCTTTCTTCGCCATTGTGCACATCCTCCACCAGGCAGTCCAGGCTCCCCCCGGACAGCCGCACGTTGATCTTGTCGCCCTTTCGCGCCTGGCCCGCCGAGCGCAGCGCCGCGCCATTTTTCTCCGCGATCGCATACCCCCGGCTCAGCACCTTCAGGGGGCTCAGCGCGTCCAGCTTGGCCGCCAGTGCCACGTAGGCCCGGCGCTTTTCGCCGGCCAGCTTCTCCCCCGCCGCGGCCAGATTGGACCGGGCATAGTCCAAGGCCATCCGCTTGGTGCCCAGATACACCTCCGGGTCCGTCAGCGCCGGCCGCGCCGCCAGCTCGGAAAGCCGCCGGGACAGCGTGTCCAGCTTCTTGCCTATGGCCTGACCCAGGCGGATGTTGGTCTGCGCGGCCCATGCCGCTACTTCTTCGATGTCCGGCCCCACGATCTCCGCCGCGTTGGACGGCGTAGCCGCCCGCCTGTCCGCCACATAGTCCGCTATGGTCACGTCCGGCTCATGTCCCACGGCGGACACCACCGGTATCTCCGACGCATAGATGGCCCGCGCCACCCGCTCGTCGTTGAAGGCCCACAGGTCCTCCATGGACCCGCCGCCCCGGCCGGTGATGATCACGTCCGCCACCCGGTACCGGTTGGCGTAGCGTATGGCCCCCACGATCTCCGGCGGTGCCTCCGCCCCCTGCACCCGCACGGGCAGGACCAGTATCTTCGCCAGCGGCCAGCGCCGGCCCAGCACCCTTATGATATCGTGCACCGCCGCGCCCGCGCCGCTGGTGATGACCGCCACGCGCCTTGGAAAGGCCGGCAGGGGCTTTTTATGTGCCGGGTCGAAAAGCCCCTCAGCAGCCAGCTTGGCCTTGAGCTGCTCGAAGGCTACCTGCAAGTCCCCGGCCCCCTCGGGCATCAGGTCGGACACGTAAAGCTGATAGGCCCCGTCTCTGGGGTAGACGCTGACCCGCCCCGTGGCCGTGACGGACATGCCGCTCTCCGGCCGGAACCGGAGTTTGGCCGCGCTGGAGCGGAACATGACGCACCGGATGCTGCTCTCGGCGTCCTTCAACGTGAAGTAGTGGTGGCCGGAGGGATATATTTTATAGTTGGACAGCTCCCCCTTCACCGCCACCCGGCCCAGAAGCGGGTCCGTGTCGAAAAGCCCCTTGATATACTCGTTCAGAGCCGATACCGTGAACGCCGTCTCAGTCATCGGGCTTGTCCTCTTTGTCGATCTCGCCCCGGTAAAAGCCGCCCAGCACGCCGTTTATGAAGCTCACCACATCCCGGTCCTCATAGCCCTTGGCCAGCTCCACCGCCTCGTCCATGGACGCCTTGTCCGGCACGTCGGGCATGTAGAGCACCTCGAACATGGCCTGGCGCAATATAGCGGCGGCGGTGCGGCTGATGCGCTCGGTGCGCCAGCCTTTGGCGTATTTGCCGATGAGCCCGTCCAGCTCTTCCCTGTGCTCGGCCACGCCTGTGACGCTGCGGGTGATGAAGTCCATCTCCCGCTCCGAGGGCAGGTCTTGATAGAGCTCCCCCTCGGCGGCCAGGGTGGCGTAATGCTCCGGGTCAAAAAAACTCTCCGCCGCCGCCGCCGGGTCCTGGCCCGTTCCGGCCACGGAAAAGCCCAGTTGGATGGCGATCTCTCTGGCTGCTGTTCTGGTCATACCGGCCTCCATAAACACCGGAGCCCCTTCTTGAGGGGCTCCGACAAATGATATTTTGGTTCCGCGTGTCTTATTTCTGGTCGAAGGAGATACCCGTCACATGCACGTTCACCACCGTGTTCATGCCGGTGACGGACTCCACCTCGCCGCACACCGTGTCCTGGACGCGCACGGCGGTGTCGGTGATGCTGCCGGAGGCGCGGACCACGATGAGCACGTCGATGGTGATACGCTCGTCGACGAACCGGATCTTCAGGCCCTTCACGGGATTTTTCCGGCCGAACAGGTCCACCAGCTCCGGCGTATTGGGGCTGCCCAGGCCGGCCACGCCCTCCACCTCGGCCACGGCCGCGCCTACCATGACGGCGACCACGTCCTCCGAGATGTTGACCGTGCCCTTTTCCTCCTGCTTGGTGATGTAGTTCTCCGCCATCGACCATGACCTCCCAAAACTTGGTTAGAGGTATTATACCACAGGCTTCCGGAAAAGAAAAGCAAATTATTCCGTGACTTCGATGATATTGAGCTGCTGTGCCGTGTGGTCCGTGTTGGACACCACCGCCTCGGTGATCTGGGCCACCTGGGTATCGGTCAGGCCCTCCACCGGCGCGGGCACCGCCACGGTCACGCCCTCACCGGACACGGTGACCACGCAGTCGGTGAATTGCTTGGCGAGCAGCTCATTTTCCAGCATGCTCTCCTGCAGATTCCAGCTTGCCATGGCGTTGATCTGCCGCATGGACTCGTCGATCACGTCCTGGCTGGTCTGTTCGGCGGAGCAGGCCTGCTCCAAAAGGGCCAGCGCCTGGTCACGGGAGGTCTGGCGTGTGAGCCGTGCCTCGTCAAAGTAGGCGGACACGGCCATGCTTGGCCCGTTATTCTCCGCCGCCGCGGCGGCCGTGTAGGCGTCCTCCGCCGCCTGGGTAGCCGCGTCCTCCGCCGCCACCATGGCCGAGTCCGCCGTGCCCCAGCGGCTGTTGTAGGACCAGTTCAGGTACACCGCCGCGCCCACGAACACCAGCACGGCGATAACGACAATGTTGCGTTTCAAGTTCTTCTTCAAGATTCTTCCCTCCAGCTTTCATACATTTTAAAAATCGCGATCTTATCCGCGCTCAGCCCGGTATAGGACATGAGCGCCCGGGTTATGTTCAGGCGCACGCCGGCGCTGTCCGCGCCCTGGCACACCACCGCCGCGCCGTTTTCTGATAGCAGTACCTCCGCGCGCCCCACCCCTTCCATTGCCGAGAGCAGCTCCTCCAGCCTCGCCTCCTCCGTGACCTCCGCCGCCGGCGGCTCCGTCCGGCTCTGGCCGGACGGCCACAGCAGCAGCACGAACCCCGCCGCCGCCACCAGCAGCACGCCCTTCCAGCGGCCCAGGCGCTCCATAAGCTTCCCGCCCGGCTCAGCCATCGTCCCGCCATCTCTGCCGCGCCGCCGGCACGCCCAGCTCCGCCTCGATGACGCCGGACAGCCACGCGTCATACGCCCCGTCCACCGCCACGGACCATGGGTACCACACCAGGTCCCCGTCGTCCCACCGGGCCGACAAATCCACGCCGTCCACGGCAAGGTTCGCCCCGGCCGCTTTGCCTAATATATATGCCTCGCACCTATCCTCTATGTATGTCCTATCCATCATTTTCGCTTCCTCCTCCGCCTGACCTGTTATCACCTGCGCCTGCTGCTCATACCGGGCTATGGACGCGGCCAGCCCGTCCATGTCCAACCTCACCAGCGGCCCCGCCACCGCCAGCGCGCACATGAGAGCGCACACCAGGCGCGTCACCCGTTTTACCCGTCCCGGCGGGGTGAGGGTCAACGCCACGGCCGAGAGCACCGACGCCGCCGTGATGGAAATGATCCACTGCCTCATGCGCCCACCATCTCCGCCGACAGCACCACGCTCACGAACAGCATCAGCCCCGCGCTGCCCACCAGCCCCAGAGCCATGCCGTAGGCCGTGCCGATGCTGCCCATGAGCCCGGCCAGTCTGTCCTCGGCGAAGGGCTCGGCGATACAGGCGGCGGCCTTGAACATGAGATAGTGCAGTCCCAGCGCTAGCAGCGGCCCCAGGCACACGCACAGCACCGCCGCCAGTCCGAACGCCCCCAGCGCTCCCCGGACCAGCGCCGCCCCCGCCACGTACGTGTCCGCCGCGTCCGCCAATATGGACCCCACCACAGGCAGCGCCGCGGAGATGGCCGACTTGGCGATACCGCCCGCCACCTTATCCGCGCTGCCCGCCACCGCGCCCGTCACGGTCAGCGCCAGCGTGAACACGCTGGTGAGCCCCGCCAGAAGCGTGCTGCCCACCCAGCCGATGAGCTTCACCGGCCCGTTCAGCGCCCCGGACGGCAACGCCGCCCTGGCCGTGGCAGCCGCCGCGTAGGCGTATATGACCGGCAGCACCACCTGTAACCCCGCGTTTATCAGCACGTCCATAAAAAGCGCCGACGCCGCATACCTTGCGGCGGCGCTGGCCGCGTGACCTCCGGCGGCGGCGCTGGCCGCGATGGAGGGAAGCAGCGCCCTGGAGAAATCCGAAAGCTCCACCAGCGCCGTGCGCGCCTGGCCCAGAAAGGACCGCATGTCCCCCGCGCATGCGGCCATCACCGCCAATGCCCCGCCCAGTATCACGTAATCCGCCGCCTTTCCGTCCTCGCTCAAAGCCCCCGCCAGGGAGCACAGCACCGTCACCGCCAGCGCCACGCAGGCGCTTCTTGCCGCGGCGGCCACCTGGCCGGCCAGACTCCCCCGCGCCCAGTCCCATATCCGCTGCCACAGGCCGCTCCCGGCTGCGTCGGAGACGGACGCGTCCCCCAGAATATCCCGCGCGGACTGGGGAAGTGCCTGCTCCACCTCGCCTGTGTCCGCCGCCAGAGCCGGTACCGGCAGCAAAAAGCAAAATAGTAGAAGCACCGCGATCGTCTTCATGACAGCTCCCCTATCATCTGTAAAAGGGACCGTATCAGCGGCAGGGCCGTGACCACGGCGCAGGCCGCGCCGCACAGCTCCACCGTGGACGCCACGGCCCCCTGGCCCGCGTCCTTGCACAGGTCCGCCGCCAGCCGCGTCACCACCCCCAGCCCCACGCACTTGAGCACGGGGCTGACGATGGCGGGGCTCAGTCCCGTCTGCTCCTGGGCAAGCTCCAGCACCTCCCGCAGTTGGCCGAACAGCTCCAGGGCCAGATACGCCCCCATGAGGCACACCGCCAAACTCAGGGCCAGACCCAGCTCCGGAGCGTTTTTCTTCAGCAGCAGCGCGATAACGGCCCCGGCCAGCCCCAGCGCCGCCGCCTGGACCAGCGCCGTCATCCCAGACCGAACAGGTCGCGAATGAGGTCAAACAGCGCCGCGATCCGCTGCACCAGAATGACCAGCACCACCACCAGCCCCGCGATGGTGGTCATCAGCGCCTGTTCGTCCCGGCCGGAGCGGGTCAGCAGCAGGTTCAGCACCGCCACCAGTATCCCCACCGCCGCGATTTTGAAGATCAGATCAACATCCATGGTAATACCTTAACCACACTTACAGCAGCAGCACCGCCAGCGCCGCCGCCCCGGCGGCGCCTATGCCCACCGCCATCCGGCCCCGCTCCCGCAGGTCCCGCCTGGCGTCCTCCGCCGCCTCCAGCATGCGAGCGCGGCACGCGGCCAGCGCCATAAGCTGTTCCTCCGCCCCGTACCGGCCCAGCACCTGGCCCAGGGGCAGCAGCGCCTCCCGCTCCGGCCTTGGCAGAGGTCTGACCGCCTCGGTCCAAAGCTCCTCCAGCGTCCGGCCGTCCAGGTCCGACAGAGCCTCGCCCATATGTCCGCACAGCCGGCCCGCTTCCCCGGTGAGCTGCCCGCTCAGCCGTTCAAACAACACCGGCATCGGCGTGGCGAACCGGCCCAGCTCAAACTCCATCCGCTCCAGCATCCGAGCCAGCTCCGCCCGCCGGACCGCCCTGGCCCGCAGCTCGCCCGCCGCCGCCAGACCCGCCAGCAGCCCCGCCGCCGTCAGCAGCGCCGCCCCCAGCAGCTTCACGGCAGGTCCTCCGCCCCGTACCGGCGCACGCCCTGGCGCGCCTCTATCCAGACCCGCCGCCGGAACACCCCGGCCTCTGTGAGCTCCCGGCACGGTCCGCTCACGGCCCCGTCACGCTCCCCATGAGCGGTGGCCAATACCCGCACGCCGCTCCGAGCCGCCGCCAGCACCGCGGCCGCGTCCGCCTCGCCGCCCAGTTCGTCCGCCGCCAGCACCTGAGGATTCATCGCCCGCAGCAGCAGCGCCAATCCCTGTGCCTTTGGCGCGCCGGTGAGCACGTCCGTACACGGCCCCACGTCGAAGGCCGGCTCCCCGGACCAGGCGTCCGCGATCTCGCCCCGCTCGTCCGCCACCGCCACCCGCACGCCCTCACGGGACAGCCGCCGTACGATCTCCCGCAGCAGCGTGGTCTTGCCCCCGCCCGGCGGGGATACGATGAGCGTGGAGGCAAAGCCCCCGGCGGTGAGCGCCGTCCATATCCCGTCCGCGCAGCCGTGCACGGCCCGCGGCACCCGCAGCGCCAGGGAGGATATCTCCCGCAGGCTCTCCATGCCGCCCTCGCCCCACACCGCCGTGCCGCAGACCCCCACCCGCACGCCGCCGGGAGCGGATAGGAAGCCCCGCCGGAGCTGCTCTGTCGCGGCGTGGAAGGAAGCGCCCGTGGCCGCCTCCAGCACGGCCCGCAGATCCCGCTCGGTCACCGGATCGGTCCCCAGGCCGTACTCCCGGCCCGCCAGCAATGCGGTTGCCTCCCGGCCCCGGCGCAGCCGCAGTTCCTCGCACACCGCCCGTTCCCCCGCGCCCAGCGCCTCCGCCGCCCGGCGAAGGCCCGCCGGCAGCAGCGCCGCTGCCGATGCGAATCCGTCCATGCTCTCACCCCCCGGACAAGTCTATGCGGCCTGTCCCCCGGTCTATGACAACCACTATTCACATACTGTTCACACACCATATGTTGACACCGCCACTTAAATTTGGTAGCATATTTAAGTTATATTGTATTTTTCCACACGAAAGGAGCGGTCCCCATCCCATGCGTGAGATCCTGACAGGATACTGGGGCAAGTACAAAAACTCCCTGATCCTGACCCCCATTTTCGTGCTGCTGGAAACGGTGGTGACCCTGGCGCTGCCCACGCTGATGAGCAGCATCGTGGACCAGGGCGTGGCCAACGGCGACCGGCGGTACATCGTCGTGTGCGGCCTTCTGATGACGGCGCTGGCCATCATGAGCGTTGTTTCCGGGTACATCAGCACCTGGAACGCCTCGCGGGCCGCCAACGGCTTCGGCTCCAACCTGCGCCAGGCCATGTACCGGCACATTCAGGAATTTTCCTTTGCCGACATCGACCGTTTCTCCACGGCCAGCCTGATCACCCGCACCACCAGCGACGTGCGACAGCTGCAAATGGCCGTGCAGATGATGCTGCGCACCTTTATCCAGGCCCCCTTCCAGCTTCTGGTGGCCATGACCATCGTGATCACCTACTCCTGGCGTCTGGCCCTCATTTTCATGGTGGCGGTGCCGGTTTTATTCGTAGGCGTCATCACGGTGATGACGCTGGTGGATAAGCTCTTCCTGCTGGTGCAGCAGAAACTGGACGCCATGAACGCGGACATCCAGGAAAACCTGATCGCCATCCGGGTGGTGAAGGCCTTCGTCCGCCAGCATTATGAGCGGCAGAAGTTCAAAAAGGCCAATGACGAGCTGACCCGCGCCAACCTCAAAGCCGTGGGTGTCATCATCGCCATGAGCCCCCTGGCGACGATCGTTCTGAACACCGTGACCCTGTGCATCTACTGGTTCGGCGGCCGCATGGTGGCCCGCGGCACCATCGACAGCGGCCAGCTTCTGGCCGTTGTCAGCTACCTCAATCAGATCATGATGAGCGTGATGATGTTCTCCATGGTGCTCATGCAGTACACCCGCTCCCGCGCCTGCGGCAAGCGCATCGCCGAGGTGCTGGACGCCGTGCCGGACATCCAGAACAAGCCCGGCGCCAGGCCCCACACCATCGCCCCGGACCACGGCTCCGTGGAATTTCAGGACGTATCCTTCCGCTACTCCCGCACGGGAAACGGCGAGGACGTGCTGAAAAACATCACCTTCTCCGCCGAGCCCGGCCAGACCGTGGCCATCGTAGGCGGCACCGGCTCCGGCAAGTCCAGCCTGGTGAACCTGATCCCCCGGTTTTACGATGTCTCCGCCGGCCGGGTGCTGGTGGACGGCGTGGACGTGCGGGACTACCCCATCGAGGACCTGCGCAACGGCGTGGGCATGGTGCTGCAAAAGAACGTGCTCTTTTCCGGCTCCATCCGGGACAACATGAGGTGGGGCAAGGCTGACGCCACGGACGAGGAGATCGTCGCCGCCTTAAAAAGCGCCCAGGCATGGGACTTCGTCTCCCAGATGCCCGACGGACTGGACACCCAGATCCTGCAAGGCGGCACCAACGTCTCCGGCGGGCAGAAACAGCGGCTGTGCATTGCCCGCGCCATGCTCAAAAAACCGGCCATCCTCCTGCTGGACGACAGCACCAGCGCCGTGGACTCCGACACGGAGAGCCGCATTCGGGACAGCTTCTCCCGCGAATTGAAGGGCACCACCGTGTTCATCATCGCCCAGCGGGTGTCCTCCGTGGTAGGCGCGGACAAGATCGTGGTCCTGGACGAGGGCCGCGTGGAGTCCGTAGGGACCCACCAGGAGCTTTTGGAAAAAAGTCCCATCTACCGGGACATCTACACATCCCAGGTGGAGGAGGCGCTTTCCAATGGCTGAGAAAAAGCAGAGCATCCTGTCCCAGCTGAAAGCGCGCATCGCCGTGGACAGCGTGGACGAGAACGACGAGAAGATATACAAGGACGTGCACGGCGGCCCCCACGGCGGCCGGGACTACCGCAAGCCCAAGGACGCCAAGGGCACGCTCCTGCGCATTTTGGGCTACGCCGGCAAGCGCAAGGGTCTGTTTGCCCTGGTGCTGTTGACCATGCTGATCTCCACGGTGTGCACCCTGGCGGCCAGCTACTATCTGCGCCCGCTCATAGACGACTACATCGTCCCCCTCATCACCAGCCCGGAGAAGGACTTCGGCGCACTGGCCCGGCAGCTTTGCATTCTGGCGGGCATCTATCTTGCCAGCGCCGTGGCGACCTATTGCACCTCCCGCACCTGCATGACCCTGGCCCAGTGGGCCACCAACGCCCTGCGCCGGGACCTGTTCTCCGCCCTGCAGGACCTGCCGATAACGTTTTTTGACGAGCACACCCACGGCGAACTCATGAGCCGCTTTTCCAACGACGCGGACAATGTGCAGATGTGCCTGGAGCAGGGCATCGTGCAGTTTTTGTCCGGCATCATCACCTTCGTGGGCACCGTGGGGCTGATGATCGCCCTGAGCTGGAAGCTGTTTCTGATCACGCTGATCACCATCGGCCTTTCCTTCACGCTGGTGAAGGGCGTGGGCCGGTACTCCCGCATCCTCTTTAAGAAGCAGCAATCCTCTCTTGGCGAGCTGAACGGCTACATCGAGGAAATGCTGGACGGGCTCAAGGTGGTCAAGGCGTTCAACTACGAGGACCGGGCCAAGCGGGGCTTTGAGGACCGCAACGACGAGTACCGGGAAAACGCCATCTTCGCCAACTTCCTGGGCAACATCATCTTCCCCACCATGAACGCCGTCATGAATATCTGCTACGCGGTCACGGCCGTGCTGGGAGGGTTCATGACCGTGGCAGGCGGCTTCACCATCGGCTCCCTGGGGGTCTACCTCAACTACATCCGCCAGGTGACCATGCCCATCAACATGATGTCGAACCAGGCCATCAACCTCTTTTCCGCCATCGCCGGCGCGGAGCGTATCTTCGCCATCATCGACCACGAGCCGGAGCCGGACGACGGCGCCGTGACCCTGGTGACGGTGGACCGCGCCCCGGACGGGACCCTCACCGAGACGGGTCACGGGGAGCGCACCGGCTTCTGGGCCTGGAAGATACCCCAGCCCGACGGCTCCTACGAGTTCCGGGAGGTCAAGGGTGGTGTCCGGCTGGAGAATGTGGACTTCTCCTATGTGCCCGGCAAACCGGTGCTGCACGACTTCACCGTCTGGGCAGACCCCGGCCAGAAGATCGCCTTTGTTGGCTCCACCGGCGCGGGCAAGACCACCGTCACCAACCTCATAAACCGCTTTTACGAGATCGACAGCGGCCGTATCCTCTTTGACGGCATCGACGTGAAGGACATCAAAAAAGCCGCCCTGCGCCGCAGCCTCGGCATCGTGCTGCAGGACACGAACCTGTTCACCGGCACGGTGATGGACAACATCCGCTATGGCAAGCTGGACGCCACGGACGAAGAATGTATCGCCGCGGCCAAGGCCGCCAACGCCCACGGCTTCATCAGCCGTCTGCCGGACGGGTATGACACCATGATCACCGGCAACGGCCAGAACCTCTCCCAGGGCCAGAGGCAGCTTCTTGCCATCGCCCGCACCGCCGTAGCCAAGCACCCGGTGATGATTTTGGACGAGGCCACCAGCTCCATCGACACCCGCACGGAAAAGCTCATCGACAAGGGCATGGACGCGCTGATGGAGGGCCGGAGCGTATTCGTCATCGCCCACCGGCTCAGCACCGTCCGCAACGCCCAGGCCATCGTGGTCATCGAGCACGGCCAGATCGTGGAGCGCGGCAGCCACGAGGACCTGTTGAAACAAAAAGGCCGGTACTATATGCTGTACACTGGTCAGAGTGAATTGGATTAAGTTACTTTTCTTAGAAGAAAAGTAACCAAAAGAATTTTCCAGCCGCTACAGATGTTGGTGATCATCGAACGGCTCAGCCCGGTGACCAAGGGCGGCATAGGACGGAAAGGCGGGTATATCGTTGGACACATGGGAAAAACTGCGTGCAGACTGCGCCGGGTGCATGCGCTGTGAGCTGGGCCGGACGCGGAAAAATCTGGTGTTCGGCGTAGGGCTTGAATCGGCGGACGTGATGTTCATCGGCGAGGGACCCGGCGAGCAGGAGGACCTGCAAGGCGAGCCCTTCGTTGGCCCGGCGGGCAAGCTGCTGGACACCATGCTGGCGATCATCGACCTGGACCGGACGAAGGTCTATATCGCCAACATCGTCAAGTGCCGCCCGCCCCGGAACCGGGACCCTCTGCCCGACGAGCAGAACGCCTGCATCGGCTGGCTGCGCCGGCAGATGGCCCTGGTGGACCCGAAAATACTGGTCTTTCTGGGCCGCATCGCCGCCCAGGTGTTCATCCGCCCGGACTTTCGCATAACGAGAGAGCACGGCCAGTGGTTCGACGTGGACGGCCGCCGGGCCATGGCCATCTACCACCCCTCCGCCCTGCTGCGGGACCCCTCCAAGCGGCCGGAGACCTTCGTGGACCTGAAGACCCTGCAGCGGGAGATAAAAAGCCTCCATGATTGAACTGCACCCTGTGACGCTGGCCGACAAGGCCTGGATCGACCCGCTCGTCCTGGCGGAGAACTCCCCCAGCGCGGACTATAACTTCGGCAACATCTTCCTCTGGGACGGGAAGTTTCGCCAGCAGGTGGGCAGGCTTGGCGATCGCATGATCTGCATGCCCTGTTATGGCCCCGAGCCCTTTTTCGCCTGGCCCGTCGGCGGCGGGGACCTCTCCCCGGTGCTGGACGAGATGGGCGCCTACGCCGCGGCGGAGGGTTTTCCCTTCGTCCTCCGTGGCGTGACGGCGGAGCACCTGCCCCAAGTCCGGGCTCTCTATGGCGAAAACTGCCTTATTGAGCCGGAGCGGGACCTGTGGGACTACCTTTACGCCGCCGAGAAGCTGGACGCCTTATCCGGCAAGCACCTGCACGGCAAGCGCAACCACATCCACCGCTTCGAGCAGGAAAACGACTGGTACTTCTCCCCCCTCACCGCCGGGGACATCCCCGTATGCCGGGACATGCTGGACAAGTGGATGGCAGCCTGCGGCGAGGACGAGCCGGACGGCATCGACGACGAGTACCGCGCCATAAACAGAGCGTTTGACAATTACGACGCTCTGGACCTGGACGGAGGGCTTCTCTGGTCCGGTTCCAGATTGGTGGCCTTCTCCATCGGGGAGATGACCAGCGCCGACACCTTCGACGCCCATTTTGAAAAAGCCTTCGCGGACGTGACCGGAGCCTATACCATGGTCAACCGCCAGTTCGTCCGCCATATCCGCGCCATCCACCCCCAGGTGCGATGGATCAACCGGGAGGACGACATGGGACGGCCCTCCCTCCGACAGTCCAAACTCAGCTACCATCCGGACCGGATGGTGGAAAAATACAAGGTGGTGCTGCCCAATGGATAACGTGACGATACGCCTCTGGCGTGAAGCCGACCGCTCCCGCCTGGTGGAGCTGTGGCGGGAGGGTTTTGCCGACAGCGAGGACTACATACGCGCCTACCACGCCATGTTCTTAAAGCCCGAGCGGTGCATGGTGGCGGAGGCGGACGGTAAAGTCGTCTCGGCCATGTACATCATGAACGGCCCGCTGATGTTCCCGCCCTCCGGCCAGTCCCTGACCACCGCGTACACCTACGCGCTGACCACGGACAGCGCCTACCGGGGCCGTGGCATCGGCACGGCTGTGTACAAGGCCTGCGTGGCCGAGGCGGGCAAATGGTCCCACGCGGTGTGTGTACAGCCGGGGAAGCGTTCGCTGTACGCCTTTTACGAAAAGGCCGGCGGCTGCGTGCCCGTCAGCTATATCCGGGAGGCGTTTCTGGGTCCTGCCGACATCACCGGCGTGCCCCGTGAGACGGCCGCACCCATCTCCGCGGGGGAGTATTATCTGCGCCGCAAGGCCCTGCTGCGCGGCCGGCCCTACGCGGTCATGGGCCCGGAGCTTTTGAGCCTGGAGAGTCTGCACATGCGCCGCTTCGGCGGCAGCATGCTGGACCTGAGCGGGGATATCGCCGCCGTGGAGCTGGACGGGGACACCTGCCGTGTCCTGGAGCTTCTGGCCCCGGAGGGCGACTGGGCCGACGTGCTGGCGTCGGTGGCGGCCCGGTTCCCGGCGGAGCGCTATGAGGTGCGCACGCCCCTTTTCTACCCCGGTCCCGGTCTGGCCCGCCCCTTCGTGCTGGGCTCTGTGGGTCCCGACGTGCGCGAACCCCTGCCCGACCAGCTCTGGTGGGGCTTCGCCTTCGACTGATGAAAAAGCTGACCGTCGGTATCCTTGCCCACGTGGACGCGGGCAAGACCACCCTGTCCGAGGGCATGCTCTATCTGACCGGCCGTATCCGCAAGCTTGGCCGTGTGGATCACCGGGACACCTTTTTGGACACCCACGACCTGGAGCGTGCCCGCGGCATCACCATCTTCTCCAAGCAGGCCATACTGTCCCTGGCCGACACAGAACTGACCCTTCTGGACACCCCCGGCCACGTGGATTTCTCCCCGGAGGCGGAGAGGGTGCTGCAAGTGCTGGACTACGCCATCCTGGTCATCAGCGGCACGGACGGCGTCCAGGCCCACACCCGGACCCTGTGGAGCCTTCTGGCCCGGTACCATATCCCCACGTTCCTGTTCGTGACCAAGATGGACGTGACCGGCACGGACAAAGCCGCCATCATGGCCGACATCCGCGCCCGTCTGGGAGACGCTTGCGTGGACTTCTCCGCCCCGGCACAGGAGCGCGACGAGCAGATCGCCCTGCTGGACGAGGCGGTGCTGGACGCCTATATGGACGCCGGCACCGTGTCCGACGGGGATGCGGCCCGGCTCATAAAGCAGAGAAAACTGTTCCCCTGCTTTTTCGGCTCAGGATTGAAGCTGGACGGCGTGGAAAGCTTCCTCACCGTCCTGGACAAATATACCCTCTCCCCCGCCTGGCCCGCCGCGCCATTTGCCGCGCGCGTGTATAAGATCGGCCGGGACAGCCGAGGCGAGCGGCTCACCTATATGAAGGTCACCGGCGGCGCATTATCCGTGCGCATGCCGGTGCGCTATCTGCCCCTGAACGGCTCTGAGCCTTTGGAGGAAAAGGTGGGCCAGATACGGCTCTACTCCGGCGTCAAGTTCGACACCGCCGATTCTGTCCCGGCGGGAACGGTCTGCGCCGTGACGGGCCTGTCCGCCACCTGGCCCGGCCAGGGCCTGGGCGCCGAGCCGGACGGCGGCGCGCCCTGTTTGATCCCCGCCATGGGCTACCGCATCGCCCTGCCCAAGGGCGTGGACCCCCAGACCATGCTGCCCAAGTTGAAGCTTCTGGAAGAGGAAGAACCCCAGCTGCACATCCTCTGGCAGGAGGGCTTGGGGGAGATACACGTCCAGCTCATGGGTGCGGTACAAATTGAAATACTGAAAAGCCTGATCAAGGACCGGTTCGACGTGGACGTGGACATCGACGCGGGCCGGGTCCTGTACCGGGAGACCATCGAAAACGCCGTGGAGGGCGTGGGCCACTTCGAGCCCCTGCGCCACTACGCGGAGGTACATCTATTGCTGGAGCCCGGCGCGCCCGGCAGCGGCGTGCAGGTGGACACGGTCTGTTCCGAGGACGTGCTGGACAGGAACTGGCAGCGGCTCATATTGACCCATTTGGAGGAAAAGCAGCACCTTGGCGTGCTCACCGGCTCGCCTCTGACGGACGTGAAGATCACGCTGCTCACCGGCCGGGCCCACTTGAAGCACACCGAGGGCGGGGACTTCCGCCAGGCGACTTATCGCGCCGTGCGCCAGGGACTCATGCAGGCCAAGAGCGTGCTTTTAGAGCCCTATTACGCCTTCCATCTGGAGGTCCCCACGGCCCAGATCGGCCGTGCCATCACCGACGTGCGGGCCATGGGTAGCGTGCACGAAAGCCCCGTGACCCAGGGGGACATGACCGTGCTGGAGGGCCACGCGCCCGTTTCCGCCATGGGAGATTATGCCGCGCAGGTGGCGGCGTACACCGGCGGCCGAGGCCGCTTTTCCTGTCGTGTGGACGGCTGCCGGCCATGTCACGACGCCCAGGCCGTCATCGCCGCAGCGGACTATGACCCGGAGGCGGATCTGGACAACACCCCGGACAGCGTATTCTGCGCCCACGGCGGCGGCTTCACGGTAAAGTGGGACAAGGTCCCCGAGTACATGCACCTGGAAAGCGCCCTCAAGAAGCCGGACAAGCCCGACGAGATCGTCGAACCCAAGCTCCGGCGGCAGAACCTGGACATCGACGAAAAAGAGCTGGAGGCCATCATGGTCCGGGAGTTCGGCCCCATCCGCCGCAAGCAGTACGCCGCGCCCCAGATCAACAGCGCCGTAGGCATCCAGATGCAGGCCCGCAAGGCGAAAGAGCACATCATCGTGGACGGGTACAACGTGATCTTCGCCTGGGACGAGCTGAAATCCCTGGCCGCCCAAGGTCTGGATATGGCCCGGGACAAGCTGCTGGACATCCTGGCCAACTACCAGGGGTACACCAAATGCGACCTGGCGGTGGTCTTTGACGCCTACAAGGTCCCCGGCGGCGCCGGCAGCCGGGACAGCCGCGCCAACGTCCGCGTGGCATACACCAAAGAGGGCGAGACGGCGGACATGTACATCGAGCGCCTCGTCGACGAGATAGGCAAGAACGAGACGGTCCGGGTGGTGACCTCCGACCGCCTGGTGCAGCTTGGTGCCTTCCGCTCCGGGGTCCTGCGTACGTCCTCAGGGGAATTCAAGTCAGAGGTCGACTGGGTCCTGGAGCAGATCGCCCAGGCCGTAAAACGCTCGCAGTTTTAAGGGAGGAAACGATGGCGTATGAATAAAATTCGTGTGCTGCAAATCATCTTTTTGGCCGTGCAGGTCCTCGCGGCTGTCCCATTAACAGCGGCGGTGTTTGGAGATATGGACCCTGCCATCATTTCAGTCTCCGCGATCGTGATCGGTGTGGGCATGACGGGAAACGCCATATGCACGATCCTCCGCGCCGTTCAAGGACCGAAAAAGAAATAGATTCCCCTTTCCCGCGCCGCAGGCGCGCACCGCTTTGCCATATGGAGGTTTTTTCATGTTCGATTTTAAGAAAGAGTACAAAGAGTTTTACATGCCGAAGAACAGGCCGGAGATCGTGGAGGTCCCCCGCGCAAACTACATCGCGGTCCGGGGCCAGGGGGACCCCAACATCGATGGCGGCGCCTATAAACAGGCCATCGGCATTTTGTACGCGGTGGCGTACACCCTGAAAATGAGCTACAAGACGGACCACAAAATCGATGGTTTTTACGAATATGTGGTCCCGCCGCTGGAGGGCTTCTGGCGGCAGGACGGCATCGACGGCGTGGACTATTCCAACAAGTCCGCTTTTCACTGGATATCCGTCATCCGTCTGCCGGATTTCGTCACAAGCGAGGACCTTTCCTGGGCTGTTGAAACGGCCAGCCGGAAAAAGAATCTGGACTGCTCGTCGGCGGAGTTTTTGACCGTGGACGAGGGTCTGTGCGTGCAGATCATGCACCTGGGTTCTTTTGACGACGAGCCGGCCACGGTGGCTCTCATGGACGCGTTTTTGGCGCAAAACGGCTACGCCAACGATTTCTCCGTGACCAGACTTCACCATGAAATATACATGTCCGACGCGCGCAAGGTCGCCCCGGAGAAGTGGAAAACGGTCATCCGCCACCCGATCAAAAAGCTGTGACCGCGGCGCAGCCGCACATTATGAAAGCCTCCCCTGTGCAAGGGGAGGTGGCAGCGGCGAAGCCGCTGACGGAGGGGTTGTCAGCGCCCCATTTACGGTACAACGCATGGACAAAGACCTGGAAAAGCGCATAGAGGAACTATCCGCCCGGTGCGAGCGCAGCAGCATCGTCACGTCCACCGGCTTTCTCACCATGGCGGAGCAGGCGGAAGTATCCGCCTGGGCAAAACATCTTGGGGACGTGACGCTGCACCTGGACGGGGGCAGCGCCGCCTGCGAGCGCAAGTGCGCCTTTTTCCTGCCCTACTACATGACCGAGGCGGACTTTGACCCGTCGGAATACATCCGCGCCCTCAAGGTCACCGCCTATTTCGGCGAGCCCACCCACCGGGACTATATGGGAGCGGCCCTGGGTCTTGGCATCCGCCGGGAGTGGATCGGGGACTTCTGGGTGCGCGGCGATACGGCAACCATCTTCTGTCTGCCCACGGTGGAGAGGCTTCTCACCGACGAGCTCACCCAGGCAGGCCGGTGCACGGTGAAGACCGTCCCCATCGCCCTTTCGGACGTGGAGGCCCCGGAGCGCAGGACCAAAAAGCGCACGTTCACGGTGAAGAGCCTGCGGCTGGACGCGGTGGCGGGGAACATGTTCGGCCTCTCCCGGACCCAGGCGGCGGAGCTCATCCGTGCCGGCGCGGTGCATCTGAACTACGTCCAGTGCCTGCATGTGGACGCACCCATAGCCCAAGGCGACGTGATCTCCATCCACGGCCGCGGCAAGGGCACGGTGACGGCCCTTGGCGGCCAGTCCCGCAAGGACCGGACGTTTTTGGAGACGGAGATATATCTATAACGGATGCGCATAAAAATCCCCCGGCTCGTCGGAGCCGGGGGATCGCTATTGTTCTTGGTGCTTTGTCATTCCACAGGCGTCACGCCCAGCCGTTCGTTCACGATGGCCGCGATCTCTTCCTCATGGTTGTAAAGATATGTACCCGGACATGTCTTCGAGTAAAAGTCCCGGTGGCAGGTCATGTTGACGCCGTTCAAATGATTGACCCGCTCGTTGGCGTCATAGGACCACACCAGCTTTTCGATGCCGTTGCGCCGGCAGATGTCGGTCACCAGGTCCAGCAGCGCGCTATAGGCCGCGGGCGTGACCCAGTACGGCTCATAAGCGTCGCTGGACACCTCGATGGTGATGGCCCGGTTGTCGTTAGGCCGGTTGGACGAGCACCAGGAGCAGTCCTTTTCCTCCACGTACATGCCGATGACGCCGTCCTTGCCGATGCCGTAGTTGGAGGACGCCTTTTTCGAGGGCTTGGCGAACATATTGCCCAGAGACTGGGCGTAGCCCTGGCCGGCCGTGCAGTGTATGGTGATGGTGTCGATGATGTTGTTCCGATCCGGGTCCTGGTTGGGGCTGATGTTCACCACCGTCGCCAGGGGACTGTTGGTGAAGATCATGGACCGCCGCTCCTGGGAATAGCCGCTGACCGTACCGTCCTCGGCGCATGCCCGGACCCGGAAGGTATACTTGGCGCTGCTGTCCGGCTCCGTCAGGGTAAGGCTGGTCTTCTCCGTCTCACCCAGCAGCTCCCAATCGCCGTCCTCGTCGACGCCGGTCTTGTACCAGACCTCGTACCAGTCCGCGCCCGCATCGAACCAGTTGACGCGGATGCCGCCGTTTTTATTGGCCGTCTCATCGATCACCGGCGCGGCCAGATAATGCAGTCCCACGCCCACCGTATCGTAGAAGCTGGCGTAGGTCTTCCCGTCCGCGCTCAGGCACCGGACCGTGAAGGCATACGCGGGCCCGCTTTTGGCCTCCGTCCACATATAGCTTGTCTCGGTCGTATCCGCCAGCTTTGTCCACCCGCCGGTGGTCTTGTAAAACACCCGGTACTTTTCCGCGCCGGGCACGGCCTCCCACGATATGGCCAGGCCCTCCGTCTCGGCGGTCGCCCCGACCATCACCGGCGCGGGAAAATGGGTGACGGTCTTGCCCGTCTTGTCGTAGGGTCCCCCCACGCCGTCGGCGTCAAAGGCCCGCACGGTGTAAGCATACTCTGTGCCGCTCTCGGCCCCGGTCCATTCATAGCTCGTCCCGGCCGTCTCCCCGATACGGATCCAGCCGCTCCCGCCGCTTTTGGCATAGACCCGGTACGTTTCCGCGCCGCTGACGGCCGTCCAGGTCACCTTCACGCCGTCGGCGGTGTGGGCAGGCTCCCCCAGCTTCGGCGCGGTCAGGCTCAGCACGCGCACCCCGGCCGTATCGTACCCGGAGGTATAGCTCTTCCCGTCCGCGCTCAGGCACCGGACCGTGAAGGCGTAGGCCACGCCGCTCCTGGCCCCGGCCCAGGTATAGCCGGTCGAGGTCGTGTCCGCCAGCCTGGTCCACCCGCCGGTGGTCTTATAAAACACCCGGTACTTTTCCGCGCCGGCCACGGCCTTCCACTTGATCTGCACGCCGCCGTTCGTATTGCTCGCGCCCGTCAGCACCGGCGGCGCCATATAGACCCCGCTGGCGCCCGTCTTATCATAATCGGTGGTCACGCCCCGGCCGTTGTCGGTCAGGCCCCGGACGGTGAAGGTGTACCGCTTGCCGCTTACCGCCCCGGCCCAGGTATAGCTGGTCCCTGCCGTGTCCGCCAGCACGCTCCACCCGCCGGTGGTCCTGTAGTACACCCGGTACAGGCTCGCGCCGGTTGCTGCCTTCCACGTCACCCGCAGGCCGCCCGGCTCGTTGGACACGCCGGTGAGCTTGGGTGCCGCCGCATTTTTTGGCGTGAGACCGGGCCGTTCAAAGTCGCTGGTCTTTATTTTGCCCGCGCTGTCCACGCACCGGACCGTGAAGGCGTACACCGTCCCGGCCTTGCCCTTCGTCCAGGCAAGGCTGGTCTTTGTGGTGTCCCCCGCCATGGTCCAGGTGCCGCCGCCGACGCTGTAATAGACCCGGTATTTCGCCGCGCCGGCCACCGCCCGCCAGCTCACCGTGACGGCGCTGCCGTTCCATTTGGCGGCGATCAGCTCCGGCGTGGCCAGATACCGCGTGACGGCCAGGCCCGCGCTGTCGTATTCCCCGGCCCGGTCGGCCTCGTCAAAGGCCTTCACCGTGAACACATACGCCGTGCCGGCCTTGCCGCGCGTCCAGGTATAGGAGGTGCCGGCGGTGTCCCCCGCCTTGACCCAGCCGCTCCCGGCGGTCTTATAGTACACCCGGTACCACGCCGCGCCGGGCACGCTCTCCCAGGCCACGTCGATGCCCTCGTCCGTATTCACCGCCTGCGTCAGTTGCGGCGCCGCCAGCTTCCGTGGCGTTGGCGCCGGCGACGCGGTGGGTTCCGGCGTTTCCTCCGGCGCCGCAGTTTCCTCCGGTACCGCCGCCTCTGCGGGAGCCGCGGGCTCCGCCGTCTCTACGGCCGCTTCCGCGCTCCCCCCGTCCGCGAACGCCGGCGCGGCCAGGCTCAGCGCCGCCGTCAGCGCCAGGAGCAGACACAAAAAACGTTTTCCCATATTCTCTCTCCCTCGTCTCTGCGCTTTTTGTCGAATCCAAGAGAATTTTAATCCTCCGCGTTTCTCTTTGTCAACAGAGAATCTTAAGAATCTTAAGATTTCCGGATTTTACCACCCTCAAGGTGTCCCCGGCTCACGCCGTGGACAGCGTTGGATTTTAATGTTTCTCTCCCTCCGTCGCGGCTTGCGCCGCGCCACCTCCCTCGTCAGAGGGAGGCGGGGGCTATGCCCCCGAATCGGCCCCAGAGGGGCCGGCCCCCTCTGACGAGGGGGCTGTCAGCGCCTTTAGCGCTGACTGAGGGAGAGAAAAATTTGATTGCGCCGCAGGCGCACATTATTGACGGCCCCTTTGTGTAAAGGGGGCTGTCGCCGCCTTTAGGCGGTGACTGGGGGATTGTAACGTCGGATAACCGCCCCCCGCCGCTCACAAAAAGGTGTCCCCGGCTCACGCCGTGGACTGCGTTGGATTTTAATGTTTCTCTCCCTCCGTCGCGGCTTGCGCCGCGCCACCTCCCCCGTCAGGGGGAGGCGGGGGCTATGCCCCCGAATCGGCCCCAGAGGGGCCGGCCCCCTCTGACGAGGGGGCTGTCAGCGCCTTTGGCGCTGACTGAGGGAGAGACATTTAAATATTCTTCCTTATTGTTCGGGGTCCCCAACGGGCAGGCCTGTCCGTTGGGGAAAAGGAGGAAGGACCGTGACCGATGATGGCACCCGGTTTTGCCGGGTGCCAGAATCTTCACGGTTCTTCCGACGTAAGCCTCCCCTGTGTAAGGGGAGGTGGGCCGCCGTACGGCGGCTCGGAAGGGTTGTAACAGCAGTGCGCCCCCGCCGCCAGCAGAAAAAACTCCACGGCGTATCGCCCGCTGATAAAATGCGCATGGTCGGCAAAATAAAAGTGATAGTACACGATAAACCAGGCATACACGAACTTCATCAGATCGATCGACCCGTTCCGCTTTTCCACGCGCATTTCCTCCCTGTAGGCCGGAATATCGCTCATAATAACCCGGTTTTTCGGGTATGTCAATTATAATTATCATAATGATAATTAAATTTCCATTCCCATCAGGTATCATACAACCAAAACAGGGAGAGGGATGGTACTATGGTGGCTGACCGTATCAAGCGGCTGCGCGAGCAGCGCGGCATGACCCAGGCCGCGCTGGCGAAGCATCTTGGTATAACGAGGGCCAGCGTGAACGCCTGGGAGATGGGCATTTCCGTCCCATCTACCCAGTACGTCATCGCTTTAGCCGACATCTTTGCCGTATCCACCGACTATCTTCTGGGGGTAGACGCGTCCAGCAGCGTCAGCGTGACTGGTCTCACGGACGGGGATGTGGCCCTGGTCCACGCCCTTGTGGACCACCTGCGGGAGAAGAACAAGCGCATACCGCGTCCGTGACGAAAACGTAAGCCGGGAAGGATTTCTTCCCGGCTCGTATTTTTTTGTCCCCGCTGCGCACACTACTGCCATGGAAACGAAACGACTTGGAAAACAGACCGTCCGCCTGACCATGCAGCCCGGCGTAGCTGCGGCGGCGTGCGTAGGCGGGAAAAAAGAGAGCGAAGGCCCTCTGCGGAAATATTTCGACTACCTGAGCGAGGACTCCCGCTTTGGCGCGAAGAGCTGGGAGAAGGCGGAGAGCGCCATGCTCAAGATGTGCTACGCCATCGCCTGCGACAAGGCCAAGACCCCGCCGGGGGACGTGGAATACGTCTTCTCCGGGGACCTTCTGAACCAGTGTGCCGGCTCGGCCTACGCCATGCGGGAGTGCGGCGTGCCCTACTTTGGCCTGTACGGCGCCTGCTCCACCATGGCCGAAGGGCTTTCCCTGGCCGCCATGATGATCGACGGTGGCTTTTGCAACATTGCCGCCGCGGCCACCAGCAGCCACTTCTGCTCGGCGGAGCGGCAGTACCGCTTCCCCCTGCAATACGGCAATCAGCGGCCCCCCACGGCCCAGTGGACCGTCACCGGCGCCGGCGCGCTCATATTAAAAGCCGACGGCCCCGCCCCCTACGTGACCCACATCACCACCGGCGTGATCACCGACGCGGGGGTGACGGACATGAACAACATGGGCGCGGCCATGGCCCCGGCGGCCTACGAGACGCTGAAGGCCCACTTTGCGGACACAGGCCGCGGCCCGGACTACTACGACGCCATCGTCACCGGCGATCTGGGCGCGGTGGGTGCCGGCATCCTGGCGGACCTGTTCCGCCGGGACGGCGTAGACCTGGGGGTCCGGTACATGGACTGTGGTCGGCTCATCTACGCCACCCGGGGCCAGGACGCCCACGCCGGCGGTTCCGGGTGCGGCTGCTCGGCGTCGGTGCTGTGCGGCCATCTGCTCCACGGCATGCTGGAGCACAACTGGAACAAACTGCTTTTCGCCGCCACGGGGGCCATGATGAGCCCCACCACCAACCAGCAGGGCGAGAGCATCCCCGCCATATGCCACGCGGTGGCCTTAGAGAATAACAGGTGCTGATATGAACGAAACTGTAATGACATTTCTGAAGACGTTTCTGGTAGGCGGGGCATTATGCCTCATCGGCCAGCTTCTCATCGACCTGACCCGCCTGACCCCGGCGCGCATCCTGACCGCCTACGTGGTGGCGGGGGTGATATTGGGGGCCGTGGGGCTTTACCAGCCCCTTGTGGACTGGGCCGGCGCGGGCGCCACGGTGCCCCTGACGGGCTTTGGCAATCTGCTGGCCAAAGGCGTAAAGGAGGCCGTGGCGGAAAAGGGCGTGCTTGGCGCCTTCACGGGGGGCTTCACCTCCGCCGCCGGCGGCATCTGCGCCGCCATCTTCTTCGGCATCATCGTTGCCTCCCTGTTCAAGAGCAAGGAAAAATATTAACGGAAAAGCGCCCCGCTCAGGGCGCTTTCCTATTCTCACTCCATAGCCGCAGGCCCGTCCAGCCGCTCCCCGTCGTAGGACCAATACTCCTCATGCCCGTCCGGGAACAGCAGATATACATACTCGTCCGTGAAGTCATAGCTCGCCGCGCCGTTGTTCACGGTGTGCAGCGCCTGTTCCCATTCCCAGACCGCCCGCGCATAGCCGGTATCCTCCCGGACCTCATCCTCCGCCTCCCAGACGGTCTGGCCGTTGAAGGTCACGGCGTCGATCTCCTCCACGGGCACGAACCAGAAATCATCTCTCTCCAAGCCATCAATACCCGCCCATTCCAGCAGGTGATGCTTCATCTCGATATCGACGGCATGCCCGTCGTCGGATATCCGGCTTCTGGTAGTCGACGACCCGCCGTAGGTGCTGGACCAGCGGACGAAGACCAACTCCCCTGCCGGCGTGTCCACCAGACACACGTCCCTGACCGCAAACGCGTCCGCGCGCACCGGCACGATACACCACTGGCTCAACGCCACAATGCCCCCCGCCGTGACAGCGACCGCCAGCACCGCCGCCAGCACGATGGCCAGTATCTTTTTCCGCTTTTGCCGCCTGAGAAGCTCCCGGAACCGGCCCAAGGTGGTTTTCTCCCTGCCCGCCGCCTCCGGCAGCGCCTCCCGCAGCGCTTCATACTCCCGCCGGCAGTCCTGGCACCCCATCAGATGCTCCCCCACCGCCGACCGGGTCTCGCCGCTGACCACCCCGTCGTGATAAAGGGGCAGCAGGTCCCGGACCACCGGACAGGTCAGCAGCGGTCTTTTTCCCTCGTTCATATGGTCCCTTCCTCTCGTAATGTCTCGGTAATGGCCTTCCGAGCCCGGTGGTAGGTCACTCTGGCCCAGCTCTCCGTCTTGCCGAACAGACCCGCGATCTCCCCAAAGGAGAGCTGCCCGAATGCCCGCAGGGAGAACACCTCCTTGTATGGCTCGTCCAGGGTGTGCAGCACCCGGTGGACCGCCAGGAACAGGTCCCTGGTCTCCGCCGCCTGTTCCACGCTGCCTTCGCCGGGAGAGGCGTCCCAGTCCAGGGGCTGCTCCCTGCCCAGCTTTTTGCACCGGTTGCGCCAGATGTTCTTGGCAATGGCGCAAAGCCAGGTGTACAGGCTGCTCTGGCCCGCGAAGTCCCCGGAGGCGCTCATGGCCTTCAAAAAGGTCTCCTGCGCGATATCCTGGGCATCGGCCTCGCTGCGGCACAGGGCCAGCGCGTAGCGGTACACCGCCTCGTACTCGGCGCACAGTGCCTGCTCCGATATCTCCGGCTCCCGCCGTTTCCTGCCCACGGCCCCGCCCCCTTCCCTCGTCCGGACGCCTATTAGACAATCCTGCGGAAAAAACGTTACAACGTTACAAAAAAGTAAATTTCCGCGCCGCCATCTTCTTCGGCGTCATCGCGGCCTCCCCTTCCAAGAGCAGGGAAAAACAAAACCAAAAGCCTCCCCTGTGTAAGGGGAGGTGGCAGCGCGGAGCGCTGGCGGAAGGGTTGTCCGTTATCCAGCGTTACAACCCTCCAGTCATCGTCGGAGCACGCATGGCTAGGCCGGGATTCGCCGCAAGCGGCAAATCCCGAATAGCCAGCGGCTCCTCTCCCCACGCGACAAGCGTGCCGCGTGGGGACCCCAATAGGCGGCGACAGGGCAGATTGTCAAGCAAGTGCAACACTAAAAACTTCTGCGGGAGTTTTCCATTTGAGGCATTTTCTGGGTCGGGAGTTGAGTAACCGCTCCACCCGCGCGATGTCCTCTTCCGTGACCTTCCTGAAATCATAGCCCTTCGGAAAGAAAATCGGCTTTTCCTGTCCACCAGCGTCAACAGCAGCCCTTTTCCTATGCCGCCAAGGACCGTGTCCCCCTCCCAGTCGCCGAACCGCTTCCGCTTTTGTATTTCCTCCGGCCACTCCGGGATGATGCGGTCCGGATGGATGGTGTTGCAGCTGCTGTCGCGGCGCACGTACTTCTTGCCGCGCCGCCGCTGGTGCGTCTTCGCGGTGATGTCGGGGAACTTTTTCTGGCGAATGTAGCGGTAGATCGTGGTGATGCTGAGCTTTTTTGCCTTCGGGTGTTCCTCGCACGATGAAGTCCCATCGCTCCGTGCTCGGTTTCAGGGCTGCCCGGACCTGCTCCCGCCGCCGGGTGGTGTACAGGTTCTGCGCATGCCAGTGGTTGTACCAGTACGGGTTATCCGGAGCTTTGGGCTTGTATTTGGCCCAGTTCCGCCGGATCTCCCGACTGACGCTGGAGGGACTGCGTTCCAGTACGGCTGCGGCGCGTCTGATGCTGTAGCCCTCCGATAAAAGTTGCTGTAGATATTTTCTCTCGTCCAGTGTAAAATGTGTGTAGGACGACATGGCTCTTCCTCCTGTAAATGTTGGTGAACACGTACATTTTACACGATTTGGGCCATGTTGTCTCTTGTTTTGTTTCACCCCCACGGGTGTTGCACTTCGTATGATAACCTGCCCAGCCCCCTTTGACAAGGGGGGCTTTCAGAACGGAAGCTATTTGATTTTTATTCCAATAGAAATTGCCGGATGGCCTGGCCGGAGCCGTTGTGGTCGCAGTCGGCAACCACCGCGTCCGCCATCGCCAGCACCGCAGGCTCCGCGTTGCCTACGGCAACCGCAATGCCCGCCGCCGCCAGCATGGACCGGTCGTTGTCAGCGTCGCCTACGGCCACGACCTGGTCCATGCCGATGCCCAGCCGCGCCGCAAGCCAGGAAAGTCCCGTGGCCTTCGTGACCCCGGTGGGGCTCATCTCCAGCCCGGCGGCCTCGGCAAAGGCGACCGTCAGGGGCAGAGCGCGCAGGGTCTCATAGGCCGCTGAACGGTCGGCAGGGGAGCGGAAATACACGTTCACCTTGGGCACATACGGCCGCTTCGCCGCCTCGGCCGCCACATCGTCCACCAGAACGGGCACGGTGGTATAAAGCTCCTGATAGGGTCCCATGCCGTAATCCGCCGCGCGGCACGCCTTGGCCCTCGGCAGCACGGAGGCGTCCGCCGCCATGAGATGGGCCATGGCGCCGTATTGGTCCGCAACGGCGACGATCTTCAGCACCAGGTCCCGGTCGATGCCAACGGAGAACAGCGCCTTGTCCTCCCGCAGGTCGTAGACCACCGCGCCGCTCACCGTCACGGCGTAGCGCACCGAGGAAAGCTGCGGCCGATAGGGCGTCAGCTCCGGCACGCACCGGCCGGTGCACAGCACCGTCTCCTTGCCCAGCGCCGCCGCGGCGTCGATGTCCCGGACCGTCTCGGGCAAAAGCCGCTTGTCACGGGTCAAAAGCGTACCGTCCATGTCCAGAGCGATCAGTTCATAAGCCATAACGCATACCCTCCCAAACCGCCGCTTATCATACAACAGTCCGCTTGTGAACGCAAGGGTCGCAGAATCAACAAAAATCGAGAAATTTCTGCATTTTCTTTTGACAGATACGCGCATGTGTGCTATTTTAATTTTATCATTTAAAAAGAGGATGGAGGCATCTGACATGATCCGGGATTATAAACGCAAGGACGACAAGCTGGACAAGGATACCCGCAAGGCGGAGATACGGCGTCTGCGGGCCATGCTGGTCAACCAGCAGCAGGCCATACGGGAGGCCAAGCTGCCGGTGGTCGTGCTGCTGGAGGGCTGGGACTGCGCCGGCAAGGGCAATCTGGTCAACGAGCTCATCAGCGAGATGGACCCCCGGTTTTACTCGGTGAAGAACTTCGACAGGGTGCCGGAATCGGCGGAACGGTACCCGTTTTTGAAGAAGTTCTTCGACGTGCTGCCCGAAAACGGCAAGTTCCTGTTCATGGACACCGGCTGGATGGAGGACGTGGTGGGCAAGTACCTGCGCCGGGAGATACCCAAGGAGGAGTACCAGCGCCGGGTGAAGTCCTGCAACATTTTGGAGAGGCAGCTCCGGGACAACGGCTATGTGCTTGTGAAGCTGTTCCTGCACATCTCCAGGGAGGAGCAGCTGGCCCGTATCACCGCTCTGCGGGAGAATCGGGACACCCAGTGGCGCGTGTCCGGGGACGATCTGTGGCAGCAGCAGGAGTACGAGCGGTTTTTGAAGACCTACGACGAGTTCATGGAGGCCACGGAGAAGACCACGCCCTGGCATATCCTGGACGGCGAGGGCCGGAAAAAGGCGCTGTACGACGGGCTGGTGGCCATCACCGACACGGTGCAGAAGGCCATCGAGGCCGGCCGGTACGAGGGCGTGCCCACCGACAAGAAGTTCCCGCTGCTGGGCCATCCGTCCCAGAAGGACGCGGACCTGACCGCCGTCATCGACCCGGTCGAGTACAAAAAGGAGCTCAAGCGGCTGCAAAATAAGCTGGCAAAGCTGCATAACCAGATCTATCGGAAGAAGATACCCGTGGTGATATGCTACGAGGGCTGGGACGCGGCCGGCAAGGGCGGCAACATCCGGCGGCTGGCCTATCCCCTGGACCCCAGGGGCTTCGACGTGATCCCCATCGCCAGCCCCACGCCGGGCGAGCTGGCGCGGCACTTCCTGTGGCGGTTCTGGACCAAGATCCCCCGCAGCGGCCACGTGGCCATATTCGACAGGACCTGGTACGGCCGGGTGATGGTGGAGCGTATCGAGGGGTTCTGCTCCGAGAACGACTGGAAGCGGGCCTACGGGGAGATCAACGAGTTCGAGAAGGAGCTGACCGACTGGGGCACCGTGGTGCTGAAATTCTGGATACATATCGACCCGGATACCCAGTTGGAGCGGTTCGAGGCGCGGCAGAACACGCCGGAGAAACAGTGGAAGATCACCGACGAGGACTGGCGCAACCGGGAGAAGTGGACTCAGTACGAGCAGGCCGTGGAGGATATGCTGCAAAAGACCAGCACCAAATACGCGCCGTGGTACATCATCGAGTCGGTGGATAAGAGATACGCGCGCATCAAGGCGCTGAAGATCGTGACCGACGCGCTGGAGAAAGCGGTGGAGGAGAACGTGGTCCGGGGGATGAAGAGCAAATGGGCGGACAAGAAAGACAAGAAAGACAAGAAAGAAAAGACCGAGAAGCAGGACAAGAGCGAGACCAGCGAGAGCAGGCAGAGCGAGTGACGCTTGACGCGCCTGTGGACGAAGCCCCGGCCGAACAGGCCGGGGCCGCGGTCGCGGCGGACGGGCAGGACTGCTTTCTGGACCGGGAGCTGAGCTGGCTGCAATTCAACCTGCGGGTGCTGCACCAGGCGGGGGATACGGATACGCCGCTGCTGGAGCGGCTCAAATTCCTGGGCATTTACCACTCCAACCTGGAGGAATTTTTCATGGTCCGGGTGGGGTCGCTCATCCACCGGGCCACGCTGATGCCGGGGGCGCGGGACGAAAAGACCCAGTTCACCGCCGGGGAGCAGCTTCGCCTCATCATGCGGGAGGTCACCGCGCAGCTCGAGCCAAAGGAGCGGATATACCGGGGGCTTTTGAAGGACTTGAAGGCCGCCGGTATCGACGTGGTGGACTTTCGCAAGCCCGATAAGCTGGACGAGGTCGCTGCCCGGAAATTCTTTTCCGAGATACGGCCTCTGCTGACGCCCCGGATCGTGGACGCGGAGCACCCGTTCCCCTTCATCGGCAACCGGGAGAGCTGGGTGGCCGTGGCCGTCAAAAAAACGGGCAAGAGCGACGAGTTCCGGCTGGGACTGGTGCCCGTGGTGCGGGTGCCGCCATACCGGGTGTGCGAGGTGGACGGCCGGCAGAAGGTCATTTTGACGGCGGAGATGGTGGCCTATTACGCGCCGCTGCTCTTTAAAAAACAGGAGGTGCGCCAGAGCGTGCTGTTCCAGGTCACGCGCAACGCGGACGTGTTCATCGAGAGCGACCTGGACGGCTTCGACGCGGACTTTCGCGCGTCCATGGAGAAGATGCTGCGCAAGCGCAAGCGCCAGCAGCCGGTGCGGCTCACGTTCAACGGAAAGCCCTCGTCCAAGCTGCGGGCCGCGCTCATAAAGGCGCTGAAGGTGCCGGAGGCCAACGTGTTCGTGCAGCGGGTGCCATTCGAGCTGGGCTTCGGTTCCGGGCTCAAAAAGGGCGCGGGCATGAAGTACGCCGAGCGCCGGCCAAGGCGGACCGTGCAGCTGAAAAAAGGCGAGTATTTCGATTACCTCACCAAAAAGGACATTTTGCTGAGCTTCCCGTTCCAGAGCATGCACCCGTTCGTGGATATGCTGTACGAGGCGGCGGACGATCCGGACGTGGTGTCCATCCAGATCACGCTGTACCGGCTGGCCGCCAGCAGTCAGGTGGCGGCGGCGCTGGCATACGCGGCGGACCGGGGCAAGAGCGTGCTGTGTCTGCTGGAGCTGCGTGCCCGGTTCGACGAGCAGAACAACATCGACTACTCCGAGGTGCTGGAGGACTCCGGCTGCACGGTGATCTACGGCCTGCCGGACCAGAAGATACACTCCAAGCTCTGCCTCATCACGCGCCAGAAAAACGGACGGATACAGTACTTCACCCAGGTGGGCACCGGCAACTATAACGAGATCACCAGCGAGCAGTATACGGACCTGTCCGTCATCACCTCCCGGGAGGCGGTGGGACGGGACGCCGCCGCGGTGTTCGAGGCGCTGTCCCTGGGCCAGGTCCCCGGCGAGGCGGAGGTCATGTGGATCGCGCCAAACAGCTTTAGGACGCGGGTGCTGGCCATGGCGGAGCGGGAGACGGCCAAGGGGACGGACGGGCAGATACTCATCAAGGTCAACTCCCTCAACGACATGGAGGTCATGCGCGCGCTCATCGCCGCCAGCCAGGCGGGGGTGCATATCGAGCTTTACATCCGGGGCATCTGCTGCCTGCGGCCGGGTCTGCCGGGCTTCACGGATAACATCACCGTGCGAAGCGTGGTGGGCCGGTACCTGGAGCACTCCCGTATCTTTGCCTTCGGCAAGGGCGAGGGCCAGCGTATTTTTATCGGCTCCGGCGACCTGCTGAACCGCAACACCCGGCGGCGGGTGGAGGCGTTCATCGAGTGCGTCACCCCGGAGACAAGAGAGGGCGCGCTGCGGGTGCTGGACGCGCTGCGGGACGATAAGGAGCGGAGCTGGACCATGCAGCCCGACGGGTCCTACGTCTGGGACAGGTCCGGACCCGGCACCGCCAGCCAGGATAAGCTTTACGACTGGTTCTCCGAACAGGTCATTGAGAGCGTGCCCCAAAAGGCGGACAGCGGCGGACTGCTGCAAAAGCTGCGGCGGCTGTTCGGCGGGGAATAAGGAAACAAGGGGCTGCGATGATGCAGCCCCTTGTGATTTTGTAATCTCTCCCTCCGTCGCGGCTTGCGCCGCGCCACCTCCCTCGTCAGAGGGAGGCGGGGGCTTTGCCCCCGAGTCGGCCCCGACAGGGGCCGGCCCCCTCTGACGAGGGGGCTGTCAGCGCTCCGCGCTGACTGGGGGAGAGATAATTTAAATATTCACCGCACGGTGAAGCGGAAAACCGTCTCGGTGTGCAGCTTTTGGCCGGCCCTTAAAATGGGAGAGGGGAAGCCCCAGCAATTCATGCCGTTGGGGAAGAGCTGCGTCTCCAGGCACGCCGCTCCCCGGTACACGATAGGCGCGCCGCCTTTGCCGGGCCGGTCCGTGAGGCCGCCGGAGGCGTAAAACTGCATGCCGGGCAGGTCCGTCTCCATGGTCATCTCGATGCCGCTGCCGGCGCTATACAGCACCGCCGCCTTGCGTCCGGCCAGGACAAAGTTGTGGTCATAGCCGCCGCCTCGGCGGAGCTGCTCGTCGTCGGCCTCGATGTCCCGGCCGATGGTCTTGGCCTGGCGGAAGTCAAAGGGCGTGCCCGCCACGTCCAGAAGCCGACCCGTGGGCAGACAGCCGCCGTCGTTTTCGCAGAAGCGCTCGGCGAATATTTGAAGCTCATGACCCAGCACGGACCCGCCGCCGTTTAAGTTGAAGTAGGTGTGGTTGGTCAGGTTCACCGGCGTGTCCCTGTCCGACACCGCGTCGTAGGCGATGGAAAGGGCGTTGTCGTCCGTCAGGGTGAAGGTGACGGTCACGGTCAGGTTACCGGGGTAGTTTTCCTCCCCGTCCGGGGAGAGGTAGGAGCAGACCAGAGCGTTTTCCCTGGCGTCGATATGCCACATCACCTTGTCGAAGCCCCTGACGCCGCCGTGCAGGTGGTTTTCCCCGTCGTTTTTCGCCAGGGTGTGCTCCACGCCGTTCAGGGAAAACCGGGCGCCGCCGATGCGGTTGCCTACCCGGCCGATGGTGGCGCCCAGATAGCCGTCGCTGCGCTCGTATTCGCCGATGGTATCGTAGCCCAGGGCCACGTCGGTGAGGCTGCTGCGGTCGTCGGGGACAAGCAGGGCCTGGACCGTGGCGCCGTAGTCCAGCACCGTCACGGCCATGCCGTGTTTGTTCGTCAGAGTGTAGGCGGTGACGGCCTGGCCCGCCGCCGTATGCCCAAAGGGTCGGGATGAAACTGCCATAAGATAGACCTCCTTGTATGACTTTTTCTCCATCATACAGCAACGAAGGCCGCCGCGCAAGGTGGAGCCGGAAAAAACGGTTGCCAGCGTGGGCGGGGGCTGATACAATGATGCAAAAAGGAGGGACACGTCATGAGCTATATCCCGGTGGAATACCCGAAGGAAAAGCAGGATTTTTACGCTATGCTGGGGCAGCAGCTTGCCCTTTATATGGGGGAGGAGCAGAATTTGACGGCGCGGCTGGCCAACGCCTCGGCCGTGCTGGCACAGGCGTTTCCCCAGGCCAACTGGACGGGGTTTTATCTGGTGGACGGGGACAGCCTGGTGGTGGGACCGTTCCAGGGCAAGCCCGCCGTGAGCCGTATCGGGTTCGGCAAAGGCGTGTGCGGCACGGCCTGGGCACAGCGCAAAAGCCAGGTGGTGGAGGAAGTGAGCTGCTTTGCCGGGCATATCGCCTGCGACTGCGACACCCACGCGGAGATCGTGGTGCCCCTGTGGGACGGGGAGGATATCTGGGGCGTGCTGGACATGGACTCGGTGCTCCCTGGCTATTTCACGGACGAGGACCGGGTGGGGCTGGAGGAAGCGGTCAGGGGGTTAAGGGCGTGAGGGGTATAGTGCCTCAGCCTGTCATTGTCTCTCCCTCAGTCAGCGCCAAAGGCGCTGACAGCCCCCTCGTCAGAGGGGGCCGCGCTGCGGCGCGAAAGGACAACCCTCCAGTCACGCTTGCGCGTGACAGCCCCCCTTACACAGGGGGGCCGTTCAATATGGAAATATTTAAAATCCAACGAGTCCACGGCGTAAGCCGGGGACACCTTTGGCGGGAGCGGCGCGCGGGGGCAATCCCCCCGCCCGCCGATGGCGGGCACCCCCCTTTGACAAGGGGGGCGACGATAAGGAATTGCCGCCCAATGGGCGGCAACCTTTTTGACCACGGCGGTTATCTATCTCTCCCCCAGTCAGCGCCAAAGGCGCTGACAGCCCCCAGGGGTCCCCAAAAGGCACGCTTGCCTTTTGGGGAGAGGAGACGCCGCGGGCTATCCGGGATTTGACGCTTGCGGCGTATCCTGGCCTAGCCTCGCGAGCGGCGACGACAGAGGGGGCCGCGTTGCGGCGCGAGGAGGCAATCCCCCCGCCCGCCGATGGCGGGCACCCCCCTTTGACAAGGGGGCTTTCGATAAGGAGGCGGCTGTCGCCGCTAAATCAAATTGCCGCCCAATGGGCGGCAACCTTTTTTGACAGCGGCGGTTATCTATCTCTCCCTCAGTCGCCGCCGAAAGGCGGCGACAGCCCCCTCGTCAGAGGGGGCCGGCCCCGTTGGGGCCGATTCGGGGGCAAAGCCCCCGCCTCCCCCTGACGGGGGAGGTGGCGCGGCTTCGCCGCGACGGAGGGAGAGAGACATTAAAATCCAACGCAGTCCACGGCGTGAGCCGGGGACACCTTTGTGCGAAGGCGGGGACCACCGTTACAACCCTTCCGTCAGCGCGGAGCGCTGACACCTCCCCTTACACAGGGGAGGCTTTCGTAAGGTGTGCGCCTGCGGCGCAAAAAACAGGGGGCTGTCGGAACAGCCCCCTGTTGGTTTTTTATGCTCAGCGGTGCATGGGCACGGCGTCCGCGCCAAGCATTTTCAGGTTCTCCAGCACGCCGCGGCTGTCGGCCCGGGCGATCATGGCGTCCCGGGTCTTTTTGGCCTCGGCCACGGTCATGTTCTTGCTGGGACCGCCTACGCAGCCGCCATCGCAGACCATGCCCTCCACAAAGTCCACCGGCAACCGGCCGGCCTTTAAGAGCAGCAGGGCCTTCTTGCACTCGGCCGCGCCGGAGCACTTCATGACCTCCGGGTGGATGTCCTCGCCCATCTCCTCAAAGCACCGGACCACCGCCGCGGCCACGCCGCCGCCGTTGCCAAAGCGCTTGCCGTAGGTCGAGCTCTGCTGGACGGTGTTCTCCTCCGGCTCCAATTCGATGCCTTTGCCGTACATCAGCGAGCGGACCTCCCCGTAGGTGAGCACGTAGTCCGCGTTGCCCTCGATGTCGTGCAGGTTGATCTCGCTCTTCTTGGCGATGCAGGGACCCACGAAGACTGTGACCGTATAGGGGTCCAGCTGCTTCAAATACCGGCTCACGCCGCACATGGGACTGACCGTGGCGGACATGTTCTTCTCCAGGTCGGGGAAGTGCATTTTTATCATGTTCACAAACGCCGGGCAGCAGGAGGTGGTCATCTTCCTGCCCTCTTTGTACGCCTCGGCCCACTCTTTGGCCTCGGAGGCGGCGGTCATGTCGCCCCCCAGACCCACTTCTATCATGTCGGCAAAGCCGGTCTTTTTCAGCGCCGTGCGCCAGCTCTGCATGGTGATATGCTCCCCGAACTGGCCCTCCGTGGCGGGGGCCAGCATGGCGACCACCTTTTTGCCGGCTTTGATCTCCCGGATCACGTCCACCACGGCGGTCTTGGTGCCGATGGCGCCGAAGGGGCAGCTGTGGATGCACGCGCCGCAGCGGATGCACCTGGACTCGTCGATCTTGCAGATGCCGTATTCGTCGTAGGTTATGGCGTCCACGGGGCAGACCTTTTTGCAGGGCCGCTCCAAATGGGCAATGGCGTTATAGGGGCACGCGGCGGCGCACTTGCCGCACTCCCGGCACTTGGCCGGGTCTATGTAGGAGCGGTTGGCACCCATGGAGATGGCGCCGAACTGGCAGGAGTTCTGGCAGGCGTGGCCCATGCACTTGCGGCAGTTGTCCGTGACGATGTAGGAGGCGATGGGACATTCCTCGCAGGCGGCCTGGATGACTTGGACCATATTGTCGGAGTGGACGCCGGTGGGGCACTTGCCCTCGGCCAGACGTACCCGCTGGCGGATGATCTCCCGCTCCTTGTAGATGCAGCAGCGGAATTGGGCCTGGGGGCCGGGGATGATGCGGTAGGGGATCTGGTCCTGCTCCGCCTCCAGCTTGCCCTCCCAGGCCAGGCGGGCCACCTCCTGCACCACCTGATGCTTCATGTCCAGGATGGCCGCGTCGTTCGTCACCATAGCTCGTTCCTCCCGTGGTCGATATTACGATAAGACATTATAACGGCTGTGTGCGAAAAATGCAAAAATACTTTATGGTGTCAGTTCCTTTTTCAGGATGTCCCGGGCAGCGCGTATGTATCGCTTCACGCTGGTGGTGCTGACGGACATGTAACCGGCGATCTCATGCAGCTTCAACCCGGCCAGAAAACGCAGGGAAAACGCCTCGAACAGCCGGGGGGACCGGTCCTTCAAAATGGCCGACGCACGGTCCCACATGTCCCGGTCGTAGACCGGCCGGAGGGAATTGTCGGCGCTCATGGGCGGGAGGATATCGTCCGTCAGCTCCGCCGCCAGCTGTCGGCGGGGAAGCTCCCGCCGCAGCATGTCGCAGCAGACGTGGTAGGCGATCTGCCGCATCCAGGGCAGCACCAGCCGGTCCAGCCGCAGGCTGCCGATCTTGGAGTACACGGACATGTAGATATCCTGCATGGCGTCGTGCACGTCGTCCGGGTCGCGCAGCAGCAGACGGACACGCCGGAGGATATCGTCATAGGTGACGGTATACAGCTCCGTGAACGCGTCGGAGTCACCGCCCCGGATGCGCTGGGCCAGGGCGCTCAAATATTGTTGGTCAAAGCGGGTGTTTGCCACAGCGTTCACCTCAACGCGGGGGGGTAGGGCTTCACGGCTCCGCCTCCCCCTGGGCAGGGCACAGCAGCACGGTCATGGGGTTGCCGCGCCTGTCGGACACCGACACACGGGCAGGACTGGCGGGGAAGGGAAAGCGGATGGAGCCGGCCTGTTCGTCCAGCTCGACGCTTTCCAGGTCTTCGCCTGTGTCCGCGTCGGTCACCGAGACGCTCCGCCAGTCCACGCCGGAACCGCCTTCGTCGGCCAGATAGAGGATCATCATGCCGTCCCGGGTCATGTCCCGGACAAGCTCGGGGGCCTTATCGTCCACGCCGTCCACGGGTACGTCCAGGGTGGTGACCCGTCCCGCGAAGGTCCGGGCCGTCAGGGTCAGCGTGCCGTTTTTGGGCGCGTCTACCCGATAGTTGCCGGCGTCCAGCAGCTCCACCTTCACCGGTACGCCGTCCAGCTCCGCCGTCACGCTGTCCAGCAGCGGCGTCATGCGCAGCGAAAAACGCACGGCCACGGACCCGGCGTCGCTGTCCGCCGCCACGTCCTGAAAAGCCGCCGGGACACCCAGCAGCACCCATACGCCGACGGCCGCCAGCACGATGGCCAGCGCCACCGCCAGCCGGGGCAGAAAATATTTCCAGGCCGCCGCACGGCGGCTGGGAGCGCCGCCGGTCTTGCCGGGCTCCAGACCCAGCTTGGGCATCATCTCCCGCAGCAGGGCGTCCCGGTCGCCGCGGCCGCCTTCCGGCGCCATATCGGTATGGTCCACCATATATGCACTTCCTTTTCCAGAGGGATCGCGTCGAACAAATTGCATTATACTCAATTTGCCCGCTCATTGCAAGGACTTTTCTTCCCGCTTGACATCCGGTCGTGCCCGCGGTATCGTATAAAGTAAAGCGAAAACGCGACAGGAGGGGAACGTCATGCCGCTGGTAATGGTGCGAAACGACATCACCCATATGCAGGTGGACGCCATCGTGAACGCCGCGCAGCCGGAACTGCTGGGGGGAGGCGGGGTGGACGGGGCCATCCACAAGGCCGCCGGACCGGGGCTGCTGGAAGAGTGCCGGACCCTGGGCGGGTGCGAACGGGGCCAGGCCAAGCTCACGAAGGGGTACAACCTGCCCTGCAAATACGTCATCCACACGGTGGGACCCGTCTATGAGGACGGCCGGCACGGGGAGGAACAGGTACTGCGAAGCTGCTACCGCTCGTCCCTGGCTCTGGCCAAGGCCTGCGGCTGTCAAACCGTGGCCTTCCCGCTCATCTCCGCCGGGGTGTACGGCTATCCAAAGGACCAGGCTCTGCGGGTGGCGGTGGACGCCATCAGCGGGTTCCTGCTGGAAAACACGGACGCCGACGAGATGACGGTGTCCCTGGTGGTGTTCAGCCCCACGCCATTCCTGCTGAGCAAGAAGCTGTTCCCGGACGTGCATGAGTACATAGACGACCACTATGTGGACACCCACTATGACGCCTGCTCCGCACGGATGCGTCAGGCTCAGTTCGAGACAAGGACGGGAGAATTTGCCCCGCCGCCGGCCGCCGCGCGGTCTTTTGCCGCCGCCGCGCCAAAAGCCGCGCCAAGGGCCGCACGGGAGCCTTATCGTACGCTGAAAAAGCTGCTGGGACAGATCGACGAGAGCTTCACCCAGATGCTCCTGCGCAAGATCGACGAAAAGGGCATGACCGACGCGCAGTGCTACAAAAAGGCCAACATCGACCGGAAGCTCTTTTCCAAGATACGCTCCGACGTGCACTATAAGCCCAGCAAGGCCACGGCCTTGGCCTTCGCCATCGCTCTGGAGCTGCCCCTGGCCGAGACGGAGGACCTGCTGGCCAAGGCGGGGTATGCCCTGTCCCCCGCCAGCAAATTCGATGTGATCGTGGAGTACTTCATCCGCCGGGGCAACTATAACATCTTCGAGATCAACGAGGCTCTGTTCGCCTTTGACCAGAACCTGCTGGGGGCGTAATGGGGCGCGTGGGGGGGCAATCCCCCCGCCCGCCGATGGCGGGCACCCCCCTTTGACAAGGGGGGCTTTCGATATTGTGCGCCTGCGGCGCGATTTAAAATCCCACGCGTCCACGGCGGAGCCGGGGACGCGTTAAGTGGATCAAAGACAAGAGGGATGATCATTTCATGAGAATTGCTGCGTATCAATTTTCAGTATCTGGAAATATTCGTGAGAATTATAAAGAAATCGAAAAAGCAATATATCTTGCCAAAAACGAGGACGTTCGTTTGATCATATTCCCTGAGTGTGCATTGACCGGGTATCCTCCGAGAAATATACCGGATTCGTCATGCGTGGATTTTGACCTTGTCCAAACAAAGTGCGAAAAACTTCAGTCAATAGCCGACAAAAAGGATATTTCCTTTATTGTTGGGGCTGTATTCAAAGAAAATGCAATATACAATAGAGCGACGCTGTTTCGGCCTGATCGTCCAATGGAATTCTATGACAAGCGCGCCTTGTGGGGCTGGGATAAGGACAATTTCGCAAAAGGCAGTCACGATGGAATATTTGAACTGGAAGGGATAAGATTTGGAATGAGGATCTGCTTTGAAGTAAGATTTCCCGAATTCTTTCGAGAACTATACAGGCGAAATACGGATATTGATCTGGTCCTGTTCCATGATGTGGCGGATATTGACGATAAAGAACGATATGACCTGATCAAAGGGCACTTACAAACCAGGGCAGTCGAAAATGTTACTACCACCGTTTCTGTAAATGCTGTTTCGCCATTCCAAACGGCCCCGACGATGGTCGTCGGAAAATCGGGCCAGTGCATAAAAGAGTGTGCCAGGAACAAACCGGAACTTCTGATTTATGATTTTGAAAAGACAGAGAATGATTTTGGCGAAAAGGGAAGAACATCCATATCGGATGAACTGTTATTTATCTGAAAAATAATGTGCGCCTGCGGCGCGATTTGAATATCTCTCCCTCAGTCAGCGCCGATGGCGCTGACAGCCCCCTCGTCAGAGGGGGCCGGCCCCTCCGGGGCCGATTTCGGGGGCAAAGCCCCCGCCTCCCTCTGACGAGGGAGGTGGCGCGGCGAATGCCGCGACGGAAGGAGAGAAACATCAAAATCCAACGCGTCCACGGCGTGAGCCGGGGACACCTTTGATTTGTCGCTTCGCGGGCGACCACATCAAGACAAAAACCTCCTATACTGTGACCATCAAAACACAGTACAGGAGGTTTTTATCATGAAAAACAACATCACGGAGCTGGTATTCATCCTCGACCGGAGCGGGTCCATGAGCGGCCTGGAAAGGGACACCATCGGCGGCTTCAACGCCATGCTGGAAAAGCAGAAGAAGGAGCCGGGCGAGGCGTTCGTGAGCACGTACCTTTTCGACAACACCGCGGAGCTCATCCACGACCGGGTCCCCATCCGGGAGGTGCCGGACATGACCGACCGGGTCTACTACGTCCGGGGATGCACGGCGCTGCTGGACGCCGTGGGCGGGGCCATCGACCACATCAAGAGCATCCACCGCTACGCCAGGCCGGAGGACGTGCCCGAGCACACGTTGTTCGTCATCACCACCGACGGCATGGAAAATGCCAGCCATCATTATTCCGCCGAAAAGGTCAAGGCGATGATCGAGCATGAGAAGGAGAAGTACGGCTGGGAATTTCTGTTCCTGGGGGCCAACATCGACGCGGTGGCCGCGGCGGGCAATATCGGCATCGGCGCGGACAGGGCCGTGAGCTTCCACAACGACAGCGTGGGCATCGCGACGAACTACGAGACCGTGGCGTGCGCCGTCTCCGCCGTGCGCGGCGCCAAACCCCTGACGGCGCGCTGGAAGGAGAAGATCGAGCAGGACTTCCAGTCGCGGAAATAATGCCCGCAGCGCTTCCTTGACTTTCCGGGCAAAGACCGTATAATCGAAGCAGGAGTATGCTTGCAAAGGAGGCGGCGCTATGGCGAACACACCGAGAGTACCCGGTCGGAGCTGGGCGGGGGCTATGCTCCCCCATCCGGCGGGGGAAGGACGGCGGATCAGGCACGTCGGCGGAGGCGGTATTTCGGAGAGCGCCAGCGTGCGCCTCAAGTGGTGCAGCCGGGAGACGGACGATGCCGGGAAGCCAAAAAGGGCGCGCAGACCATGGGGGATAAAGCTCGTTTTTCCGGGCTTTCTCTTTTTCGCCGCGGGGCTTCCCTACCTGGGGCGGAAAACGCTGGTGTTCCGGCAGGAGAAGCACAGCCCCTGGGCCAGGGATATTTACGGCCGGGACGTGCTGGCGCTGCGGGAGAGGTTCCCATGCTTCGACAGCGCGGACTATAGGCATGAGAAAAGGTATTTCCGCTGGGTTTTCCTCTGCTGGCGCGGGCATCTCACCTGCGTGTATCACACGGACAAAACGCCGTTCGTCACCGTGACGGAGGACGCGCGGGACGTGGAGGACTGGTGCTGGGGGCAGATAAGCAAACTGGCGCATTTCGAGTAAAGGAGGGAGCGCTATGCGGGATCTGAACAAATTCAAGGGCTGTCTCACAGGCGGCGCGGCGGGAGACGCATTGGGCTATCCGGTGGAATTTATGTCCGCCGCGGCCATCAACAAACTGTATGGGCCGCGGGGCATCAGGGACTACGCGCTGCGCCGCGGCGTGGCGGAGATATCCGACGACACCCAAATGACCCTGTTCACCGCCGAGGGCCTGATCGCGGGCGGCGGCAACGTGGACGCCATCCGGGCGTGCTACCGGGACTGGTACCGGACCCAGACGGAAAAGTATCCGCTGCCGGCGGGGGACGGCCACTGTCGGCTGGCCGACGTGCCGGGGCTGTTCAGCCGCCGTGCGCCGGGCAACACCTGTATGTCCGCTCTGGCGGCGGGTGGGAACGGGACCATGGAAAAGCCCCTCAACCACAGTCGGGGCTGCGGCGGCGTCATGCGGGCCGCGCCGGTGGGGCTTTATTTCCTGGACAGCGGCGTGGACCAGGCCGAGATCGACCGTCTGGCCGCGCAGGCGGCGGCGCTGACCCACGGCCATGAGCTGGGGTATCTGCCGGCGGCGATGCTGGCGCATATCGTTGCCCGCGCGGCCGGTTTTGGCGACACGGCGGCCGCGGCGGTACAGGACGCCATGGACGCGATGCCGGCGGTGTTCCCGGAGGCCAGGCACATGGGCGCGCTGCTGGCCCTTATGGAAAAGGCGGTCACGCTCGCCGGCGGGGACATGGACGACCGGACCGCCATCGGACAGCTTGGCGAGGGCTGGGTGGGAGACGAGGCTCTGGCCATCGGCGTGTACTGCGCGGTGAAATACCCCCATGATTTTGAAAAGGGCGTCGCCGCCGCCGTGAACCACGACGGGGACAGCGACTCCACCGGGTCCGTCACCGGCAATATCCTGGGCGCTGCCCTGGGCTGTGACGCCATCCCGCGCAAGTATCTGGACAGGCTGGAGATGCTTGACGTGATCGAGAAGACGGCGGAGGACCTGTGGCGCCGGGAAGGGAGATAAGGAGCGGGGTATGAACAAAGAGAGGATCGACGAGTACAAAACGCGGGCCCATGAGCTGGTGGCGAAAATGACGCTGGAGGAAAAGGTATCCCAGATGCTCTTCAACGCTCCGGCCATCGACAGGCTGGGCGTGCCGGCCTACAACTGGTGGAACGAGGCGCTGCACGGGGTGGCGCGGGCCGGTACGGCCACGGTGTTCCCCCAGGCCATCGCAATGGCGGCCAGCTTCGACGAGGACCTGGTCCATACGGTGGGCGACGCCATATCCACCGAGGCAAGGGGCAAGTTCAATGCGCAGCAGCGGTACGGGGACCGGGATATCTACAAGGGCCTGACCATGTGGTCGCCTAACGTGAACATCTTCCGGGACCCCCGCTGGGGCCGGGGCCATGAGACGTACGGGGAGGACCCGTTTCTCACCGGCCGTCTGGGCGGCGCGTTCGTGCGGGGCATGCAGGGGGACGACCCGGACTATTTGAAGGCGGCGGCATGCGCCAAGCACTTCGCCGTCCACTCCGGGCCGGAGGAGCTGCGCCACCAGTTCGACGCGCAGGTGTCCAAACAGGACCTCTATGAGACGTACCTGCCCGCCTTTCAGGCACTGGTGCGGGAGGCGGGCGTGGAGGCCGTCATGGGCGCTTATAACCGGGTGAACGGGGAGCCATGCTGCGGCAGCAAGACGCTGTTGAAGGATATTTTACGGGGCCAATGGGGCTTTGACGGACACGTGGTGTCCGACTGCTGGGCCATCAAGGACTTTTACACGGGCCATCACGTCACGGCCAATGCCCGCCAGTCGGCGGCGCTGGCGGTGGAAAACGGCTGCGACGTGAACTGCGGCGAGGTGTTCTTAAACCTCATCCAGGCGGTCCGGGAGGGGCTTGTCGGCGAGGACAGGATCACCCGGGCCTGCGAGCGGCTGTTCACCACCCGGATGAAGCTGGGCCTGTTTGAAAAGCCGGGGACGGTTCCCTATGACGGGATAGACTACAGCGTGGTGGACAGCCCCGAAGTGAAGGCGCTCAATCTGGACGCGGCGAGGCGGTGTGTGACGCTCCTGAAAAACGACGGGCTGCTGCCGCTGGATAAGTCGAAAATCAGGACTCTGGGCGTGATCGGTCCCAACGCCGACAACCGCCGGGCTCTGGTGGGCAACTATGAGGGCACCGCCTCCCGGTACGAGACGGTGCTGGAGGGGTTGGAGGACTATCTGGGCGGCGACGTGCGGGTGGTCTATTCCCAGGGCTGCCACCTCTTCATGGACAGGGCGGAGGGCCTGGGTCAGGCCAACGATAGGCTGTCCGAGGTGAAGGCCGTGTGCAGGGAAAGCGACGTGGTGGTGGCCGTGCTGGGTCTGGACCCCAGTCTGGAGGGCGAGGAGGGCGACCAGGGCAACGCCCACGCCAGCGGCGATAAAAAGGACCTGCGCCTGCCCGGCTTGCAGGAGAAAATCTTGCAGGCCATCGTGGAAAGCGGAAAGAGCGTGGTGCTGGTAGTGCTCAGCGGCAGCGCTTTGGCTCTGGACTGGGCCGAGAAAAACGTCAACGCCATATTGCAGGGCTGGTACCCCGGCGCGCGGGGTGGTACGGCCATCGCCGAGACGCTGTTCGGGGACAACTGCCCGGAGGGACGGCTGCCTGTGACGTTCTACGGCGAGAGCCAGACGCTGCCCGACTTCACCGATTACGCCATGAAGGGCCGGACCTACCGGTATCTGGACAGCGAACCGCTCTATCCCTTCGGGTACGGGCTGTCCTATACCACCTTCGCCTTTGACCGCCAGGCGCTGTCCACCGATACGGTCACGGCGGACGGTCTGGCCGTGACGTGCCGGGTGCGGAACACCGGCGCTTACGCCTCCCGCGTGCCGGTGCAGGTGTATGTGAAGGCACGCCGGCCCGATACGCCTAACGCCCAGTTGAAGGGGCTTCAAAAGGTGGCTCTTGCGCCGGGGGAGGAAAAGGACGTGACCATTTCGCTGCCCGCCGCCGCCTTTGGCCTGTACGACGACCAGGGCGTGCTCCGGGTGGAAAAGGGGGAGTACGACGTGTTCGTGGGCCAGTCCCAGCCGGACGGCCGCAGCCGGGCGCTGCTGGGCCAGGCCCCCGCGTCGCTCCGGGCCGTGTGCCGGGAGGGGTTCACGCTGGAGTGAAACGAAAACAACACCCTGCCGTGGCAGGGTGTTGTTTAAACAGTGGGGCTGCTGTTGCGCAAGGGGGAGCTGATGCGTAACTGTCTCTCCCTCAGTCAGCGCCAAAGGCGCTGACAGCCCCCTCGTCAGAGGGGGCCGGCCCCGTTGGGGCCGATTCGGGGGCATAGCCCCCGCCTCCCCCTGACGGGGGAGGTGGCGCGGCGCAAGCCGCGACGGAGGGAGAGAAACATTAAAATCCCACGCGTCCACGGCGTAAGCCGGGGACACCTTTGCGGCGTTTATGGCGCGAAAGTACTGGCGGCATTTATGGGTAGGTGACGTTTGAGCCAGTTTTTGCGCAGATAATAGACGATGAACACCGCAGCCGTGATGCCCCAGGTGACGGGGTAGCTGGCGGCCACCATCTCCGGCGAGCGGTGCAGAGGCACCACGCACCATATCCATACCAGCCGCAGCACGCACACGCCGAAGATCGTGATCACCATGGGCTGGAGCGCCTCGCCAACGCCGCGTGCAGCGCCGGAGAATATCTCGATGAACACGTATGCCGCGTAGGCCGGCGCCCACACCCGCACGAAAGCCGTGCCTAACGCCACCACGTCGGCGTCGCCGGTGAAGATGCGCAGGATGGGTCCGGCGAAGACGATCTCCAGCACGCTCAGCGCGCCGATGGTCCCCAGCGTCATGCCCAGGCACACCCGCGTGCCCCGCAGGACCCGGTCGTATTTGCCCGCGCCGAAGTTCTGGCCTACGAAGGTGGTCACGGAGATGCCGAAGGCACCCATGACCATCCACACGAACCCGTCCACGCGGCTGATGGCCGACCAGGCGGCCATGGCGTCGGTGCCAAAGGCGTTGACCGCCGCCTGGATGACCAGATTGGAGACAGTGTAGAGCACCGACTGCATGCCCGTGGGCAGGCCAAGACGCATGATGCGCCGGAGCATATTGGCGTGAAAGCGTATTTTGCCAAGTTTCAGCCGGTAGCCCTCCCGGGTGCGCATGAGGATGAGCATGATGAGCGCCGCGCTCACCACCTGGGACAGCACCGTGGCCAATGCCACGCCGAACACGTCCCAGTGGAAGGCCACCACGAACAGCAGGTCCAGCACGATGTTCACCACGCAGCAGGCGATGAGGATATACAGCGGCCGCCTGGAGTCGCCCGCGGCGCGCAAAATGCCGGTGCCTACGTTGTAGATGACCGTGGCCACCATACCGCAGTAAAACACGGTGATGTAGGTCATGGCCTCGTCCATGACCTCCTCCGCCACGTCCAGGATGCGCAGCGACGCCTTGGCGGTGACTAGGCCGATGACCATGATGACCAGGCCGCCGGCGAGACTGAGGGCGATGGAGGTGTGCACCGCCTTGGAAAGGCTCTCATTGTCCCGTGCGCCGTAGAAGTGGGAGATGATCACCGACGCGCCGCCGGCCAGGCCGATGAAAAACCCCAGCCACAGGTTGATGACGTTGCCCGTGGCTCCCACGCCGGCCAGGGCCTGCTTGCCCACGTACTGGCCCACGATGATGGTGTCCACGGTGTTGTACAGCTGCTGGAAGAAGGAGCCGATCAGGATGGGGAAGAAGAACAGGAGAAGCTGCTTCCAGATCACGCCGTCGGTTATCTCGTTTCTCGCGGCGGTATCCAACGGCAGCACCTCCTTCCCTCGTCGTACGGCCAGCATATCATAGCACAAAAACGGTTTTCGTCAACCCTTTCGCAAAAAATCCGCGCCGCGGATTTGAGGGTTGACAAACGGGTCTTCGTCGGCTATAATTTGCCGTGCTGGTCTGCTAGTGTAGCTCAGTCGGTAGAGCAGCTGATTCGTAATCAGCAGGTCGCCAGTTCGAGTCTGGCCACTAGCTCCACGTTTCCACGTCAGATTTGGAGATTTTGCTACGTGTGAGCAAGCGAAAAACACCCCCAATAACGGGGGTGTTTTTCGTTGTTTGCACCAATTTTGCCTCATTTTGAGCCACCGCAGAAACGCAAGGTGCACCAATTTTTCTATGTCAGTTTGCGGCCCATTTTTGCAAAATTGGTGCACTGCACCAATTTTTACACGGCATCTCCCGAAAATGCAAATTGCACCAATTTTTACACGGCTGGGCGCAAAAGTGGTGCAGTGGACTGTACCCCGTTTTCCGGACTAGACTCTTGGTGCACTGTACCCCGTTTTCCGGACTAGGCCCTTGGTGCACTGTACCCCATTTTCCGGACAAATCAAAAAAAGCGCCGCTGTGATCCGAGAACCCTCAGATCATCTGCGGCGCGTGGTTTTGGTAAGGTGCTAATATGCGATAACGTCCCACCCGGCTTAGATCTGCACCTCCGTTTCCGTATCATCTGTGAAGCGGAAGCGCATGCGGCGATCCTGGTAGACCGTCACAGTGTCCACCTTCTCCCACCAAAGGTCGTCGCTGTACTTGGCATCGGGCATCCCGTTTTGCGAGAGCGCCTTGGTGAACGCAGACTCTATTTCCTCCTTGCGGAGTGTAGGGGTGCTGCACTGCACGGCGTTCTGGTAGCGATGGTTGCAGAACCATACATCATATCGGCCAGCAGTGTTGTGCCATACCTTGTGCCCGTAGAATCCGCCGCAATCAGCGCAGATGAGGCACTGCGCGAAAGGGTGGTGGTTGCGGGTCCTCGTCACTTTGGTGGGCTCTTTTAGTTTTTCCTGGACCGTGTCGAACATTTCCGGATCGATGATGGCCTCGTGGGATTCTTCAATAAGATACTGCCTCACCTCGCCGTTGTTCTTGCGGACCTCTTTTGTGAGAAAATCCACCGTGTAGGACTTCATGAGCAGTGCATTGCCCATATATTTCTCGTTGGAGAGGATGCTCCGGATTGTCGATACAGACCAGTTGCTTTTCCCGCCCGGCGTCGGAACACCTCGTTCTGTGAGGGTGTCTGCGATGTAGCGGATAGAGCAGCCATCCACGAACATCTGATAGATCTCCTTCACGATCTTGGCTTCTTCCTCAACGACCTCCGGTCTGCCGTCCGGCCCCTTCCGGTAGCCGAGGAACCGCTTGTATGGCAAAGAGACCTTCCCGTCCTGCATGCTCTTTTGCAGCCCCCAGCGGACGTTTTCGGAGAGGCTCCGGCTTTCCTCCTGGGCCAGCGAGCTCATGATGGTCAGCAGTACCTCGCACTTGGGGTCCATGGTATGGATGTTTTCTTTCTCAAAGAACACCTCCACACCCTTGGACTTTAACTGCCGGACAGTTTGGAGCGTGTCTACCGTGTTCCGGGCAAAGCGCGAGATGGACTTGGTCAGAATCAGATCGATTTGGCCGTCCAGGGCCATAGTGATCATGCGCTTGAAACTCTCCCGGTTCTTGGTATTGGTGCCGGAGATCCCCTTGTCCGCAAAGATCTCCACCAACTCCCACTCCGGGTTGCTGTTGATGTAACGGGTGTAGAAATCCACCTGGGCCTCAAAACTGGACTCTTGCTCCTCCTGCTCTGTCGAGACGCGGGCGTAGGCTGCCACCCTGAGCTTGCTCGGGTTTGGACCATCAGATTGAATTGTGCTGTTGATTGGCTCAATGATCGTTATCTTCGGCATCTTCTTCACGCCCCTTTCTTCGCCGTTTTAAATTTCTTTCCCGTACCGCCTGCCGCATCTCCGGGGTCCAACTCTCGCTCCGGGACCTGTGTTCCCACTTGATGAAAGTGGCAGTGCCGTCCTTCATATTGAAGATGAGTTGGTTCGGTCCTGGTACTTCGATCACCTTGACCCGTTTTAGCAGAAGCTCCCGGTCCAGTGCATCATTTGCACCCAGGCCGAGAACCTCTTTGGTTTTCTCTATGAGAATTGGCTCCGGAATCTTTTGCGAGGGACAGACTGCCTTGCCTAGATCATTGTAGCGTTCTCGCAGACGTTTCACAACCTCACTGCTCGGAAAGCTGCTCATGCTGTGCTTCGCCTCCTTCCGCATCCACAATTACTTCCGGCTCTGGGGTCGCGGCCTCTTCCGTGACGGTTCCCGGATCAGCGGCGGGGGAGCGGCCATCCTCATCGTCAGGCACCTCCGTTGGCTCATTGGTAGGAGCGGCCTCATCAGCGGCGGGGACATCCTCGCCAGCGGGGCCGTCCGGCTCCGGCGCGTCGGTCTGTTCCGGCATCTTCTTGGGCGGTGCGCCGAAGCGCCAGCCGCTGTTCCCGGTGAGATGCTGAATCATCAGTCTGCGGATGAGCGCGAACTGCGGCCCTTTCATGCCCATGTAGAACCGAAGGGCGCCCAGCAGAAGCTCGAAGCCGCTTTTGAGCGCCTGGCTGCCAAATCCGCAGACTCCCGTTGAGTCGTCTGCTGCCAGCCTGTGACTACGAATGAATCTGAGAGGAGGACCAACCCATGGAACCCGCAAATATCCCGCGCATGAGGACCGCGCCAGGGGTGCTGGAGGCCATCAAGGCAGCAGATCCGGAAACCGAAATATCATTGAACTACATCAAGGTTCTCATCCGCACAGAGGCGGTAGCCCGATACTTCGGTCGGCCGTGCCCCCCGGAGGAGTGGCGTTGCACGATGGCGCTGGCCGCCTCCCTGGGATTGCCTGGGAAGCTGGAAGACGCCGGCGCGGCGCTGGGCCTTGACCGGCAGAAGATGGTAGAAGGCAAGCGCCTGATCCAAGCCTTCAGCAAGCCCAACCGGGACGGCGCCCGCCGGATGCCGGAGGATGCCCCAGAGGACTGGGAGCTCTTTCGCGAATACAACATCCGGGACGTGGACGTGGAGTGCGACATACGGGACGCCTTGTCCCGCTTCCCCCGGCCGCCGGAGGAGCTCGCCGCCTGGACCCTGGACCAGCAGATCAACGACCGGGGCGTTGCCCTGGACGCCACTCTGGTGGCCCAGGCCATAGCCCTGGACCGGCAAAGCTCCCAGGAGCTGAAGGATGAGGCCAGGACACTCACCGGGGTGGAGAACCCAAACAGTCCCGCTCAGCTGAAAGCCTGGCTGCCTATTGATGTCGAATGCCAGCCTTGGTCATAGAAACCTGTCGAATCCTGCTCTTTAAGGCCGCAGAAATGGTCTGTAAACCTTGAAAAAATGGACTTATTGGTTTGACACAAGATAATACGATTGCCTTTGGACCTTATTATCAACCTGATGATGACGGCTATGGCGTAGGCGAGGCCCGGTATTGGACTGATGTAGTTGATATAGATGTGCTTTTCAAGTTCAACCCGGAGAAGTAAAACATCCCGCATAAGCCATGCGGGATGTTTCAATTTGTAGAAGATGCAGCACCACAAAGCGTCGAATCTTGTACAGGTCTACATCGGAAAAGTGTTGCATTACTTGATAAAGCGAGGTAAAATTATTAAGATTAGTCATTTAAATCATTAGAAATCTTTTCTATATCATTTCTGTGCCGCGCAGACCTGAGCGGACAGAGGGAGGCATCCATGGACGTGACAAACAGCCTGTATCGACCCGGCTTCGAGCACGACGCCTGCGGCATCGGCGCGGTGGTGGACATCAAAGGCCGGCCCAGCCGTGCCACGGTGGACGACGCGCTGAAAATCGTGGAAAAGCTGGAGCACCGGGCCGGCAAGGACGCCGCCGGCCAGACCGGCGACGGCGTGGGCATCCTGACCCAGGTGTCCCACAGCTTCTTCAAACCCGCCGCAGCCCAATGCGGCATCAGCCTTGGCAACGCCGGGGACTACGGCGTGGGCATGTTCTTCTTCCCCCAGAACGTGGTGCGCCGCAGCCAGGCCCGGAAGATGTTCGAGGTCATTCTGGGCAAGGAGGGCCTGCGGCTTCTGGGCTGGCGGGAGGTACCCACCTGCCCGGAGATACTGGGCAAAAAGGCACGGGACTGCATGCCCTACATCCTCCAATGCTTCGTGGAGCGGCCAAAAGACGTAAAGCCCGGCCTGGCCTTCGACAGGCGGCTCTACGTGGCCCGGCGGGTGTTCGAGCAGAGCAACGACAACACCTATGTGGTCAGTTTATCCAGCCGGACGGTGGTGTACAAGGGCATGTTCCTGGTCCACCAGCTTCGCCGGTTTTACCCCGACCTGCAAAGCGAGGACTTCACCGCCGCCATCGCCATGGTCCACTCCCGCTTTTCCACCAACACCACCCCCAGCTGGGAGCGGGCACACCCCAACCGGTTCATCCTCCACAACGGTGAGATCAACACCATCCGGGGCAACGTGGACAGGATGCTGGCCCGTGAGGAGACCATGAGCTCCGCCGTCATGCGGGAGAACATGGACAAGATCTTCCCGGTCATCAACCCCAGCGGCTCCGACTCGGCCATGCTGGACAACACCCTGGAATTTCTGGTGATGAACGGCATGCCCCTGCCCCTGGCCATGA
>CANQQB010000002.1 GCA_947625845.1 uncultured Oscillospiraceae bacterium
TCCCGCTCGCCCTCCATGAGCCGGGCCACGGGGATGCCCGTCCAGCGGGCCACGATGCCGGCGATCTCCTCCTCCGTCACCGCGTCCTGGACCAGGGTCCCGCTGCCCTTTTTGGGGTCTGCCTCCGCCTCCGCCAGCTTCTTTTGCAGGGCCGGGATGGTCTCGTATTTGAGCCGCGCGGCCTTCTCGTACTCGTAATTCTGCTGGGCACGCTCCATGTCGGCGGTCTGGCGCTCCAGCTCGGCCTTGAGCCCTTTCACCGCGTCCACGTCCGCCTTCTCCGCCTCCCAGCGGGCTTTCATGGCGTTAAATTCCTCCTTGGCCGCCGCCATCTCCGCGCGCAGCTTTTCCAGCCGGTCCCGGCTGAGCTTGTCCGTCTCCTTCTTGAGGGCCATTTCCTCGATCTCCATCTGCATGACCTTCCGGCGGATGTCGTCCAGCTCCGAGGGCATGGAGTCGATCTCCGTGCGGATAAGCGCGCACGCCTCGTCCACCAGGTCGATGGCCTTGTCCGGCAGGAACCGGTCGGAGATGTATCGGTCCGACAGCGTGGCCGCCGCCACCAGCGCCGCGTCGTGGATGCGCACGCCGTGGTAAATTTCGTAGCGCTCCTTGAGGCCGCGCAGGATGGAGATGGTGTCCTCCACCGTGGGCTCCGAGACCATCACCGGCTGGAACCTGCGCTCCAACGCCGCGTCCTTTTCGATGTACTTGCGGTACTCGTCCAGGGTTGTCGCGCCGATACAGTGGAGCTGGCCGCGGGCCAACATGGGTTTTAAGAGGTTGCCCGCGTCCATGCTGCCCTCGGTCTTGCCCGCGCCCACGATGGTGTGCAGCTCGTCGATGAAGAGCAGGATCTTGCCCTCGCTGCGGGCGATCTCCTCCAGCACGGCCTTTAACCGTTCCTCGAACTCACCCCGGTATTTTGCGCCGGCCACCAGCGCACCCATGTCCAGGGAAAACACGGTCTTGTCCTTCAACCCCTCCGGCACGTCGCCGCGGACGATACGCTGGGCCAGACCCTCGGCGATGGCCGTCTTGCCCACGCCAGGCTCGCCGATGAGCACCGGGTTATTTTTCGTCTTGCGGGACAAAATGCGGATGACGTTCCGTATCTCCGTGTCCCGGCCGATCACCGGGTCCAGCTCGTTGTCCCGCGCCCGCCGGACAAGGTCCGTGCCGTACTTTTGCAGCGCGTCGTAGGTGTCTTCCGGGCTGTCCGTGGTCACGTGGCCGGTCTTCACCTTGGCAAGCTCCGCCGTGAAGGCGTCCCTGGTGACGTTATAGCGGCGGAACACGTCCCGGATGGCCGGGGTCTGGTGGGCGAATATGCCCAGCATCAGGTGCTCCACGGACACGTACTCGTCCTTGAGCTGCCGGGCGACCTTCTGGGCAAAGTCCAGCACCTTGCCGAAGTCGTTGGAGGGGTAGATATTCTGGGCTCCTTGGACCTTGGGCAGCTTCTCGATGGCGGCGTCCAGGGCGGAGAGAACCCCGTCGCAGTCCACGCCCATGCGTCCCAGCAGGGTGGGGATGAGGCCGCCGTCCGCGTCCGCAAGAGCGTACAGAAGGTGCTCGGGGGTGACGTACTGGTTGTCGTTCTCCCGCGCCATGGCCGTGGCGGCGTTTATCGTCTCGATGGTCTTTTGCGTCAATTTATCGCTGTTCATGAAATCACGTCCTTCCTTATTGACGGCTCCCCTGTGTAAGGGGGGCTGGCAGCGCCTTTGGCGCTGACTGGGGGGTTGTAACCTCGGATAACAGACAACCCCTCCGAGCCGCCATTCGGCGGCCCACCTCCCCTTACACAGGGGAGGCTTTCAAAGCGGTGGCGACATTACAAAATAATATTCCCCGCGTGGAGCCAGGCGATATACTCGCCTTCCAGGTCACGCGCCGAAAGCTCCCCGGCCAGATAGCCCTTCATCAGCCGGTCGAACAGTCGCACGTACTCGCTGATGGCCCCGGCCACGTCGGCGCTGGAATAGTCCCGCCGAGCGGGCAGGTCCAGCGTCCGGGTGAACCGGCCCGGATACAGGGCATATGCCACCGGCAGGGCGTGATAAGGCGCGACCAGCTCGTCCTCTACCTCTTTCCACAGCCGGAAAAACCGGCCCATGGCGTCCAAAAGCTCCTGAGACTGGGTGCGGAACACCACCGCCAGCTCCCCCAGCGCCCCCTCCCGGTCCCGGTACAGCTCCACGGAGTACTTCACCGTGGGCCGGTAGCGGTATTGCAGGCTCGACTTTACGCTCATGGTCATGGAGTTGGGCGTGATGAAGGGCACCAGTGCCCTATCCGCGTCCAATATCTCGCTGATCTGCCGGAAGATGTCCTGGACCCGGCGCTCCGGCGTCATCAGGTCCGTGTACTCGGCCAGTATCTGGTTCACAAGCGCGGAGCGGTTGGTGCCCATCCGGTGGGCCAGGTCGTCCACCGCACGGACCACGTCGTCCGAGAGCATCAGGCTGTACAGGGTCTTCTTCATTCTCTCTCACCTCGCGGATATTGTACAACAGCACATGAAACTTGTCAAGCGATTTATATAAATTAAGATAATATTTTTGTTTTAGCTTGCACTTTTATGCTGCCCGTGATACACTCAAAGTATCCAATATGATTTGAGGTGAAAAGATGATATCTGCTGCCTGCTGAAAGCTTTGGCATGACGGGAGAAAAATATCCCGGCGGCGGGAGCCGCTTTGTCGTCATGCCGGCCTGCGGGAGCGGAATCTCTTTTCAACTGACATACAGGCATGGTCTGGCCATGTCCTCCGTCGGCTGTGGGAATGCTGTCCCGCGGCCGATTCTATTTTTTAAGGAGGGCATGACCTATGTCATTGATCGACGTTTCCCACCTGTCCTTTGCCTACGACGGGGGTTACGACTATATCTTCCGGGACGTGAGCTTTCAGCTCGACACGGACTGGCGGCTGGGTTTTACTGGCCGGAACGGCCGGGGCAAGACCACGTTTTTGAAACTGTTGCTGGGTGAGTATGACTACCAGGGGACCATATCCGCCTCCGTGGACTTTGAGTACTTCCCCTACCCGGTGCCGGACCCCGACGCGGACACCGCCGACGTGCTGGCCGGGGTCTGTCCGGACGCTCCCGGGTGGAAGCTCCGGCGGGAGCTGGGAAAGCTGGGTGTGGACGAGGGAATTTTATACCGGCCCTTCTCCACCCTTTCCAACGGGGAACAGACCAAGGCGCTGCTGGCGGCGCTGTTTCTGCGGGAAAATGCGTTTTTGCTCATCGACGAGCCCACCAACCACCTGGACATGCGTGGCCGGGCGCTGGTGAGCGACTATCTGGCCGGGAAAAAGGGCTATATTCTGGTCAGCCACGACCGAGCGTTCCTGGACGGGTGCGTGGACCATATCCTGTCCATCAACCGGGCCGATATCCAGGTCTGCAAGGGCAATTTCTCCACCTGGTGGGACAATAAGCAGCGCCAGGACCGGTTCGAGACGGAGCAGAACGATAGGCTCAAAAAGGAGATCAAACGCCTGCGGGCCACCGCGCGGGAAAAGGCGGACTGGTCCGGCGCGGCGGAGCGGCGCAAGATCGGCGTGGACCGGAACAAGGTGGACAACACGAAGGGCTGGCGCCCTCAGCAGGGGGCGAAGGCCAAAAAGCAAATGAGCCGGGCCAAGGCCATCGAGAGCCGCCAGGAGCGGGCCGTGGAGGAAAAGTCGAAACTGCTGAAAAACATCGACACGGCGGAGGATTTGAAAATATCCCAGCTTGCTTACCACAGCCCCAGGCTGCTGTATTTGAAGGACGTGGCGATAGACTACGGGGACGGGCCGGTGTGCGCGCCGGTGCGCCTCACCCTGGAGCGGGGCGACCGGGTGGCGGTCCAGGGCCAAAACGGGGCTGGCAAATCCAGCCTATTAAAGCTCATATGCGGGGAGGACATCCCACACACCGGCGTGCTCGAGCGGGGCGGCGGGCTGGTGATATCCCAAGTGCCCCAGGACGTGTCGGGCCTTGCCGGTTCCCTGCGGGATTACGCGGATTCGGCGGGCATCGACGAGAGCCTTTTCCTGGCCATCTTGCGCAAGCTGGACTTTGAGCGCGGCCAGTTTGAAAAGGATATGGGCGCCTTCTCCGCCGGGCAGAAGAAAAAGGCCGCGCTGGCCCGGAGCCTGTGCCAGCGGGCACACCTGCACGTGTGGGACGAGCCCATGAACTATATCGACCTCATCAGCCGGATGCAGTTGGAAGCGCTGCTGCTGGAATTTCGGCCCACCATATTGTTCGTGGAGCACGACCGAGCGTTTTGCGAGAAGATCGCAACGAAGGTCGTGGAGCTGTGAAAAAGGTCTTTACCTTGTTGAAAGCCTCCCCTGTGTAAGGGGAGGTGGCAGCGCGAAGCGCTGACGGAAGGGTTGTCTGTTATCCGACGTTACAATCCCCCAGTCATCGTCGGAGCTCGCTGGGCTAGGTCGTGATTTGCCGCAAGCGGCAAACCCCGAATAGCCCGCGGCTCCTCCTCTCCCCACGCGACAGGCGTGCCGCGTGGGGACCCCAACAGGCGCTGCCAGCCCCCTTTACACAAAGGGGCCGTCGATAAGGAAGGCCCCCTCTTTCGAGGGGGCCGGATCCTATAGCAAGTGTCGTTTGATCAGCCCGTGGAGCTGCCGATGACCTGGCCGATGTTCTTCTCGTCCTGAGCCAGGGTCAGGATGGTGCTGCGCAGGTTGGTCATGGCGTTCACGTCGCAGGCGTGGTTGGTGCCCACCATCTGCTGCACCGTGTCGCCGGTGAAGACGATGATGGGTCCGGACTGGTCGGACAGCGTGACGAACACGGTGATCTCGTCCCCCATGGGGGCGGTGGTCTCCGCGGCGGCGTTGATGGAGGTGACCTGTTGGATGAAGGCGTTGGCCGTGTCCCCGTCCAGGGTGAGGTAGCCGTGCTGGCCCTGGATGGTATAGTCCACGTACACGCCCAGGACCGTGATGCCCTCCAGTTGGCCGTTGGCGGCGGCCTGAGCCTGGCCGATGTCCTCCCGCATGCCGGCGATGGCGCCGCCGGCAAAGGTGGGCACGGTGCTCTCAGGCAATATGGTGACGGAGGGAAGCTCGTCCACGCCGTCCAGCCAGTAATACACCGGACCATACTCGGCCGAAGCCGTCACGGAAAGACAGGGACCGGTGAAGGTGAAGGTCACGTAGCTCTCGTCGGGCATGGTGAAGATGTAGTCCGTGGTCTGGGTCAAATCGATGTTCTGGTCGGGGCTGTCCTCCACCCGTACGACGGCGGCGTTGGCCAGCAGGTCGAACACGTGGCGCACCACATCCGGGTCCCGTGAGGCCAATGTGGCCCCGCCGTTGGACCTGCGGCCCACGGACACGGGGGTGTTGACGTCAAAGTTGTCGGCAAAGGCCCGGACCGTGTCGCTGAAATAGAGGTCGAACACGTCAAAGTCCCCGCCGTAGCCGGGGAAGGCCATAGTCCACAAGCCGTCCCCGCCGGTGACGGTGTACAGCCCCGTGCTCAGGCTCAGACAGCCGTTCACGAAGCTGATGACGTACATGCTGCCGTTGTCCATGGTGAAGGTGTACGTAGTCCCGGACCCGACGGCCGTGGTCTCCCCGGCCCGGCCGGTGACGGTCATGGAGCGCAGAGCGTCGCAGGCGGCGATGATGGAGCTACGGTCGAACACCGGGGAGGCAAAGCCACCCTCGTCGGTGCGGATGCTCAGGGCCACGGGGGTGTCGTCATAGTAACTGGCGGCGAAATCGTCCCAGCGCAGAAAGGCCAACAGGTCCTGCTCCCGGAAATATTCCTCCGGCACCGGCGTTTGCGCGGCGTCCCCGGTCTGGCCGGCGGCGGATGCGTCCCCCGGCATGAGGCTCACAAAATGGCCGCAGGCGGTCAGGCTCAGGCACATCGCCAGAGCCATAAGCGCGGCCAGCGTCCTTCTCATATCGTCAAGTCTCCCTTCCGGCAGAACTGGTATGCAATGGACACAGTATACCACGACATGCGGATACTGTCAAAAGAGCGGAAATCTGCGAGGGGGAATTCACTTTCCCCTCGCAGTTTAAATAACGTTCGCCGGAGCAAAGTTGCCTTTGCTCCGGCGAGGCCCGCCCTGCCGTGGGGGCCAGATTTGTAACCTGCACAACTTGGCAGGTGGGTCGCCTCGTAACGGTTTCTGTGCTTCCAACATCCGGCTTATGGCCGGGAGGCCTGCGCTCCGCCGCCATATATGGCGTCCCTTATAAGAGATGTGGGTCCAACCGGGCCCTTGCAACCACGAACAGGGCAGGTTTCGTGATAATAATATTATGCGGTCAGTCCTGGGGCTGTTCCCCGTCTTCCTCGGAAAAGACCTGTTCCATATAATAGTCGTAGACGCGCTGGAGGGTATCGTCGTCGTCCACGGAGACGAACTGTTCCTCGCCGTCCGCTTCCTCCACCTGGAGGATGACGAAGCCGTAATCCGGGTCGTCCTCGTCCATGTCGGCGGGCAGGAAGACCATGTACTCCTTGCCCTCGAACTCCAGCGTGCTCAGGTGCTCCAGTTCATACTCGTTGCCCTCGTCGTCCTCGATGGTGACGTAGTTGGGGCCGAAGTCGCTGTCCATGGGCTTGACCTCCCGTGTTTTCGTCTGGCTCTATTCTAAAGCTTATGGCCTCGGATTGCAAGAGGAAAAAATGGGTTTTTCCCGCCGGGACCCCTAAGCAAATACGCCAAGGTCGGCCAGCACGCTCAAAAGGCTGACCGCCGCAAAGAGCATCAGCAGCGCGCACAGCGCGATCTTCACCCGCAGCTTTCGCATATGTCACCCTCCCCGCCGCCGTTGGCGGCAATGGGAGTATGCCCAGACTGGGGCCTTTGCATGCGAACGGGAAAAATGGGAAAAGCGGGAAAGACGGGAAAGACGGGAAAGACGGGAAAGACGGGCAAGAAGTTTTGTTTTCTTTCCAAATGGGATATACAATTTGGAAAAATGGTGTTATAATAACAATAACTGTAATTTTTCGTAAACATTGTAAACGATGCTCAGAGTACGCGGAGGAGCGAGCGTGGATATATTCCGGAAGATCAAAGACACATATGCGCGGGCCAGCGCCTGGTGGACGGACAGGAAACACCGCCGGACCCGGCGGCGGGTCAGCGCCGCGGCGGATACGGCGGCCGCCGGTACCGGCTTTGTGCTGCGCACCGGGGTGAAGGTGGCGGTGACGGCGCTGCTGGTGTTCCTCACCACGGGCATGATATTGGCCTGCATCTTCGCGGTGTTCGTGAAAAACTGCCTGAACGAGGAGCTGGAGCTGACGCCGGAGGAATTGTCCACCAGCCTTTCCAGCCATATCTGGGTGGAGAGCAGCCCCGGCAGCAACGACTGGCGGGAGCTGGAGGTTTTATACGCCACGGAGAACCGCCAGTGGGTGGACTATGACCAGATACCCCTGGACATGGAGCACGCCGCCGTGGCCATCGAGGACAAGCGGTTTTACAGCCACAAGGGCGTGGACTGGTGGCGGACCATCGGCGCGTTCGGCAACATGTTCCTGAACATGAGCGACACCTTCGGCGGCTCCACCCTGACCCAGCAGCTCATTAAGAACCTGACCGGCAAAAAAGAGGTCACCGTCCAGAGAAAGCTGCTGGAGATGTTCCGAGCGCTGGAATTTGAGAAGAAATACACCAAACAGGAGATCGTCACCTGGTATCTCAATGAGATATACCTGGGGGAGGGCTGCTACGGCGTGGGCTCGGCGGCACGGGAGTACTTCGGCAAGAACGTGTGGGAGCTGGACCTGGCCGAGTGCGCCAGCCTCATCGGCATCACCAACAACCCCTCCCTGTACGACCCCTATATCGGTCCGGAGAGCCGCCAGCGCAATAAAGACCGGCAGGAGCTCATATTATTCAATATGTACGACCAGGGGTACATCGACAAGGCGCAGTACGACGCCGCCGTGGCGGAGCCGCTGCACTTCCGGCGCGCCGAGGGCGAGGCGCGGGAGATACCCATCCATTCTTACTATGTGGACTCGCTCATATGGGACCTGGTGGCGGACCTGGCCGAGGCAAGAGGCATCTCCGAGGACCTGGCGGAGACGCTGATATACAACGGCGGGTACAATATCTATTGCTGCATGGACCCCCGCGTCCAGGGCATCATCGACGATATCTACCAGAACACCGGCAACCTGCCCAGCGCGTCCTATAACCCCACGGGGCAGAAGCTCAGCTCCGCCATCGTGGTCATCGACGTGAACGACGGCTCCATCGTGGGTCTGGCGGGGGACACCGGCGAGAAGGTCGGCAGCTTCACGGACAACTACGCCACCCGCGCGGACCATGCCCGGCGGCCCGGCTCGTCCTTCAAACCCGTGGCGGTGTACGGCCCGGCGCTGGATCTGGGCCTTATCACCCAGCAGACCATGGTCAACGACTCCCCCAACGTCAGTCTGCGGGGCACCACCTGGTACCCCAAGAACGACGGCGGCGGGTACAGCGGCTGGATATCCATCCGCAGCGCGCTTGTCGCCTCCCGGAACACCGTGGCGGCCCAGGTGCTGGACCGGATCGGCTTACAGGCGTCCTGGAACTACCTGACCGAGCGGTTCGGCTTCACGTCCATGGTCCGGGACCACCTGGACGAGGCGTCGGGCAATACGGTGTCCGACTTCGACTACGCGCCCCTGGCTCTGGGGCAGTTGAGCTACGGCATCACCCCCCGTGAGATGGCCCAGGCGTTCACCGCCTTCGCCCACGACGGCATCATGAGCCGGGGCCGGACCTATTCCCTGGTCACCGACAACGACGGCATGGTGGTGCTGGACAATCCCGCGGACCAGCACGTGGCGGTGAAGGCCAACACGGCCTATAACATCGCCGACATGCTCCAGGCCGCCGTCCGAAACGGCACCGGCACCATGGCCTATTTCGGCAGCACCGCCGTGGCCGGCAAGACCGGCACCACCAGCAACAACCAGGACCGGTACTTCACCGGCTTCACCCGCTATTACTCGGCGGCGGTCTGGACGGGCTATAAATACCCGGCCACCATGCACTTCGGCTCCAACCCGGCGGGGCAGATCTGGCGGAGCGTCATGAGCCGCATCCATGAGGGCCTGCCCTGGCTCAGCTTCCCCGAGCCCTCCGTGGGCGGCGGCGGGACACTGTGGGGCGAGGCACAGCCCAGCGAGGAACCCTCCCCCAGCCCGGAGGTCACCGAGGAACCGCCTCCCGAGATGGAGGAACCGGAGGAGGCGCCGCCCGAGGTCATTCTGCCGGAGCAGCCGGTGGTCACGGACGTACCGGCGATCACGGACCCGCCCGTGATAACGGACCCGCCGGTGGTCACGGAAGTGCCAGCGGCGCCGGAGCAGCCGACCGTCACGGACGTGCCCACGGTACCGGACTGGCCGACGGTCACGGACCCGCCCGCTGCGCCGGACCAGCCGGACGCGCCTCTGCTGCCGTGACCGGCCCATACAAAGACAAACCGCAAACACCGCTTTCCTTCCCGGCTTTCTGGGGAAGGAAAGCGGTATTATTTCCGATAAAAATTTTTTCTGTTACCAGGTTGACATAGAAGATACAATATGTTACAATCGGGTTACAAATCCTCATGGAGGTAAATGCAATGGCCGACAAGAAGACCGCCGCCCTGCAATACAAGGGCCATCCCCTGCGCCGGAAGGACAATCTCATCTACTTCGGCAGCATGGCGGAAAAGTACATCATCATGCTCCAGATCCTGGACACCAAGAAGGTGAAGGACCTGGACGTTGCCACAAAGGTATCCGTGCAGTTACAGCTGACGGACCCGGACCTGAAGAGCCGGGACCGGGTGGTGAAGAAGAGCGAGAAGGACAGCCTGTATGCGGCCATGGACGTGGCCAGCGTGTGGCTGGACCGGGCTCTCAGCACGCGGTAAGATGAAAAAGAGCGTTTCTGTCCCGGCCATATCGCGCGCGGTCGTGGTGCTGGTCATTCTGCTGTGCCTGCTTGCCGCCATCGGCGCTTCAGGCGCGTATGCGGACAGCGGGGCCGGTACGGTGACCGCCTCGGCGCTGAACATGCGCGCCGAGCCCAACACGGCAAGCGCCGTGGTGACGTGCGTGCCGCGGGGCACGGTGGTGCTGGTGCTCAGCTCCGCCGACGGCTGGTATAAGGTCCAGTATCAGGACCGGACCGGCTATATGAGCGGGGAGTATATCTCCTTCTCGTCCGACGCGGACGGGGCCTTCGGTACCGGCAGCGTGACGGGCAGCGCCGTGAACGTGCGCTCCGGGCCGGGCACGGGCTACGCCGTGCTGGGCAGCGTGAACCAGGGTCAGAGCTTCTCCGTCACCGGCGTGTCCGGTGGCTGGTATAAGATCGATTATAACGGCGCCACGGGCTATATCTCCGGCGATTATCTCTCCCTGGGCGGCGACAGTATGACGGCCGCTCCCGCGCCGGCCGCGCCTCAGACGGCGGCGGAGCAGGGCACGGGCGTCATCACCGGCAATTACGTGCGCATGCGCTCCGGCCCCTCCACGGGCTACGCCGTGCTGGGTACATATAACACCGGCGCCAAAATGACCATCACCGGCCAGTCCGGGGACTGGTATGCCGTCAGCTGTGACGGCAAGATGGGGTATGTGTACAAGCAGTACCTGTCCCAGTCCGGCGTCACCGCCAATGTGACGGCCATGGACGCCACCCAGGCCCGGACCACCGCCGGGGTGAACCTGCGGGAGGGTCCCTCCACGGCCTACACCAGCAAACAGGTGCTCCCCGCTTGGACAGCCGTCACCATGACCGGCAGGTCCGGCCAGTGGTACCAGGTGTCCTACGGCGGCGTCAGCGGCTTCATCTACGGGGACTACGTGACCACCGATACGGCGGTCGCGGCGTCGTCGTCCAACGTCACCGCCATCTCCGCCGAGGCGGGACAGCGGCTGGCGGACGAGGCGAAGAAGTACCTGGGCGTGCGGTATGTCTACGGCGGGACAAGCCCCTCCGGCTTTGACTGCTCCGGATTCGTGTACTACGTGTACCGCCAGTGCGGCTACTCCATCACCCGCACCGCCACCGCCCAAAACTCCGTAGGCGCCAAGGTGGACCGGTCCGACATGCAGCCCGGCGACATCATCATCTTCCTGAACGGCGCTCGCACCGCCATCGGCCACGCGGGGATGTACATCGGCGACGGCCAGTTCATCCACGCCTCCTCCGGCGGCGGAAAGGTCATGATCTCCAGCCTGTCCGAGAGCTATTATAATACAAGGTTCTACAGCGCAAGACGGGTCGTGAAGTGAATAAGAAGTGAATATAAAGAAGGATGCACAAATGAAGTGCCCCCAAAAGTTAGACGAAAAAAGGAACTAAGCGATCTGAAGGGTCTGGTATCTGTGTTGAGCAGGTGTCATGCCCTTTAATTTTGCCTTGATCCTGCGATTATTGTAGTAGTCGAGATAGTCGATAAGTTCAACCTTGAAATGTTCCATAGAATCGAAGTCCTGCAGATAGAGTAGCTCTGACTTGAGCAAACCAAAGAAATTTTCATTACTGCGTTGTCCAAGTAGTTTCCTTTCCGGCTCATGCTCTACTTTAGGCGTCCTCTGACGGCATCGCATAAAACTCCCGAATACGCTTTTGCCCATTGAAGTTATCGATGGATCGAAGGTTCGGGTTCAGTTTGTCGATGATGGCGTGGATCTTTGTGTCGGACAGCTGTGAACCCACCTCATAGGTGGTATATACACGGAAAGCAAACGGAATACACTCGCTGCGGTTGAGTTGCTGCAGCCGCCGACCGATGTCATCCGCATACCCGATCTTTACACAGTCCGGGAAAGAGGGATTGGTGAGAATGTAGATCACACCGCTTTTCTCGCTCATGTTTGACCTCCCTATCCATATAGCGACACGAGGGTGTTGTCCGTCATGCCCCGGATAACTCCTGTCATTTTGTTTCCTCCTCCAACATCTGCACCAGCGTCTTTTTCAACCGCTTGTTCATGGGGGATTTGGGGTCGAAGCACATCTCGATGAACTCATTCATCTCCGGGTGCAGCTTGCCCAGGTCCGGCTCGTTGGAATACACCTTGCCTCGTGGATCGTCCGTGCGGCCATAGAGATAGTCCAGAGATACATCGAAGTAGTCGGCATAGCGGAGTAGCACCTTGGCGGAGGGCTCACACTGGTTATTCTCATAACGGTTGACGCCGGACTGCCACCCTCATCTTGCCAGGCTCTGTTTAATCATGCTATACTGATAAAGGAAAGGGCGGTGAGCGGTTTGTATAATCCCCAGCTGGAGACCTTCGTTCGGGTAGCGGACGCGGGCAGCTTCAACAAGGCGGCGGACGACGCCTTCATCACGCCCACGGCAGTCATCAAGCAGATCAATCTGCTGGAATCGGAGCTGGACCTGAAGCTCTTTGTCCGCAGCCACCGGGGGCTCACGCTCACCAAGGCCGGCGAATCCCTCTACCGGGACGCAAAGTACATGATGGACTACTCCCGTCGGGCCATCGCCCGCGCCCACGCCGCCATGCAGGAGGAGTACGGCGTGGTGCGCATCGGCACCTCCCCCATGACCCCGGCCCAGCTGCTCACCGACCTGTGGCCCCAGATCCACGAGCGGTGCGGGGACGTGAGCTTTCAGCTGGTCCCCTTCGAGAACACCCCGGAGAACGCCCGCGAGATCCTGCGAAACCTTGGTGAGAACATCGACGTGGTGACGGGCATCTTTGACGAGACACTGCTGGCCCTGCGCCAATGCGCAGGCTTTGAAATATCCCGCGAGCCCATCTGCTGCGCCGTGAGCATCTATCACCCCCTGGCGGCCAAGGAGGTCTTGACGCCGGAGGACCTGGCCGGACAAGAATTACTGCTGATCCACCGGGGATGGAGCAGGTACATGGACGAGCTGCGGGACGACCTTACGCAGAATCACCCGGACGTGCAGATCGCGGATTTTGATTTCTACGATATGAGCATCTTCAACCGCTGCGAGCAGAGCCGGAACGTGTTGACGGTGATCGGCAAGTGGTCATGCGTCCATCCCATGCTGAAGGTGCTGCCGGTAGCGTGGGACCACGCCATCCCCTTTGGCATACTCCACCCGCCTGAGCCGTCACCTATGCTGGCCCGGTTCCTAGACGCGGTCCGGGCCGTGGTGCAGGAAAACGGCCAGTTATAACCTTATGTTTCTTGTTGGAACGACAGATCGAAGTTTGTGGAGGGGAGTTATGAGGTGCGAAGATATAAAGAAAGAAATGCCACACTACGATGCTGTTAGAAAGTTGCAGATGACGGCATTCCCTCCAGAGGAAAGTTTTTCAATGGAGGAGATTCTGAGGTTATCAGAATCAGATCATATAGAATATAAATCTTTTTGGGAAGGAGAACAGCTTTGTGGGCTCCTCTTTTATAATGTCGGGGAAACGATGCTCTATTTGTTTTATTTTTCCGTACCCGCCAGAGTGCGTTCTAAAGGGTATGGGGCTCAGCTGATTCAATGGTTGATAAAGATGTATTCCGATAAAACTGTTGTTGGAAATATTGAACCGACAGGTTTCAATGCTGAAAATGAGGACCAGCGTATCCGCCGGCTTGCATTTTATGAACGGAACGGGTTCCATAAGGAACCGTTCAGATTGATCGATGACAGCGGGCTTTATGATGTTATCTCAACAGGACCTGTTTTTGATGAGAAGGAATTTATGCAGTTGATCGATGAATTGGGATTTGGATCATATAATCCGTCGCTCCAGTCAGTAAGATAACTTCCCGTTTATCGGGCTGAAAAACAGGTTGCGGCAAATGAAATACAAATGATCATAGCTGCGATAAGGCATGCGCCTCTCGTCAGTTATAACCTTTGGGTTTATACTTATGAACTGATCGGGACTTCTCAAGAGGTCCCGGTCTTTTTATAATATGACCATGGGATATACTCAAATGGGAGGGCGCGATGAAAAGAGCTGGTTTGGCAGCCGTGTTGCTTATACTATTCCCTGTTAAAAAATTTTAATACTTTGATAAGCTGTGGTATAATATAAATGGGTGATGAAAATGGCAGCCAAGCGTACTTTAACATGACGCAAGAATGCGGCATAACGCCATCCATGTCAAGGCGCGGGAATTGCTACGACAACGCCATGGCTGAAAACTTTTTCTCCATCCTCAAGACGGAGTGCATTTACAGGCACAAGCCCAAAACTTTCCGGGAGGCCAATGAACTCATTGACAACTTCATTCACTTCTACAACCATGAGCGCATCCAGTTAAAGACCGGAGTGGCGCCGCTCACGCTTCGCCACTCCGCTTAAATCCTTTTTCCTACGCAGGGAGCTCTTCTTTTCCCTGTCCACTTTTCCTGGGGCAGTACATTTTTATATGGATAATTCATTTAAAAAAGCCTCCCCTGTGCAAGGGGAGGGGGACCGCGCGAAGTGCGGTGGAAGGGTTGTCGACAACCCTCCAGTCTCGTCGGAGCACGCTCGGCTAGGCCGGGATTCGCCGCAAGCAGCAAATCCCGGATAGCCAGCGGCTCCTCCTCTCCCCACGCGACAAGCGTGCCGCGTGGGGGCCCCAATAGGCGCGTGACAGCCCCCCTTACACAGGGGGGCCGTCGATATTGTGCGCCGGCGGCGTGATTTAAATATCTCCCCTTTTTCGTCAAGCGCATATTTTTTGCTTGCGTTACATTGAACAATGCGATACAATAGGGATACGAGGTAAACAAAAGGCAGGACGTGAGGCGGTACCAACACCCCACGCCCCTATGCAGGAGCTAGCCCTCCCACACAGCAGAATTACTGCGCCGGACCCATTATAACCGTTGCCCCCCTTTTTTACAAGGACGGCTTGCGGCTGACGATGGGGCCAGTGTTGTCGTTCCACGGTGTAGGGAAGTTTCCCTGCACCGTCTTTTGTTTATCCCGGCGGAAGGGCTGCGGGCGGTCACTCGCCCCGGCCCAACTGTCGGGAAACAACTTAAGAAAGGAACGGTATAGCACTATGGCAAAGCGCGGTTTGTGTTTGCTCCTGGCGCTGGTGACGGTGTTCTCCCTCACCGCCCCAGCGTTCGCGGAGGAAGAACCGGTCACGGCGGAAGAACCCGTCGTGACGGAGGAACCGGAGGCCGAACCGGAGACGGCGGCGGAATACGGTGACTTCGGCAACGGCGTATTCTATCATCTGATGGACGACGGTGTTCTCACCGTCTCAGGCAGTGGCGCGATCCCAGAGGATGCGTTTCATTACCGGGACGACGTCAAAACAGTTGTCATAGAAAAGGGCGTGACCAGTATCGTGGACTATGCGTTTCTCGGCTGCACGTCGCTGACCAGTGTGACGATCCCGGACAGCGTGACTGACATCGGAGAGTGGGCGTTTTATGACTGTTCCGGTCTACAGGAAATCCAGGTCACGACAGGTAATAGCAATTACTCCTCTGTGGGAGGGGTGCTGTTCAATGCGGCTGGAACGGAGGTCGTTTGCTTTCCGAAAGGCTTTTCCGGCGTGTACACCATTCCTGACGGCGTGGCCAGCATCGGGGCGGGTGCGTTTTGGGGTTGCACGGCCCTGACCAGCGTGACGATCCCGAACGGCGTGACCAGCATCGGGGAAGCCGCGTTTTCAAGCTGCGGGGCGCTAACCAGCATAACGCTCCCGAACAGCGTGACCAGCATCGGGGATTATGCGTTTGACAGCTGCTATTCGCTGGCCAGCGTGACGATCCCGGGCAGTGTTACCGCCATGGGAGATTATACGTTCAGTTCCTGTACGTCATTGACTGACGTGACGCTCCAGAACGGCGTGACAAGCATTGGAGATTGGGCATTTGAGTATTGCCGCTCGCTAACGAACCTAACGATCCCGAACAGTGTGACGAGCATCGGGATCGGGGCATTTTACAACTGTTTGCTGACAGACATAACGATCCCAGACAGCGTGACCAGCATCGGTATCCAAGCGTTTCTTAACAGCGGTTTGACGAGTGTTACGATTCCGGCCAGCGTGACCAACATCGGGGGCCAAGCGTTTCTTGGCATGCTTCTGACAAGTGTGACGGTTCTGAATCCCAACTGTACTATTGGCGATTATTGGGGAAATGGTACGTCGCTGGGCGTCCCCGAACAGACCGTTGTCCATGGCTATGCCGGGTCTACTGCGGAAGCGTATGCCAAACAGTGGGGCTATAAATTTGAAGCGCTTGCGCCTGTGCCCACGCCCACCCCCACTCCCACGCCTACTCCTACGCCAACGCCTACGCCGGTGCCGACGGCCACGCCGGTGCCCAAGCTGGCGACGCCGAAGATCACCAAGATGGAGAATACCGCCAGCGGCCTGAAGGTGACCTGGGGCAAGGTGTCCGGCGCGGAGCGGTACATGGTCTTCTTCAAGGTCAAGGGAGCCAAGAGCTGGACCAAGATCGGCACGACGACCGCCACCAGCTACACCCGCGCCGCCTCCAAGCTGAAAAACGGCACCACCTATATCTTCACCATCCGCTGCGTGAAAAATGACAAGAAGACCTACAACAGCGACTATGACAAGGCCGGCGCGAGCCTGACCTTCTACGCCGCGCCGACGGTGAAGATCGCGAAGGTGGCCGGGGGAATCAAGGTGACGTGGAATAAGATCACTGGCTCGCCGCGGTATATGGTGTACTACAAAGAAAACAATGGCGGGTGGAAGAAAATAGGGACCACCACCGCGACGAGCTACACCAGAGCGGCGAAGTACCTCAAGAACAATGTGACGTATACGTTTACGGTACGGTGCTGTGAGAACGATAAGAAAACGCTGCTGGGACCGTACAAGGCGAGCAATAGTTTGAAGTATACGAAATAAAATTTATGGGCGCGTCGAAAGACGCGCCCATCATTATCGAAAGCCTCCCTCTGACGAGGGAGGTGGCGCGGCTTCGCCGCGTCGGAGGGAGAGACAAATTTCAAACTTCCTATGACATTTCCACAGACCTGTTGTATAATGGACCCATGGTACGTTTGATCTTGGGCCGGGGCGGGGCCGGGAAGACGGCGCGGGTGTTCCGGGAGATAGCTGAATATGTGGCCCAGGGCCGGGAGAATATGGTCCTTCTGGTGCCGGAACAGTACAGCCACGAGGCGGAGAGGGAGCTCTGCGCCGCGGCGGGGGATACGCTGAGCCGGTACGGGGAGGTCTTGTCTTTTACGGGCCTGGCCCGGAAAATATTCGCCCTGTGCGGCGGCGGACGGCGGGCTATGGACGGCGGCGGCCGGCTGCTGTGTATGGCCGTGGCGGCGCGGACGGTGGGCGAAAAGCTGAAAATATACCGGAAAAGCTGCCGGGAGCCCAGGACCCTGGACAGCCTGAGCCGGGCGGTGGAGGAGCTGCAAAACGCCGGCGGCTCGGCGCAGGCGCTCTCCGACGCGGCGGAGAAGACGGAGGGGGCGCTTTCGGACAAGCTCCGGGACCTGGCGCTGCTGACGGAGGCCTACGCCGCCGTGCAGGAGCGAAGCGGCGCGGACAGCGCCGGCAGGCTCGCGGCTTTGGCCGATAAGATCGCCGACGCCGGCATCGGCGGCTGGACCTTTTACGTGGACGGGTTTTCCGACTTCACCACCCTGGAAAAAAACGTGCTGCGCCAAATCATCAAGGCCGGCGCGGACCTGACGGTGTGCCTGACCTGCGGCCGGGACGGCGAGGACGGGGCGTTCCTGCTGCCCCGCGCCACGGCCCGGTGGCTGCACGCCGCTGCGGGGGAATACGACGCGCCCTGTGAGGAAGTATGGCTGGAGCCGGCGGAGGCGGAGCGCTCCCCCATCGCCTGGTTCTGCGACCACCTGTTTCATTATGCCGACGACCCGGCCCCGGAAAACGGCGGCGCGGTGCGGGCCGTGTACGCGTCGGATATCTACGAGGAATGTGAGCTGGCGGCGGCGCGGCTGGCCGAGCTTGCCCGGTCCGGGTGCCGCTGGCGGGATATGGCCGTGGCGGCGCGGGGGTTCGGCGACTACCGCACGGCGCTGGAGAGCGCCTGTGCCCGGTACGGCGTGCCGCTGTTTCTCTCCGGCCGGGAGGATACGGCTCAAAAGAGCCTGCCTTTGGCCATATTATCCGCGCTGGAGGCGGTGAGCCGGGGGTATGAGTACGAGGCGGTGTTCGGCTGGCTCAAGACCGGGCTGGGGCCGCTGACGGCGGACGAGACGGATAAACTGGAAAATTACGCGCTGCTCTGGTCCATCCGGGGCGATCAATGGGACAGGCCCTGGACCATGCACCCGGAGGGGTACAACCGGGAATTTGACCAGGCGGCGGGCGAGACGCTTGCCGAGCTGAACGAGCTGCGGGCGCGGGTGATAACGCCGTTGAAAGCGCTGGAAAAGCGGGTGAGCGCCGCTGCAACGGCGGAGGCGCACGCGCATGCGGTGGGGGATTTTCTCGCCGACACGGACATGGCCGGGAAGCTGTCCCGGCGGGCCGACGCGCTCACGCGGGAGGGCCGGAGCGAGACGGCGGCGGAGCTTTCCCGGCTGTGGGACGCGGTGTGCGCCGCGCTGGAGCAGTTCGCGGCGGTGCTGGGGGACATGACCATGGACGGGCCGGAGTTCGCGGCGCTTTATGGCCTGATGCTGTCCAAATACGACGTGAGCGTGATCCCGGTGTCCCTGGACCGGGTGGGGGCCGGGGACATCGACGGCATGCGCCGGCGGCACATGAAGCACCTTCTGCTGCTTGGCGCGGCGGATGGGCGTATCCCGGCCCTGTCGGACGCCATGGGCGTGTTCACTGCCGAGGAACGGGAGGAGCTGACGGCCCTGGGCCTGGACATGGGCGGCGCGGAGGAGGATCTGAGCCGGGAGTTCGGCCGTATTTACAGCGTGCTGACCCTGCCGTCGGAGAGCCTCACCATGAGCTGGTCCGCCTCGGACGCCGAGGGCGGCGCGGCCTCCCCCAGCGATCTGGTGAACCGGGCCAGGGATCTGCTGGGCGTGGAGCCGGAGCGGGGGGACATCCTTCGCGCCCGGACCTTTGCGCCCGGACCGGCCTTTGCCCTGGCCCTCATGGGCCAGACGGGACAGGACGCGCCGGTGTGTCTGGCCGCGCGGGAGCATTTCCTGCGCCAGGGGCGCGAGGCGGAGCTTGTGCGGCTGGCCGACGCCTCCAGAGCGCCCCAGGGTCGGCTCACGGCGGAGGCCGTGCGGGCCCTTTACGGCCGGACGCCGGGCCTGACCGCCACCAAGGCGGAGAAGTTCGCAAGCTGCCGGTTCGGGTACTTCCTCCAGTACGGCCTGCGGGCAAAACCCCGGCGGCCGGCGGTGTTCGACCCACGGGACTACGGCGATTTCATGCACTATATCCTGGAAAAGACCGCCGGGGACGTGCTGGCCCTGGGGGGCTTCCAGGCCGTCACGGCACAGCAGGTGGGCGACATCGCGGACAAATACGTGGACGAATATATCCAAAACGAGCTGCACGGCTTCGCGGACAAGACTCCCCGGTTCGCCTATCTCTTCCGGCGGCTGCGGACCACGGTGCGGCGGGTGACGGCGGACATGTGGCAGGAGCTTAAAGACTCCAAGTTCCGGCCGCTGGATCTGGAGCTGGACTTAAAGTCCGAGGGGGTCTTGGAACCTGCCGGGGACGATGAGCCGCCTTTGTCCGGCCGGGCCGACCGGGTGGACGGCTGGGTGGACGGGGACACCTTGTACCTGCGGGTGACGGACTACAAGACCGGGGTGAAAAAATTCGACCTGTCCGATGTGTGCCAGGGGCTCAATATGCAGATGCTTCTGTATCTGTTCGCTTTGGAAAAGCGGGGCAGGAGCTATTTCGGCGCGAAGAAGATAGAGCCGGCGGGGGTGCTGTACTCCCCCGCCCGGTTCGACGTGGTGAACGCGGACAGCGACGTGACGGACGAGGAGCTGGCGGCGCTGCGCCGGAGCATGACAAGGCGGAGCGGCCTGGTGCTGGACGACGCGGCGGTGCTGGAGGCCATGGAGCCGGGGCCGGACCGGCGGTTTCTGCCGGTGAAGCTCACCAAGGCCGGGGCCTGGACCAAGGATTCTCAGGCAAGTCTGGCCAGCCTGGAGCAGTTCGGCGCGCTCAGCCGCCACATCGACAAGACCCTCCGGGAGCTGGCGGCGGAGCTGCGGGCCGGGAGCGTGGACCTGGACCCCTGGTACAAAAACGCCGGGGACACCGCCTGCCGCTTCTGCGACTACCGGGAGGCGTGTCTGTTCGACGAGACGTCGGACGGCTGGCGGCTGCGGGGGAAGCTTCCGGCGGAGCAGGCGTGGGAGAGGATAGAGGACCATGGGTGAGTTCAAACCGACACCCTCGCAGGAGCGGGCGATACATATAAAGGACGGACCGGTGCTGGTCAGCGCCGCGGCGGGCTCTGGCAAGACAAGGGTGCTCACCGAGCGGCTGATGGCACGTGTGCTGGCCGGGGAGGACATCGACCGGTTTCTGGTCATCACCTTCACCCGCGCGGCGGCGGCGGAGCTGCGGGGCCGTATTTTGCAGCGGCTGGGCGACCCATCCGACAAGCGGCTGCGGCGGCAGCGGGCACTGGTGTACCGTGCCCAGATCGGCACCATCGACAGCTTTTGCACGGCCCTGGTCCGGGAAAACGCCCACGCTCTGGGCGTGTCCCCCAGCTTCACCGTGCTGGACGAGGACCGGGCCCAGACCATGCGTGCCCGGGCGCTGGAGGACGTGCTGGACCGGGCCTACGAGCGCATCGAGGCCGACGCGGGGCTGCGGGCCCTGGTGGACAGCGCCGGGGCCGGAAGGGACGACAGCCGTCTGGCCGCGCTCATATTGGACCTGGACAGCAAAATGCAGAGCTACGCCTTCCCCAAACAGTGGGCGGAGGAAAAGCTGGCCAAGCTGGACGTGGAGGGCATGACCGACGCGGGCCAGACGGACTGGGGCCGGTATTTATTGGACGACGCCGTGGCCGAGGCGGAATACCGTGCGGGGGAGCTGGAAAAGGCCAGGACGGAGATGCTGCGGCCGGAAAACGCCCCGTTCATGGGGGGCTACCCGGACTCCTTCGGCGAGATGGCGCTGCTGCTGCGGGACCTGTCCCGCGCGGCATCTGACGGCTGGGAGGCGGCGCGGGCCGTGCTGGACCTGCCCAATCCCAAGCTGCGGACCATGAAGCGTGGCGCGGATGAGTGTTTAAAAGCCCGGTTCAAGCCCGTATGGGACGGGACGCGGGACGCGCTGGTCCGTCTGCGCAAGCTGTTGGCCGGGGACAGCGCCGCGCTGCTGGCCGGGATAAACGCCTCCAAAGCGCCGCTGACGGCGCTGATGGACCTGGTGTGGGAGCTGGAAAAGGAGTACGCCGCCCGCAAGCGGCGGGCGGACGCCTGCGATTTTTCCGACGTGGAGCACTTTTGCGTGCAGCTTTTGGACGACCCGGCATTGGCCGCGTCCGTGTCCGATAGGTTTGCCGAGGTGATGGTGGACGAGTACCAGGACGTGAACGCCGTCCAGGAGCTGATCTTTAAACGTGTCAGCCATGAGGGGAAGAACCTCTTCATGGTGGGCGACGTGAAGCAGTCCGTCTACCGGTTCCGGCTGGCGGAGCCGGACATCTTCAACGAAAAATACCGGCGCTTCGCCGACGGTTCGGCGGGCACGCGGGTCTTGCTGCGGGAGAATTTCCGCAGCCGCAAAACCGTGCTGGACGCGTGCAACAGCGTGTTCTCCCGGATCATGAGCCGCCAGCTCGGGGAGATCGACTACGATGACGACGCGGCGCTGGTCTTCGGCGCGAAGGACTATCCCCCCCAGGGGGACGTGCGGCCGGAGCTGTGCGTCCTGGAACCGGACAGGTCCGACGACGAGCAGACTCCGGACAAGCTGCGGCAGGAGGCTCGGTATGTGGCCGAGCGTATCCGGTCCATGGTGGAGAACAGGGAGCCGGTGTCCGACGGCCAGGGCGGTATGCGGCCGGTGCGGTACGGGGACGTTGCCCTTTTATTGCGCACCCCCGGCACCTCGGGCGGGGCGTTCCGGCGGGCCTTGCGGGAGGCGGGCGTGCCCGTGAGCGCCCGACAGGGCGGCAGCTTTTTCGCTCAGCCGGAGGTGAGCTTCACCCTCTCCATGCTGTCGGTGCTGGATAACCCCCGGCAGGACGTGCCGCTGATCGCGGCTTTGCGGGGTCTGCCCTTCGGCTTTACCCCCGACGAGCTCTCCGCCGTCCGTGCGGCGGGCAAGGGGGACCTGTGGGACGCGCTGCAAATAAGAGCGCAGAGCGATGAACGCTGCGCGGATTTCGCGGCGCTGGTGCAAAGACTGCGGAGCTTTGCCCTTGAGGCGTCCACCGACAGCCTTCTCCGCCGGCTATACGACGAGACGGAGCTTCTCACCGTCTGCGGCGTGATGGCCGACGCGCCACGGCGTATCGCGGACCTGATGCAGCTGTATGAATATGCCCGGCGGTTCGAGCAGGACGGGAACCGGGGGCTTTTCCGGTTCGTGCTGTGGCTGCGGGAGCTGGAGCGGCGGGGGCTGGAGCCCCCCGCGCCGGCGGAGGAAAACGCGGTGCAGATCATGAGCGTGCACAAGTCCAAGGGCCTGGAGTGGCCGGTGGTGTTTCTGGCCGACAACAGCCACGGGTGGAACCGGCAGCGGGGAGCGCAGGCCCTGTGCCACCGGGAGCTGGGTCTGGGCATGCAGCTGACGGACGCGGTCCGGGGGGTCCGGTGGCCGACGCTGGCCTGGCGGGCCATCGACCGGCGCACCCAATTGGAGGAGCTGAGCGAGCAGGAGCGGGTACTGTACGTGGCCATGACCCGCGCCAAGGAGCGGCTCATCATGACGTGCGTGCAGCCAAAGGCGGCGGAAAAGCTGGCGTCTTACGGCCCGGCGACCGCCGAACCCGTCAGCCCCCGGACGCTGATGCGGGCCCAGAGCGTGACGCCCTGGCTGCTGGCGGCCGCCGCCGGGGACGGAGGCGAGACCCTCGACATAAGGCTTGTCCCCCCCGCGCAGGCACAGGGGACGGCCGAGGAAAATGCCCCCCGGTCCATCCCGGCGGGGGACCCTGCCTTGACGGCGGAGATAGCCGCGCGGCTCGATTGGAAATACCCTTACCAGGCGGCGGTGGCCCTGCCCTCCAAGGTCACGGCCACGGGCATAGCGGACCTGGCGCCGGACAATGCCGACCCGGAGGCGGCGGAGCTTCCCCACACGGCCCGGAGCGGCACGCGTCGGCTGCGTCCGCCGGACTTCGGCCGGGATGATAGGCCCCTCACCGGCCCGGAGCGGGGCGTGGCGGCCCACCTGGTCATGCAGCACATCGACTTTGCCCGTGTTTCCTCGGCGGCGGAGATCGCCGGCCAGATCAGGCGCATGGAGCAATTGGGTTTTCTGGACAGCCGGCAGGCGGCCGCGGCGGACCCGGAGGATATTTTGGCCTTTTTTGAGTCCGACCTTGGCGCGCGGCTGCGGCAGGCGGACAAGGTGGTGCGGGAGTTCAAATTCTCCCTGCTGTGCCAGGCCCACACCTGGTATCCCCAGGCGCCGGCGGGGGAGCAGATACTGCTCCAGGGCGTGGTGGACTGCTGCATGGAGGAAGCGGGGCAATTGACCGTGATAGACTTCAAGACAGACGGTACGGTGGACCCGGACCGGTACGCCGGGCAGCTCGAGGCCTATGCCGCCGCGCTGGCGCGGATCTTCCAAAAGCCGGTGCGTCAGGCGGCGCTGTGGTACCTGCGGAAAAGGGAAATGGCACTGATACCAATAAAAAATAGTTGCGTTTTTGGCGGACCTGTGTTAATATGACCAATGCGCCTTGTAACGGCGGGCTTTTCCTCCCGCACTCAAGGCAGCTTGATACGAGGTGAATGAAATGAAGGAAGGCATCCATCCCAAGTACTACAAGACCACCATCCGCTGCGCCTGCGGCAACGTGATCGAGACCGGCTCCACACGGGAGAACATCTCCGTGGAGATCTGCTCCAAGTGCCACCCGTTCTACACCGGCAAACAGAAGCTGGTGGACACCAGCGGCCGCGTGGACAAGTTCAACAAGAAGTACGGCCTGACCAAGTAAGAGGAAATGCCAATAGGTACGCCCCGCTCATCCGAGCGGGGCGTTTAACATTGCTGACGGCCCCCTTGTGAAAGGGGGCTGTCGAGCGTCAGCGAGACTGGGGGATTGTCGTCGGAGCACGCATGGCTAGGCCGGGATTCGCCGCAAGCGGCAAACCCTGGATAGCCAGCGGCTCCTCCTCTCCCCACGCGACAGGCGTGCCGCGTGGGGACCCCACGGCAATCCCCCCGAGCCGCCATTCGGCGGCCCACCCCCCTTTGACAAGGGGGGCGTTCGATAAGGTATTATTTAAATATCTCTCCCTCAGTCACCGCCTAAAGGCGGTGACAGCCCCCTCGACAGAGGGGGCCGGCCCCGCTGGGGCCGATTCGGGGGCAAAGCCCCCGCCTCCCTCTGACGAGGGAGGTGCCGAGCGACAGCGAGGCGGAGGGAGAGAAACATTAAAATCCAACGCGGTCCACGGCGTAAGCCGGGGACACCTTTTTGACATCGGCGGGCGGCGGTTATCTGGCGTTACAACCCTCCAGTCACGCTTACGCGTGACAGCCCCCCTTGCACAGGGGGGCCGTTCGATAAGGATTATGACAATAGCATCCTGTCGTTATCCAGCGCCTTGCCCACGTTTTCCTTGAACATCCTCAGCAGGTCGTCCACGGTCAGGCCCTTGCGCGCGTCGCCCTTCAGGTCCAGCAGGATATGGCCCGCGTCCATCATCAGCGTCCGGTTGCCCAGTGCCAGAGCGGAGGACATGTTGTGGGTGATCATGAGGCAGGTGAGGTGATTTTCCCGGACGATGCTCTCGGTCAGCGCCAGGACCTTTTCCGCCGTGCCGGGGTCCAACGCGGCGGTGTGTTCGTCCAGCAGCAGCAGCTTGGGCGGCACCATGGTGGCCATCAGCAGCGTCAGCGCCTGGCGCTGCCCGCCGGACAGAAGCCCCACCGGCTGGCGCACCCGGTCCTCCAGCCCCATGTCCAGCAGGGAAAGCCGCTCCCGAAAGGCGGCCTTTTCCGCCTTGGAAACGTGGCTGAGCCACCCGCCGCCGCCGGCGGCCAGAGCCAGGTTTTCCTCGATGGTCATGGCCGGCGCGCTGCCCCGCATGGGGTCCTGGAAAAGCCGGCCGATGCTCCGGGCCCGCTTAAATTCCGGCTGGAAGGTGATGTCCTGCCCGTCCAGGGTGATGGAGCCGGTGTCGGGGTAAAAGCTGCCGGCGATGGCGTTGAACAGGGTAGACTTGCCCGCGCCGTTGGCGCCGATGATGGTGACGAAATCGCCGGGGTCCAGGTGCAGACTCACGTCCCGGAGGGCCGTCTTCTCGTTCACGGTGCCGGGGTTGAAGGTCTTGGAGATGTTTTGCAGCGTGAGCATGCCTCAGCTCCCCTCCTTCCGCGACCCGGCCAGCCGCCGTTTGAGCATGGGGGCCTGGGTCTTGAAGTACGGCCCCGCGATGGCGACGATGACGATGACGGAGCTTACAAGCTTCAGCATGAACGCGGGCATATTGAGACGCAGGGCCACGGTGTACACCAGCCGGAAGATCACGGAGCCCACCACCATGCCCACCGCACGCTTGGCGATGGAGCCGCGGCCCATGAAGGTCTGGCCTATGAGCAGGCTGGCCAAGGCGATGGTGACCATGCCGGAGCCGATGTCGATGTTGACGGATTTCTGGCTCTGGGCCAGCAGGCACCCGGACAGGCCCGTGAAGGCGTTGGCCACGCACAGGCCCACGATGGTGGTGAACACCGGGTTGATGGACGAGGACCGGACCATGTCCGGGTTGTTGCCGGTGGCCCGGATGGCCAGGCCAAGCCGGGTCCGCAGGAACAGCGCCAAAAATACGATCACCAGCGCCACGGCTATGACGGCGATGACCAGGTCCTGAAACCCCGCCAGGGGCGTGTCCTTTAAAAGGCCCTTCACGGCGGTGAACACCGTCTCGGTCCGGTTCATGTTCAAAAGGGAGGACTTGCCCATGACGGCGATGTTGATGGAGTAAAGCCCCGTGTTGACGATGATGCCGGCCAGCAGGCTGTCTATGCCCATTTTCGTTTGCAGCACGGCGGTGACGAACCCGGACAGTACCCCGGCGGCCATAGCGGCGGGGATAGAGAGGTACGGATGGCCGGATATGGCGACCACGGCCCCCACGGCGGCGCCAAGGGTAAAGCAGCCGTCGGTCGACAGGTCGCACACGTTCAGCATGGAATAGCTCAAAAACAGGGCCAGCACGGTAAGCGAGCAGGTCAGTCCCAGCTCCAGCGCCGTCTGCACCAGGCCCCATATGGCGGATAATGACATGGATGGTTCTCCTTATAGAGGGGAATTGCTGTTCGGGGGAAGACTTGAATTTCTCTCCCCCCGTCTCGCCCTGGCGGGCGAGCCACCCCCCTCGTCAGAGGGGGGCGGCCCCTGCCGGTGCCGATTCGGGGGCGCAGCCCCCGGCCCCCTCTGACGAGGGGGCTGTCAGCGAAGCTGACTGGGGGAGAGATATTGATTACTCAAACTCTTCGGCAGTTTCAATGCCCTTCACGGCGGTGCACATGGGAGCGAACAGCTCCTCCAGCTCCTCGAAGGTCTTGCCGGTGATCTGCTCGCACACGTCGGTGTTGATGGTGGCGGTGCCGTTATCGAAGGTCATGACCGGCAGCTCCGCCGGGTCCGCGCCGTCCACCAGCACCTGAGCGATCATGTTGGCGGTCTCCACGCCCAGGTTGGCGTAGTCCACGCCGTAGCCCAAAAACGCGCCGTTCAGGGCAAAGGAGTCCGCGCCGGTGTAGTGGGGGATGCCGGCCTCGGCCAGAGCCTCATAGATGCTGAGCTCCGCGGTCATGATGGTGTTGTCGGAGGGGGTGAACACCGCGTCCACGCCGTCGGCGATCAGGCTGTCCACGGCCAGCTGGACCTCGGGGACGGTGGTGCCGTTATACTCTTTGTACTCCACGCCCTTCTCGTCCAGATACTCCTTGGCGGCGGCGATGGGGGTGGCGGAGGAATCCTGCCCGATGTCATAGAGCAGGCCGATGGTCTTGGCGTCGGGGTTCTCGGCGAAGATCAGGTCCATGACGGCGTTGGTGTCCAGGTAATCGCTGGTGCCGGTGATGTTGGCGCCGGGGTGGTCGTTGCTCTCCACGATGCCGGCGGCCTCCGGGTCGGACACGGCGGAGAAGATCACGGGGATCTGGTTATCCTCGGTGTCGGCCTGCATGGCCATGGCCACAGGCGTGGCCACGCCCACCATCAGGTCCACCTCGTCGGCGATGAAGTTCTGGATGATCTGCTCCATGACGGTGGCGTCGGCGTTGCAGTTGTCCACGGACACGTCGAAGGTGACGCCCTTTTCCTCGCCGATGGCGGCAAGCTGGTTCTGGATGTTCTCCACGATCTGGTTCAATGACGCGTCGTCCACGTAGTTGCAGATGCCGACCTTATAGGTTTCCCCGTCGGCAAAGGCCACGGACGCCAGGCTCAGGATCATAACAAGGGCCAAAACGGTGCAGATAAGCTTTTTCATTTTAAAATTCTCCTTTTCATGCTTTCTCATATTATTTTTGGTTTGTGTTTTTGGTGTTTCGGTGTGTTGTCCTTCACGCCCGCCATCGCTTGGACAGTATAAACATTTCGTGTACCTCCTGTTTTGCAAATAAAAAATCCTGCCCCTAGCATTTCTGCTGGGACAGGATGTTTCAAACTTCCTGCGGTGCCACCCGGCTTGACGCTCTCGCGTCCGCTTTGCTCCGCGCTGTCACGCGGCGGCGTTGTTCACGGAGCGCCTCTCTCCGTCTCACATAGGGCGGAAACACATCCGCCTTCCGATCGCCCTCCGAAGTCCATTCGCACATTCCGGCCTGTACCGCGCTCTCAGCCTCCGCGGCTCTCTGTGCCACGCCTGGAAAGGTTACTTGCTCTTCTTCAACGGTTTGGTGTATTAAATTGTCTGCATTATAAACCGGGCTTTTTCGTTTGTCAATAGCTTTTTTGCGATTTTTTGCTGTCAGTTTTTTACAGCTTCGCCAGCTCCGCCGCGGTGTCGGCGGCCAGGGCCGCGTTATTGAGAACGAGCCGGATATTGGATTCCAGGCTGTCCCCGCCGGTGAGCTCCTTGACCCTTGCCAGCAGGAAGGGCGTGACCTTCTTGCCCTTGATGCCCTGCTCTACGCTCTCGGCCACGGCCTGGTCGATGGCGGCGTTGATGACGGCCGGCTCCATAGAATATGCCTCCGGGATGGGGTTGGTGCACAGCATCCCGCCGGGATAGCCCAACGCGCGCTGGGCAGCAAACGCCGCCGCCAGCTCCTTGGGGCTGTCGGCCCGGAAATCCACGCCAAAGCCGCTGGTGCGGGTATAGAAGGCCGGCAGCTCGTCGGTCTGGTAGCCGCACACGGCCACGCCCTTTGTCTCCAGATATTCCAGCGTCAGCCCCAGGTCCAAAATGGATTTTGCCCCGGCGCAGATCACCAGCACCGGCGTGCGGGCCAGCTCCTCCAGGTCGGCGGAGATGTCCATGGTGGTCTCGGCCCCCCGGTGCACGCCGCCGATGCCGCCGGTGGCGAACACGCCGATACCCGCCAGAGCGGCCACGATCATGGTGGCGGCCACGGTGGTGGCCCCGTCCTCACCCCGTGCGCAAAGCACCGGCAGGTCCCGGCGGCTGGCCTTGGTGACGGCCTGGCCCTTCTTGGCCAGGTATTCGATCTCGTCCTTCTCAAGCCCGGCCTTTAAGCGCCCGCCTATGACGGCGACGGTTGCGGGCACGGCGCCGTGGGCGCGTATCACGTCCTCCACGGCGAAGGCCGTCTCGGCGTTTTGCGGCCAGGGCATGCCGTGGGAGATGATGGTGCTCTCCAGCGCCACCACGGGCTTGCCCTCCGCCAGGGCCTGGGCCACCTCGGGTTTTATGTCCAAATAATCATTCATGCTTGACGCACCTCCGTTAGTTCTTTAAAATAGAGAAAAATGATAGGGAGCGAAGCCCGGTCAGGGCGAGCCGCGCGGCATTCCCGCGCGTGAAGTCGAAATCCGCTGTGCGACAGGATTTCGACTTCCTGCGAGGGGGAATTCACTTTCCCCTCGCAGTTTAAATCGATCAACGCGACATCGCGTTGATTAGCAGTAGAAAAAATCCTATCTGGCAGATGAGGATCACCGGCACCCCCACGGTAAAGCGGCGCTTGCGGGTCTTGTGGCGGAACAGCAGCATCCCCGCCAGCGCGCCCACGCCGCCGCCTACGGCCGCCAGCGCCATCAGCGCCGCCTCCGGGATACGCTCCCGGTGGACACGGGCCAGGTGCTTGTCATAGCCAAAGGCCGCCAGGGCCAGCAGATTCACGGTCTCCAGATAGATCAGCAGAACGGTAAAGATGTCCATAGGCCGCAGTATACACTTTTTTATCCGGGAGGTCAACCGATGCGCACAAGGAAGCTCTATTACGAGGACGCATACACCCGCGTGTTCGAGTCCAGGGTACTGGCATGCGAAAAGGCGAAAAACGGCTGGTCCGTGGAACTGGCCGCCACGGCCTTCTTCCCCGAGGAAGGGGGCCAGGAGGCGGACAGGGGGGCATTAGGCGGCGTGCGGGTGCTGGATGCCCACGAAAAGGACGGCGTGGTCCTGCACCTGACCGACGGGCCGCTGCCCGTGGGAAAGACCGTGACCGGGGAGCTGGACTGGCCGGACAGGTTCCGGAAGATGCAGACCCACACGGCCGAGCACATCGTCTCCGGCATCATCCACCGCAAATACGGCTTTGACAACGTGGGCTTTCACCTGGGCTCCGACGGCTGCACCGTGGACGTGAGCGGGGAGCTGACCCGTGAGCAGTTGGACGAGATCGAGCGCGAGGCCAACGAAGCGGTGTGGCGGGACCTTCCCGTGACGGCCCGGTTCCCTCTGGCCTGCGAGCTGGCCCGGATGGAGTATCGGAGCAAGCTGGAACTGACCCACGACGTGCGGATCGTGACGGTGGAGGGCGTGGATATGTGCGCCTGCTGCGCGCCTCACGTGTCATCCACCGGCCAGATCGGAGCTGTCAAGCTGCTGGACTTCATGCGCCACCGAGGCGGTCTGCGCCTGTGGATGAAGGCCGGACCGGACGCGCTGGCCGACTACCGGTCCCGGTACGCCGACACTGTTAAAATTTCCGGGCTTTTGAACACGCCTCAGTCGGACGTGGCCGCCGGGGTGGAGAAGCTGCTGGCCCAGCGGGACGAGCTGAAGCGGGAGATCGCCGCTCTGCGCCGGCGGGAGGCGGAGCGCATGGCGGCGGCGTTGGAGAGCACGCCGGGGGACATATTGCTGTTCGTCCAGTCGGACGAGGACGGCATGCGGGCCCTGGTCAACGCCGGGATGGAGAAGGCCGGGGGCGTGTGCGCGGTGTTCTCCGGCAAGGAGCGGGACTGGCGGTTCGTCATGGGCAGCAAGCAGACGGACATGCGGGCATTTCTGCGGGAGCACGGCCAGGAGCTGGGAGCCAAAGGCGGCGGCCAGACGGGGATGGTCTCCGGCCGGTGCCAGGCCACCAGAGCCGAGCTTGAGGCATTTTTCGGATAATTCATTGATTCGCGGAAGGAGAGAGGATCATGCGCGAGGTACTTTTGGTGGATTGCTGCGTCCGGGGGGAGCAGTCCCGGACGGCCCGGCTGACCAGGGCGTTCCTGTCGGCCCTGGACGGGAGCCGGTTTCACGTGACCACGGTGGACCCCGGCAAGGAGGGATTGAAGCCTCTGACGGCGGACACGCTGGGCGTCCGGGACGATTTATTGGCCCGCGGCGCGCTGGACGACGAGAGCCTGCGCTTTGCCCGGCAGTTCGCCGCGGCGGACGAGGTGGTGGTGGCCGCGCCGTTCTGGGAGCTGAGCTTTCCCGCCATTTTGAAGGTGTACATCGAAAATGTCAGCGTATCCGGTATCAGCTTTGAGATGCTGGACGACGGCATACACGGCCTGTGCCGGGGCAGACGCCTGGTCTTCCTCACCACCCGCGGCGGCGTCTATGAGAACACGGCCTGGGCTGATTGGGAGCAGGGCAGCCGGACCATGGAGGCGCTGAGCCGGTTTTTCGGCTTTGACGAGTATATCTGCGTGGCGGCGGAGGGGCTGGACATGACCAGCGACCCGGAGCCGCTGGTGGCGGCGGCGGAGGAACAGGCGCGGACTGTGGCGGCGGCATTATGAGCGCTTGCAAAAACGGGGACACAGTGATAAGATATGCTTATCAAAGCATAGGAGGCACTTATCATGGGTAATCTTCGCAAGATCAAACGGAAAATGCGCCTGGACCGGGACCTGCGCAAGACGCTGGTCCGCAGCACCAAGGATGAAATTCTCATCGACGTGGACGGGGACGGCATGCCCGACGTGGCGCTGCTGGACGTGTCCGGCGACGGCGACGTGGACACCCTGGCGGTGGACCTGAACGGCAACGGCGAGTTCGACCTGTTCTTCCACGACTCGGACGCCAACGGCGTGCCCGACATGGTATGGCTCAACGACGAGGACGAAGGCGTGGAGCTGGTGGGCGTTGGCCCGGAGATCGAGCAGGCCATGATCGCGGCGGCTCAGGCCGTTCTGGAGCAGATGGCCCTGGAGGAATACGTGGCCCAGGAGCTGGACAAGGAGCTGGACGAGCTGCAACAGGAGATCGACCAGGCCCGCAAGGCCCTGCGCGGCAAGTAAGATACCAACATAAAACGTAAAAAAGACCGTTGACTTTTCACCGGCGAGCCGGTGTGTCAACGGTCAATTTTGGTATTGGGTTTTATTGGGACTTAGCTTTTCGTCGACTGAAATTCATCTTGAAGTGATCCGTACAAATACAGGTCTACCCAATTCCCCTCATTGTTTTGCGTCTGGCTTCTCTGTACTCCCTCGCGCTTCATGCCCAGCTTTTCCATCAATCCAACTGACTTCACACCGTCAATGGTCTCCGCGACTATTTTATGCAATTTCATGTCAGAAAAGCCGTATCGCAGCACTGCGGAGCAGGACTCATACGCATAACCCTGACGCCAATATTTTTTATTAAATATCCAGCCGATCTCATAGACATCATCACCCCACGGCTTAAACAGGATATAACCAATTACTTTGTGGGTCTGTTTCAGCTCCGCCGCCAGCGCGCCGCGTTTTCCGATGCAAAATTCGTGCAGAAATCGCCCCGTCTTTTCAAGCGTATAGGCGGGCTCACAATTTTGCATCGTTTCGCTGTCGCCGAGGATTTCCTGTAGATCGTCTATATCGTTCGGCGTAAAATCCCTGACATACATTCTTGATGTTTCTATCTGCATATTAGTCACCTCACTAAATTTGAAATTCCATTTCAAACTTGTTGAACAGGTAAAGACGCGAAGCGGGTTTATCTGTTCGGCAAGTACACTGGGGATAGCCGCTTTAGCGGCGCAAGGGGGTGTAGCCCCCTTGACGGAGCGGAGCGACGAAACCTCTCGGACGGCGGCTTTCTGCTGTCAGAGAGGAAGCCTCGCAGAGCGCACGATACATGGTCGCCAGACCTATGTATGGAAGTGTGCCCTTTCGCTCCGAAAGGATTTTGCAACTTCTCGACAAGAAAGAATATCTAAGATGGGTTTTATTCTACCATGCTTTTCAAAATGCTTGTTATATCTTTTACTGCTTTAGCTGGTTTATCGCTCATAATCTCCCAAACAGGTGCTGAACTTTGCTGCCCGGAAAAATATCCTCGGGCACAAGACAAGACTGTCTCCACATCCTGCTTTTCAAACATGGCATCAATAGCTTCGTCAAAAAAGAGCATATCACATTTTTGAGGACACTCATCATCTAATTCGATCTCATATAAATGGATTTTTGCTCTTTCTTCTTCAGGCTCCTGCTTCCACCCTGCCTCATAGAGAGTTTTATAATTTTCAAGGTTGTCGAAAAAATATTTACATTTCAATCGACTGAGACAGTGCGGAAACTCTGTTTTGCGAACAAATTCAAAAACACCTTCAACGCTATATGTTTCATACTTTGCCCGGTCTAAACACACCAATTCGTTGGGCACTGTCTGTTGAGCTTGACCGTTGGCAAGCATATCACAAAAGGTGTCAATTCCCTTTTCAAGCGCATACACGAATGGAAGAGTGAGTTCATATTTCTTCTCAAAATCGTTTTTCATCTCTTCTCCTAATACGAGCGTTTGGCTCATATGATATAAAATCATTCTAACCACCTCCTGTAAATCTTTGCTCCAAAAAACGAAGCGGTAAAAACGAACTCTACCGTTTTACTAGCCCCCTCACCAGTCGATGGTGCAGGCGGTGGCGATCTCGTCCATGGTGTTGGTGCAGCCGATGGAGCCGTCGGGCCGGCGCTTGCAGACCAGGGACGGCTCGGAAAGCTCCGGGATATCGTCCACGGCGCCGTCGGCGAAGGCGCGCATCTTCTCCCGCGCGGTGTCCAGCCGGGCTGCCACGCCTCCCAGCCGCACGTCGATGACCTCGAAGCCGTTGGGCTTGTTGGTGCTCTCCCACAGCCGCCGCCAGAGCTGCCGCAATATCTGCACCGCCTCGATGGCGGCGGGGACGCTCCCGGCCAGCTCCGCCGCCAGCTCCCTGTCCCCGGTCCGGACGGCTTTCCCGGCGCTTTCGTGCCAGGCGCACTTGAGGGCCAGAGCATGGGCCAGCGCGGCGTAGTGCTCGAACAGCAGCTCGTAGGCCGGGTTTTCCGCCGCGTACCTGGCATACAGCGGCACCAGCGCGGCGAAGTGCTCCGCCAGGTGATACCCCTGCGTATCCGCCTCGAAAAGCTGCACCAGCGGGTCCTGGTACAGCATGAACTTGCACACGTTCGCCGGGTCGGCGGGCAGGTTCTTTATCGCCGGGGTGTAATTCAACCGGCTCAGGTCCAAAAACGCCTGCGCGGACCCACCGCAGCACCGGCGGAACCGGGCCGCCAGCGCCGCCTCGTCGTACTCGCCGGTGTAGGTCATCTCGCCATATAGCTGCAAGCCCAGCAAGGCGGCGAGCATATTGCACTCCGCGCCGTTGTCCCCCCAGGCGGTGGCCAGCACCGTGTCCACGTCCGCCTTCATGCAGGCGGTCAGACCCGCCACGGTGTTCTCGATGGCCAGGGGATAGACCGGCGCCGGACCGGGCCAGGTCCAAAGGCCGCCGGCGAAAACGGTAGGCACGCCGAACACGGCGTGCTTTTTCAGTGCCCAGGCGTACTGTTCTTCTTTCGCGTGGTAGTAGTCCCAGTAGACCAGGCTCACCCGCTTATCCACCGCGGCGATGGCCTTTTCCGACGGCATGTTCTCGCTGTGGTACCCGCCGCCGTCCAGGTGGAAGTACATGTCGCTCCACATCATGGGCTGCAAGCCGTACTTGTCCGCGATGTCCAGCACCTTTGTCAAATGCCGGCCGATGACGGCACGCGGGTCCTCGTATCCGAACCGGGCCAGGTGCTCCCCCAGCCCCACGCCGTAGGCCTCGTCCATGCCGATGTGGATACGCCGGGAGCGAAACGGCGCGCTGGCAGCCCGGAGCATCTGGTCAATGAGCGCGTACGTGCCCTCATCGTCCGCCAGCAGCACCTCGGCGTTGTCCCGCAGGTGGTGGAACGCCGGCCAGTGCAGCACCCGCTTCAGGTGCCCCAGCACCTGGATGCAGGGGCACAGCTCGATGCCGAACAGCGCCGCGTAGTCGTCCAGCGCCTTCAGTTCCTCGTAGGTATACCGGCCACGCTTGTAGCCGAAAAATGGCTGCTCCGGTATCTCATAGGTGTCCTCGGTGTACAGCATGCCCAGGTTCAGGCCCATTAAGGCCATCTTCCGCAAAAACAGCTTTACCGCCTCCGGCTTTAGAACCGCGTTGCGGGAGCAGTCGAACATGGGCCCCACGCTGGCGAACCGGGGTTTCTCCCTTTTGTGGCATGGGGTCACCGGGGTGGGGATGAGACTTAGGGCACGGTAAAACTGGATGGGTTCGGCCCAGGTGAGGCGCACGGTTTTCCCGTCGCTCTCCACGGCGATGCCCTCGCCCCGCTGGCACACGATGTCCAGGCCGTCCTCCGCCGGGACAAAGCCCAGCTCTTCCTTGAGCTCCGCCAATGCGAGCTCCCAGTTTTCCGGCATTTGACCGGTCAAATGTATCTTCTGAGGCATATTCGCACGCTCCTTTGCTGTATTTCACGCCCATCATAACAGGCCAACGGCCCGGAGGGGAACAGAAAAATGTCTTTTCTGGAAAAAATCGGCAGTTCACACATGCGGAACTGACGGATTTTGTGCAACTTAACAGCTGTCGGCGGAGCACAGCCGGATTTTTTGCATATTTTCCTGAAAAAGTATCTTTTGCGTACTAATAAATGACTTTTAGATACTATATATCAAATGGCACAAAGTGTATAATCAATATGGGAATTGTTTTTGTGCGTTTTGTCGACAAGGGGGGTGTCCGGATGGGACGGAAAAAGAAGCGGACGGAGCTGGCGGCGGCGCCGCCGAAGAAACACCGCCGGTGGACGAAGGACGACACGGAGCTGACGCTGCTGAGCCTGCCCACCTTTATCTGGTACATACTGTTCTGCTACCTGCCCATGTTCGGCGTGATCATCGCCTTCAAGGACTACAAGATCACCCCCGGCGCGGGCTTTGTGACCAGCCTTTTGAAGAGCGACTGGGTGCGCTTTGACAACTTCAAATACTTCTTCGGTCTGCGGGACTTTCCCCAGATACTGCGCAACACCCTGCTGTACAACGTGGCGTTCATCATCCTGGACATCGCGCTGCCGGTGCTGTTCGCCATCATGATCAGCAACATCTACTCCAAGCGCAAGTCCAAGACCTATCAGACGCTGATGTTCATGCCCCACTTCATGAGCTGGGTGGTGGTCACCTATTTCGTGTACGCGTTCCTGATCACGGACAAGGGGCTTTTGAACGCCCTGCTCCGGTCCCTTGGCGGGGAGGGCATCAACTGGTATTTCGAGCCCAAGTACTGGCCGTACATTTTGATCATCATGCACATCTGGAAATCCATCGGATACAGCATGGTGGTGTACCTGGCCAGCATCACGGGCATCGACTCCACACTGTACGAGGCGGCGGTGCTGGACGGGGCCAGCAAGTTCCAGCAGGGCCGGTACGTGACCCTGCCCAGCCTGAAACCCATCATCATCATGATGTTCATCCTGTCGGTGGGCCACATCTTCTCCACGGACTTCGGCCTGTTCTACCAGGTGTCCCGCGGCGCCAACCAGCCGCTTACGCCGGTGGTAGCCACCTTCGACGTGAAGATATACCAGATGCTCACGTCCAACTCCGTCAGTCTTGGCAAGACGGCGGCGGCCAGCCTGTTCCAGTCGGTGGTAGGCTGCGTCACCATTTTGATCGCCAACGGCATCGTGCGCAAGGTCGACAGGGCCAGCGCCCTGATCTGAGGGGGTGGGTCCAATGGCAAAGGAAAAGAAACAACATCTCAATGAAGGCGTGACCCGCCTGAACCGGATAAAGCCGGCCACCAACGCCATCTTCAACGTGTTCTTCCTGATCGTGGCGCTGGCGTGCTTTCTGCCCATCGTGTTCATCTTCGTCATCTCCATCACGGACAACGACGTGATACGCCGCCAGGGCTATCAATTGTTCGTCACCGCCGAGACCTTCTCCAGCGAGGCGTACAAGTACCTCTGGGGCCAGCGGCAGACCATCTTGCACGCCCTGTGGGTGTCGGTGTACGTCACCTTCCTGGGCACGGTGCTGGGTGTGGCGCTGACCACGCTGATGGGGTATGTGCTCTCCCGCCGGGAATACCGGCTCAACGGCTTTATGGCCATCGTGGTCTTCATTCCCATGATCTTCGGCGGCGGCATGGCCGCGTCCTACATGGTCAACTCCCAGATACTGCACCTGCGGGACACCATGTGGATTTTGATACTTCCCCTGGCGGTGAGCAGCTTCAACGTGACCATCACGCGCACGTTTTTCCGCACGACCATCCCGGACGAGGTGATCGAGTCTGCCAAGATCGACGGGGCCAGCCAGTTCACCATCTTCTCCCGGATCGTGCTGCCCATCTCCAAGCCGGTACTGGCCACCATCGGCCTGTTTCTGGCGTTCGGCTACTGGAACGACTGGTTCCAGGCCCAGCTATACATCAGCAGCGACAATCTCCGGTCCTTACAGGCCATGCTCAACGCCATGCAGAACAACCTGGCCTACCTGACCAAGAACCCCACGGCCCTTTTGAGCACGGCCAGCGACTTGAAGAAGAACATGCCCCAGGAGAGCGTGCGCATGGCCATCGCGTTCGTGGTGGCGGTGCCCATCGCGTGCGTGTACCCGTTCTTCCAGAAGTACTTCATCTCCGGCCTGACCGTGGGCGCGGTGAAGGGCTGAGAGGCGGCTCCCGTATTTTCCGTATTGCTTCGGCCTCCGGGCCGTATCAATAGACCCGAAAATTTTTATTTAGGAGGAACCCACATGAAAAAGTTGTTATCCATGCTCCTGGCGGTCGTGATGGTCGTTTCCATGTTCGCCTGCCTGGGCGCCAGCGCGCTGGCCGATGACATCCCCACCATCACCTGGTACATGGTGGGCGGCGGCCAGCCGGCCAACTATGACTCCTGGAAGGCCAAGGTCGACGCCTACCTGGAGGAAAAGATCGGCGTGCACCTGGATGTCCAGTGCATCTCCTGGGGCGACTGGGGCGACCGGCGCAGCGTGATCGTGCAGACCAACGAGCCCTATGACATCATGTTCACCGACTCCGGCTCCTACATCGGCGACGTGAACATGGGCGCCTTCGCCGACCTGACCGACCTCATCAAGGAGACGCCGGGCCTGACCGAGGTCATCCCCGAGGATTACCTGAAGGCCTGCGAGATCGACGGCAAGCTGTACGCCATCCCCGCCTACAAGGACTCCTCCATGACCCAGTACTTTGTCTGGACGGAAGAGTATGTGGCGGATCACCCCGAGTATGCCGACGCCCACACCCTGGCGGACATCGGCCCCATTCTGGAAGCCGTCCATGACGAGACCGGCGACGTGTTCCTGATGAACAAGGACGGCATCTCCGCCATCATCGGCAACAAGTACGACAACTTCGGCACCGGCCTGCCCACCATCGGCATCAGCTACACCAGCGGCGAGAACAAGATCGTCCCCGTGTTCGAGCAGGAGGACGTGCTGGCCGACCTGCGGACCATGCATGAGTACTTCAACGCCGGCCTTATCAACTCCGACGCCGCCGTGGCCGACGAGGCCTCCGGCATCTGCGCGCTGGGCGTGGCCCAGGGCTGGCCCTCCGCCGCCAAGGGCTGGGGCGACGGCCGCGGCTGCCCCGTGGTCGTGAGCCAGTTTGAGGACACCGTGCTCTCCAACGACACCGTGCAGGGCTCCATGGCCTGCATCTCCGCCTCCTCCGAGCATCCTCTGGAGGCTCTGAAGCTCCTGGAGCTGGTCAACACCGACTCCTGGCTGCGCGACGCGCTGGCCTACGGCGAGGAAGGCGTGAACTTTGAGTACGTTCAGGACAAGGACACCGGCGAGACCGGCGTGTTCAAGCTGAACACCGACTGGACCCTGGCCGCCTACACCCAGGGCACCTTCTTCGACATGACCCTGGAGGCCACCAAGTATGAGCCCGCCGAGGGCGAGGAAGCTCCCGCGGAAGACCAGTACATTGTCCCCGAGAACTACTACGTCAACGAGGTCCAGGTCCAGAACGAGAACGCCACGCCCTCCCCGGCGCTGGGCTTCATCTTTGACGCCACCCCCGTGGCCGACCAGCTTGCCGCCTGCCAGGCCATCTTCGCCGAGTACAAGGGCCTGATCCAGACCGGCACCGGCGACCCCGACGTGGAAGTGCCCGCCATGATGGAGGCCATGCGCGCCGAGGGCTTTGACGACATCGTCGCCGAGGCTCAGAGCCAGTTCGACGCCTGGCTCGCCGCGCAGGCTTGAGCCATCGTAAGAACAACGTAAAGTAAAACCAGAGGGGGCCATTGCGACCGTCGGCCGCAATGGCCCCCTTGCCTATCTTCCTGCTATCCTATATAATGGCGCCGGCCACCAAAATGACTGAGAGGTATCTCATATGTATTTCATCGACCAACGTATCCGGGTGATATGCGACCAGTTGGAGCGGCTGCGGTTTCTGGACAGCACGCCGCTTACCCGCTGGCAGTATAAGCACGGGCTCTATTTCCGTCCGGCCGAGGCGGACGCCAACGGTCCCGCCTGGGAGGACTTTGACAGCGACACCATGCGCTGGTACTCCGTCTACGCCGGCACGGATGATTTCGAGGGCAAATTCAAGGGCCACGGCGGGGACTTCAAAGGCATCCCCGGCGAGCACTACTGGTTCCGGGGAAAAGTGACCATCCCGGACGCCTGCGACGGCAAGAGCGTGTGGCTGCGGGTGAAGACCCAGATCGAGGAATGGGACGACGGGAAAAACCCCCAGTTCCTCATTTTTATCGACGGCGTGCCCGTCCAGGGGGCGGACATGAACCACCGGGAGGTGCTGCTGGACCGCCGGGCAGAGGGCGGCCGGACGCTGACCGTGGACGTACAGGCGTACACGGGCACGCTGCACCGGGAGTTCTGCTTCCTGGCGGAGCTTTACACCCTGGACGAGGATATCGACAGGCTCTACTGGGACATTCTGGTGCCCCTGCAGGGCTTTGCCCGCATGGGGGCGGACAGCAAGGTCCGGCTGGATATCCAGACCGTGCTGAACGACACGATCAACCTGCTGGACATGCGCCAGCCCTACTCCCCGGCCTTTTACGCCTCCGCCGCCGCGGCGCAGACATACATCACGCGGGAGCTGTACGAAAAAATGGGCGGGCACGACGAGGTGATCGCCACGTGCATCGGCCATACCCATATCGACGTGGCCTGGTGGTGGACCGTGGCACAGACGCGGGAGAAGGTGGTCCGCTCCTTCGCCACGGTGCTCAAGCTCATGGACGAGTACCCCGGCTATAAATTCATGTCCAGCCAGCCGGTGCTGTACTACTTCCTCAAACAGCGCTACCCGGACCTGTACGAGCGCATCAAGGAGCGGGTGGCCCAGGGACGCTGGGAGGTGGAGGGGGCCACCTGGCTGGAGATGGACACGAACCTGACCAGCGGGGAGAGCCTGGTGCGCCAGTTTTTGTACGGCAAGCGGTTTTTCCGCCAGGAATTCGGCTACGACTGCAAAATACTCTGGCTGCCGGACGTGTTCGGCTATTCGGGGGCTCTGCCCCAGATCATGAAAAAGGCCGGCGTGGACTATTTCATGACCACCAAGCTTGCCTGGAACCAGCTCAATAAGATACCCAACGACACCTTTATCTGGCGGGGCATCGACGGGTCCGAGGTGCTGGCCCATCTCATCACCACCGTGGGCGTGGGCCAGGACCCCAAGACCAGCTTTTTCACCACCTACAACGGCTTCCTCCATCCGGACGCGCTCATGGGCGGCTGGGAGAGGTACCAGAACAAGGAGATAAACAACGACATTCTCGTCTCCTACGGCTACGGCGACGGCGGCGGCGGTCCCACGCGGGCCATGCTGGAAACCTCGGTCCGTATGGAAAAAGGCCTGCCCGGCATGCCCAGGGTCCGGCAGGAGACTGCCCGGACCTACTTCGACCAGCTTGCCGCGCGGGTGCAGGGCAACAAGCGCTTAGAGCGCTGGGAGGGGGAGTTTTACTTCGAGTACCACCGGGGGACGTACACCTCTATGGCCCGGAACAAGCGGGGCAACCGGAAGAGCGAGCTTGCCCTGATGGACGCGGAGCTGCTGGGGGTCCTCTCCGGCGACTACCCGGCCCAGACGCTTACCCGCCTGTGGCGGGACGTGGTGCTTTTGAACCAGTTCCACGACATCCTGCCCGGCAGCTCCATCGGCGAGGTCTACGAGGTCACCAAGGCCGAGTACGAGGGGCTGCTTTCCGAGACGGGCGCGCTCATCCGCGATAGGCTGGAAAAGCTGGCCGGGCCCGGCCAGGCCGTCACGGTGTTCAACACCCTGGGTTTTGTCCGGGACGACGCGGTTTTCCTGGGAAATTTCAGCAAACGCGCATTGCGCGGCGCAGATGGGCGCATCTTTCCCGTCCAGCAGACGGCCGACGGCGCCGTGGCCTGCCTGAAAGGCTTGCCCCCCAAGGGCTGGACGGCTCTGACCCCCACGGATGACGTGCCGGAGACCAAGCGCCCGCTTGTGCGCGCTAATGGGCGCTTCATCGAGACGCCGTTTTACAAGGTGACCTTCGACGAGGCCGGCCATATCGCCTCCCTGTACGACAAGGAATATGACCGGGAGCTGGCCATGCCCGGCAAAAAGCTGAACCAGCTCCGCCTTTATGAGGATAAGCCCATTTACTACGACAACTGGGACATCGACATGTTCTACACGGAAAAGTCCTGGCCGGTGGACGATCTCGTCTCCATGCGCTGGACGGAGGACGGCCCGGTCCGGGCCACGGTGGAGCTGGAATACAGGTGCAGCCAAAGCACCATCCGGCAGAAGATACATTTTTACGCCGACAGCCGCCGTATCGACTTCGAGACCTGGGCAGACTGGAAGGAGCACCAGCACCTTCTCAAGGCGGAGTTCCCCCTGGATATCCACACCGACGAGGCCACCTTCGAGGTCCAGTTCGGCTCCGTCAAGCGCAAGGTCCACGCCAACACCACCTGGGACATGGCCCGGTTCGAGAGCTGCGCGCAAAAGTGGATGGACTACTCCGAGGGCCATTACGGCGTGAGCCTCTTGAACGACTGCAAATACGGCCACTCGGTCCTGGACGGGGTGGTGGCCCTGACGCTGATCAAGTGCGGCGTGGAGCCCAACCCCAACGCGGACGTGGAGGAGCACCGGTTCACCTACGCGCTGTATCCCCACGGGGGCACCTGGCAGCAGGCCGGCACGGTCCGGGAGGCCTATAAGCTCAACCAGCCGGCCTACGCGGTCGGCCACGGCAAGCCTGGCGTCACGTACAGCTACGCCGCCGTCAGTCCGGCCAACGTGATCTTGGAGACGGTGAAGCAGGCGGAGGATTCCCATGGGGTGATATTGCGCCTGTATGAGAGCGAGAATGCTCGGACAAAGACAACCCTGACCCTGCCCGCCGGGTGCGAAAAGGCGTACAGCGTGGATCTGCTGGAAGAGATCGAGGAAGAGCTGCCCGTGGAGGACGGATGCCTGCATTTCACCATGAAACCGTTCGAGATCAAGAGCATACTGCTGCGGTAAGGAAAGACACATTATTGACGGCCCCCCTGTGCAAGGGGGGCTGTCACGCGTTAGCGTGACTGGAGGGTTGTACCGGGACTGGTAACAACCCTTCCGAGCGCCGCAAAGCGGCGCCCACCTCCCCTTACACAGGGGAGGCTTTCAATAAGGAAGAGGATTTAGAATCCAACGGGTCCACGGCGTGAGCCGGGGACACCATTAGCGGAGGCGCTGGCGCACTACTGTTACAACCCTTCCGAGCGCCGCAAAGCGGCGCCCACCTCCCCTTGCACAGGGGAGGCTTTCAATATGGAAGAGATCAGAAAACCTCCCCTAAACAGGGGAGGTTTTTCAAAGCGGAATATCTTCCTCGTCCATTAAAATGATGCCGTGTTCCGACAGGAGGTTGGCGGTGACGCCCTGGCCGGGGATGACCTTACCCGTAAACGTGCCGTCGTACACCGCGTGGACGCCGCAGGAGGGGCTGCGGGCCTTTAAGATGGCGTGGGTCACGCCATGCTTTTGGCAGAAGGCCAGGGCCTTTTCCGCGCCGGCGTTGAACTCCGCCGTCACGTCGTCGCCGGCCTTGCTGTACACCCGGCCGTCCCGTATCTCGCTGGGCAGGCGCGGGGCCGGCAGGCCGGAGGCACGCTCCGGACAGAAGACCACATAGTCCTTGTCCCGGAGAAATGCCCGGACGGCGGCGTTATCGTTGTTGCCGCCGTTATACTTGCAATTGTGCCCCATGAGACACGCGCTGACCAAATACTTGCTCATTCGTAGTTACAAAGAAGGAATATGGGCTTGATCTGGACCACCTCGTCGTATTCCTCCTGTTCCACCTGGACGGAGGAATTGAGGGCCTTTAGGTCCTTCTTCATCAAATCGAACGCCTTGTCCACGCTCTGGGCGCGGCCCTCCCGGATGATGCGGATCATGCGGTCCAGGACGATGGGGTGGGCGTACTGGGGCGGCACGGGAAAGTCCGGGCCGATCGTCTCCTGCATGGCGTCCCGGGCCTGTTCCCACTCCCGGTCGATGGTCCGGGTGTTGTTCTTGGCCGTGGGCAGCACGTGGGCGCCGGCGAAGAAGAACACGGCCGCCAGACCCAGCAGCGTCCAGTAGATGCCGGTCCGGTCGTGGCTCACCAGGGCGTACACGCCGTAGGCCGCGGCCAGCGCGCCGGCGATCACGATGGCCAGGGCCACCCACTTGTAGGCCGGGTTGGCCTGGTCGTTGCGGCGCTTGTTCTTGGCGGCGCGGGCCAGACGGTTGGACCGGGCGGGGTCGTTTTCCAGGACCTTCTTGGCCCGCTCCAGCTCGTTCCAGGCGGCCTGCGCCTCCGGGGTCAGCTCCTTCAAAAAACGCGCGGCCTCCCGCTCGGCCTTGGCCCGCAGTTTCCGCTCCGCCTCCACGCTGTGCAGCGGGACATCCGGCCGGATACGGCTGAAGGCGAACAGGAAGCTGTCCACGTCCTCCTCCCGCTTGAAGTTGCACTGCTTCACCTGGCCGTTGTCGTACTCCACCACCAGGTAGGGGATGGAGGCGAACACGCCGCGGCCGGTGAAGCCGCCTTTGCTCATGGCCACGCGCTTGAAAATGCGCTTGACGGACTTGATGGGCAGGTAGAACCGGCGCTCCAGATAGAAGCTGTTGAGGAAGATCAGCTCCTTGCCGATGCCGCAGGGACCGTAGCGCCGGCAGGTCTTTTTCTCCGCTTTCACGGTATCGTCGGCCACGGCGATCCGGCCAAGCTGCTTGGGTTTGAATATCATGGGAAAGGCCTCCCTGTTATGGGGACGGCGGAGGAGCGTGGCCCCTCCGCCGTTCGGAATTGGTATGTTGGGTAAATTACTTCGCCACGGCGGCCTTGGCCTTGTTGGCGGCGAACATGAAGATGCCGAAGAACACGACGGCGCAGACGATGCCCACCGGGTAGGCGATCTTGGTGCTCAGGCCCAGGCACTCGGAGCCGGCGCAGAAGTAGGTGATGGACACCGCGCTCATGAACGTGGCGGGAACGGCGGTGATCCAGTAGTTCTTCTTCTCCTTCACCAGGAACATGGAGGCGGTCCACAGCACGATCATGGCCAAGGTCTGGTTGGTCCAGGAGAAGTAACGCCAGATGACCTGATAGCTGAACCAGCCCAGGCTGTTGCCGATGCCCAGGAAGGCGCCGACGCCCAGCACGGGGATGCACAGGTACAGACGGTTCTTCATCTTGTCCTGGTCCAGCTTGAACCAGTCGGCCAGCACCAGACGGGCGGAACGGAAGGCCGTATCGCCGGAGGTGATGGGGCAGGCCACAACGCCCAGCATGGCCAGGGCGATGCCGATGCCGCCCATGGTCTTGGAGCAGACATCATAAACGGCGGCGGGCTGGCCCTGGGCGATCACGTCGTTCAGAGCGACGGACAGGCCGTCCTTCAACTCATACAGGGAGCAGCCGGCGGCGGCCCACACCAGAGCGATGACACCCTCGGCGACCATCGCGCCGTAGAACACGAAGTGGCCCTGATGCTCGTTCTTCATGCAGCGGGCCATCAGAGGGCTCTGGGTGGCGTGGAAACCGGAGATGGCGCCGCAGGCCACGGTGATGAACATGAACGACCACACGGGGGTGCCGGCGGGATGATGGTTGGTGAAGTTGGACCAGATCTCGGGGATCTTGTAGCCATGTACGGGGATGCCGATGGCGACGCCCACGGCCATGATGATCAGGCAGATGCCGAACACGGGGTAGATCTTGCCGATGATCTTGTCGATGGACAGGAACGTGGCGATGAAGTAGTAGACCAGGATGAGGATCAGCCAGAACATGGTGTTGGCAACGATGCCGCTGCCGCCGTTCTCGGTGATGAGCTTCACCAGGATGCCGGCGGGGCCAACGGCGAACACGGTGCCGACCATGATCAGCAGCACCACGTTGAACACGCGCATGACGTTCTTCATCACGCCGCCCAGGTAGATGCCGGTGACCTCGGAGATGGAGGCGCCGTCGTTGCGCTCGCTCATCATGCCGGAGAAGTAGTCATGCACAGCGCCGGCGAAGATGGTGCCGAAGGTGATCCACAGGAACACGATGGGTCCCCACAGAGCGCCCTGCAGAGCGCCGAAGATGGGGCCGAGACCGGCGATGTTCAAAAGCTGGATCATGAACAGACGCCACTGGGGCAGGACCACGTAGTCCACGCCGTCGTTGATCTTGACGGCGGGGGTCTCACGGTCGTCGGGGGCGAAGGTCTTCTCTACGACCTTGCCGTAGGTGAAGTACCCGCCGATGAGGATCGCGAGGCAGATAATGAAACTGATCACTTTTGATTCCTCCTCATAAAAGTTGATCTTTTTCCCGGACCGCAGACGCGGACCCGTTTTTACCGTCATATTATACGCCCGCCAAAATCCATTGTCCAGATTGGAAACGGGGCACGATTTAACAAATTTTTAATATTTCATTTGTGAAATCTGACAAGAAACCGCCGTTTTTCTTGTGCCTTTCCCATAAAAGAAGCAAAATCAACCCTTTGCCGGAGGCGCATGGTCCTTCCACCTGCCGGACAGGAAGTAGGGGCACATGACCAGGAAGAAGGCGTACCCCGCCAGGGCCCCGCCCAGCCAGTAGCCGGTGACACCCATGTGGAACACCTCCGCCAGCAGCAGGCACAGCCCGATGCGCATAATTACCCCATCCAGCATCCCCAGGAGGAAGTTCATCACGGGGAAACCCATGCCGTTGCACAGCGCCGTGCTGGGTCCCCGGACGGCGAAGCCGAAGAAGTTCAGCACCGCTATGAGCACATAACTGTGGCTCATGGCCAGCACCGCCGGGTCGTCGTCAAAGAGCGAGAACACCCGCTCCGGCCAGGCGATCATGACGGCGGATAAAAACGCCGCGAAGCTCAGGCCCACCGCCAATGCCGTGGCCGCGGTCCGGCCTACCCGGTCGAATTTCCGGGCGGCGAAGTTCTGGCCCACCATGGTGGCCCCCGACTGGCTCAGGGCCTGGGAGATGATGCTGGCCACGGTGGACAGCTTCCCGCCTACGCTGTTCACGGCGGAGACGGTGACGCCGAACATGTTGATGCGGCTGGACACGAATAGCTGGGACACGCTGATGGCGCAGGACTGGATCATCATGGGTACCCCCAGGCGCAGAAGCTTGCCCAGGTTCGCCGGGTCGGGTTTGAGATACCGGAGTCGGAACGTAAAGCCCAGCCGGTCCCGCCGCCGCCAGAGATAGCCAACGCACAGCAGGAAGCTGACCCCCTGGGCAATCACCGTGGCCAGCGCCGCGCCAAGAGGTCCCATGCCGCGGGATACGAACAGGATGTCCAATACCACGTTCAGCGCCGAGGCGATCATGATGAAGAGCATGGGCATTTTGGACTCCCCCATGCCCCGCAGGATGGCGGCCACCATCACGTACCCCACCAGGAAGAAAAGCCCCGCCGTGCAGCAGTCCGTGTACTGGCGGCAGTACACCGCCGCCTCCGCCGGCACGTGCAGCCAGGCCATCACATGCCCGGCCAGCAGAAGGCCGGCGGCGGATATGACCAGGCTGAGCCCTAAGATGAACGTGAACATGGCCCCCACGATTTTGGAAAGGCCGTCAGCGTCCTTCAGCCCCACGTACTGGCTTATGAGCACCTGCCCGGCGTTGCAAAAGCCCATGCACAAAAACGTGTAAAAGTGGATGAGATCCGCGCCGATGCCCACGGCGGACAATCCCGCCGGTCCCACGTACCGGCCCACCACCGCCATGTCCACCAGATTGTAGGCGGTCTGCAATAGATTGGACAGCATGAACGGCCACGCGAACGCCAGCAGCTGCCGGGTCACGGGGCCGGATGTATAGTCTTTTATCAGGGAATTATCCTTTTGCATGGGACGCTCTCTCTTTTTATGTTCTCCCTTATATTGTATCCCACATAAAACCCCGCCGCAAGGGAAAATTTACCGCTTTATCCGTATCGTCACCACCATCTCCCTGTCGTTCTGCTCCCGGCGCAGGCCTACGTCCACGCCTCCCTGGCGCATGATGTCCACGCTCTTTTGCAGGGTGTTCAAAAATATCCGCACGTCTTTTAAGACCAGCCGGGTCCGGCTCTGGGCAGTGGGCTTATTGAACCGCTCCAAAAGCGCGTCTATGTAGCTGTCCGCGGCGGGTACGGTCATGCGCCGCTCGATGATGTGGTCCAGGGCCTTGCGGCGAAGCTCATCGTCGGGAAGGCGCAGCAGCGCACGGCCGTGGCGCTCCGTCAGGTCCGCGGACCGGAGCTTGTCCAGGATGTCCGGCGGCAGCTTCAAAAGCCGCAGTTTGTTGGCCACGGCGGGCTGGCTCTTCCCCAGCCGCCGGGCACATTCCTCCTGGCTCAGGCCGTAGGCCTCCATGAGCCGGGCGATGCCCCGGGCCTGTTCGATGAAGTCCAGGTCCTGGCGCTGGATGTTCTCCACCAGGGCCAGCAGTCCGGCCTCCGCGCCGTCCGCGTCCAGCACCAGGCATGGTACCCGGTCCAGTCCGGCCAGCCTTGCCGCTCGCCAGCGCCGCTCCCCGGCCACCAGCTCGTAGCCGCTCTCACCACGCCGGACCGACAGGGGGCACAGCACACCGTACTGGCGTATGCTCTCCGCCAGCTCCTCCAGCGCCTCGGGCTCGAACACCTGGCGCGGCTGCATGGGGTTGGGCACGATCTCGTCCAGCGCCAGGCTCAGCACCCCCGTCTCCGCCGCCTTCCGGCGGGTCTTCATCAGCATCGGCATAGAAAAAACTCCCCCTCGCGCGCGTGATGGACACATTATAAAATGTCCCATCCGCGAAAGGGGGAGAAAGGAGGGGGAGGAAACCGGAGCGAGCGCTTGCGATATGAACATCGCCGTCAGGCGCTCCTTGTTGACGGCCCCCCTGTGTAAGGGGAGGTGGCGAGCGAAGCGAGGCGGAAGGGTTGTAACGTTGTGGTTTACGGACAACCCTCCAGTCAGCGCCAAAGGCGCTGACAGCCCCCCTTACACAGGGGGGCCGTTCGATAAGGAAAGATTTAAATATCTCTCCCCCAGTCAGCGCAAAGCGCTGACAGCCCCCTCGTCAGAGGGGGCCGGCCCCTGCCGGGGCCGATTTCGGGGGCAAAGCCCCCGCCTCCCTCTGACGAGGGAGGTGGCGCGGCGCAAGCCGCGACGGAAGGAGAGAAACATTAAAATCCAACGCAGTCCACGGCGTGAGCCGGGGACACCTTTATACCCCCGTGCCGTCGAAGGGCGGGGTGTACGCCGCCTCGGCGCTGGAAAGCTCCTGGGTGTACCCCTCCAATAGCCCCAGCGCCGCCATATAATCGCAGGCGCGCCGGTATTCCTCCGCCGTCAGCCGCCGGTCCGGGCCGCCAAGCCCGTTGGGGGTATACTGGCCCATGAGGCTCACCAGCACGTCCCCGTCCCGGAACGTCTCCCGTATCCAGTCCAGCACGGCGAAGGTGTTGTCCAGCTCCCCCGGCAGCACCAGGTGGCGGATCATCACGCCTTTTATGAGCATGCCGTCGTCGTCCAGCACATACGGCCCGGTCTGGCGGAACATCTCCGTGATGGCCGCTCTCGCCACGGCGGGGTAATCAGCCGCGCCGGAGAGCCTGTCCGCCAGCGCGCCGTCCATGTACTTCATGTCCGGCAGATAGACCTGTACCTTCCCCGCCAGCGCACGGAGAGCCGGGACGGATTCGTAGCCGCCGGTGTTCCACACCACGGGGACGGAGGGCGTCGGGGTCAGAGCCTGCAATACGGCAGGCAGGAAGTGGGACGCGGTGACCAGGTTCAAATTGTGGACCCCCTGCGCTTCCAGCTCCCGGAATATCTCCCGCAGCCGGTCCACGGTCACGGCCTTTCCCGCACCCCCGGCGCTGATGTCATGGTTCTGGCAGAACGCGCACCGGAGCGCGCACCCGGCGAAAAACACGGCTCCGCTGCCCCGCTGGCCGCTGATACAGGGTTCCTCCCAATAGTGGGGCGCGGCACGGGCGATAACGGGCTCCCAGCCCACGCCGCAATAGCCGGGGTGGGCCGCGTCCCGCGGCGCGCTGCATTTTCTCGGACATATGGAACAGAGCATATTTTCTCTCCCCCAGTCAGCGCGAAGCGCTGACAGCCCCCTCGTCAGAGGGGGCCGGCCCCTCTGGGGCCGATATCGGGGGTGCGGCTGATGCCGCATATTCCTCCCGCAAAATGGAATACCACACCTCGTCGATCACGCCCTGGTTGCAAAATCCCGCCTGGCGCAGGGTGCCCTCATAGCGCATGCCGATCTTCTGCATACACCGGCCCGACTTGGGGTTGCCCACGGCGTGGACGGCGGCGACGCGGTTGCAGCCCACTTCATCGAACAGAAACCGCACCACGGCCCGGCCGGCCTCGGGCATGAGCCCTTGGCCCCACCACTTGGTGCCCATGCAGTAGCCCAGCTCCGCGCAGTCGATATCCTCCCGGAGGCGGGTGACGGAGATGCTGCCGATAAGCTGGCCGGTCTGGCGCAGCTCCAGTGCCCAGGTGTAAAAATCCGCGCGCTCATAGGACGCGATCCAGCTCTCCAAAACCTGCCGCGTCACGTCCACGCTGGCGTGGGGCGGCCAGGTGAGAAATTCCGTCACGGCGGCGTCCGACGCCCAATTGGCGTACATCGCCCCGGCGTCCTCCGGGACGAACCGACGGAGAAGCAGTCTCTCCGTCTGAAGCGAAATGGTCCCTTTGTGGTGCATTTTTCATCCTCCGTGTTTGTATATCGCCGTCGGGCGATACTTTGTTGAAAGCCTCCCCTGTGCAAGGGGAGGTGCCGAGCGAAGCGAGGCGGAAGGGTTGTCTGTTATTGAACGTTACAACCCCTCCGAGCCGCCATACGGCGGCCCACCTCCCCTTACACAGGGGAGGCTTTCAATAAGGATGCGGCGCAGCCGCACAATTTTGACGGCCCCCTTGTCGTCGCCGCTCGCTGGGCTAGGTCGTGATTTGCCGCAAGCGGCAAACCCCGAATAGCCCGCGGCGTCTCCTCTCCCCAAAAGGCAAGCGTGCCTTTTGGGGGCCCCATTCAAAAAGGAAAAGGATTTAAATTATTCTCTCCCTCAGTCAGCGCGAAGCGCTGACAGCCCCCTCGTCAGAGGGGGCCGGCCCCGCCGGGGCCGATTCGGGGGCAAAGCCCCCGCCTCCCCCTGACGGGGGAGGTGGCACGGCGCAAGCCGTGACGGAGGGAGAGAAGCATTAAAATCCAGCGCAGTCCCCGGCGGGAGCCGGGGACACCTTTGGCGCGGCGGGGACAGCACCGTTACAATCCCCCCGCCCGCCGTGGCGGGCACCCCCCCCTTTGACAAGGGAGGCTTTCCATATGGTGCGCGGCTTGCGCCGCGCAGATTTTCACCCTACAATAAACCGCCGCCAGAGCCACAGCGTGACCAGTGACACCGCCATGCCCAGTGCGCCTGCCCCGGCGGCAAGCAGGACCTTCTGATAAGGCCGCTTGCCCGCCTCCCGCGCCTTTTCGATCTCGGTGAGAGTCTTGCCCTCGGTGAAGGCCACGATCTCTTTGTAGGTCTGGATGTCGAATTTCTTCTTCCAGCGCTCCACCCGGAGCGACCAGGCAAACGTCACGGCGGCCAGCACTGACCAACCCGCCAGACCCCACCACCGCCACAGCATCGCCAGCGGCACGCATGTGACCAGCATGGCCGCGAACAGCGCCGTCAAAATCACGCTGTCCCGCCGGAAGGCCGCCTTTTCCTCGTCGTCGATCTGCTTTTTCATTTCCGCGATGTCTCCTTTGACAAGATCGTCAAGGGACGCGGAAAAGACCTCCGCCAACAGCAGCAGGCTCTTGATGTCCGGGCAGGTCCGGCTGTTTTCCCAGTTGGAGACGGACTGGCGGGTTGCGTACACCCGCTGCGCCAGCTCGTCCTGGGAAAGGCCCAGAGCCTGCCGTCTTTTTCGTATCTGACCGCCAAGTTCCATGGTCCGCGCCTCCTTGCTCCGCCAGCATACGGGAAAAACGGCGAGGCGTCTATCAAAGGTCTTTTACATGGAGGTCACTCGGCCCGGAAGCGCCATAATTTTGCCTGGTCTTCGGGGGCGGCGTAGGCGATGCCCACGCGGGGCGAGGCGGTTATGTTCTCCGGCTTGTACCCGTCATCCTCCAGCGCCAGCGCGCCGCCAAGGTGTGTGTCGTTCAGGCTCTTGTCGATGGCCAGGTATTTCGTCACCCTGCCGGGACCAGAGGCACCCTCCACGCCCCGTATCAGCACCGCCTGGGGACTGTCCGCCGGGCCGGTCACCAGGTTCAGCATCCAGTGGACGCCGTAGCACAGGTATACGTATATGGTCCCCGCCGGGTGGTACAGCACCTCGGTCCGCTTCGTCCGGCCGTGGCTGGCGTGACAGGCGGTGTCGGCCTCGCCGAAATACGCCTCCGTCTCCGTGACGCGCACCCGCAGCTCCCGTCCGTCCGGAAAGCGGCGGACCAGTATTTTGCCCACCAGAGCGCGGGCCGCCTCCGGGGCAGGCAGGTCAAGGATACTCATACGTATACCCCTCGGCGTGCTCCGTGAAGCCGTCGGCCAGGCCGGCCGTGACGACCACCCGGCCGTCGTCCGTCACCAGCACCAGGTCCACGTCCTCGTGAGCGGCGGCATAGAAGAGCGCGCCGTCCTCCCCCAGCACGAATAGGGCCGTACTGAGCGCGTCGGCACGGGTCCCGTCCGCCGTCACCACCGTCACGGACGCAAGGCCGTTGTCCACGGGATAACCCGTGGCCGGGTCCAGGATGTGGATATAGCGCCGGCCGTCCCGGTCAAAATAGCGCTGATAGCCGCCGGAGGTGACCACCGCCGTCTCGCCTACGGACAGGGTACCCACGTAAGATCCCGTGTCGTTGGGGTCCGTGACGGCCACCTGCCAGGGTCCCCCGTCGGGCCGGGCGTCACCTAAAGTCTGCACGTTCCCGCCCAAGGAGAAGATGGCCCGCTCCGCGCCGGCGGCGCGGGCCGCCTCGATGGCCTTTTGGGCGGCATAGCCCTTGGCCACCGCGCCAAGGGACAGGGCCATACCCGCCGGGAGCGCGGCGGTCCCATTGGAAGTGTCCAGAATAATACCGTCCGTATTCTTCGCCGCCAGCAGTTCGTCCAGCTCCGTCTTATCCGGCACACGGTACTGGCCGGTGGTGAAGCCCCATGCCTGTATCACGGGATAGAGCGCCGGGTCCAAAGCGCCGCCGGTGTCCCGGTAAACGGCCAGGGCCGTGTCCAGCACGCGCATGCAGTCTTCCGACACGCTCACCGGTCCGCCGGCGCCGGCGTTCAGGGCGTGGACGGAGCTGCCCGCCTTCTCCGGGTCCAGGTCCGCCGCCAGGGCGTTGATGGCGTCCACGGCGGCGGTCAGGGCGGCGTCGCCATGGTCGCCGTAGGCGGTCAGGAGCATCACCGTGTCCATGGCGAAAAGCTGCTTTTCGTGCTTTTCCGCCGCCGGGTCCTTGCCGCACCCGGCCAGTGTCACGGCCAGCGTTAAGACCAGCGCCAGGACGATGGGTTTACAGCTCCGCTTTGTGGGCCTCATAAAACTCCCAGTAATCCTTCAGCATGTACTTGAGCACGTTGGGCGTGTCCAGGTGGTAGGGGCATTTGGACTTGCACCGGCCGCAGTTCACGCAGTCGTTGATCTTGTTCATCTTCGCCTGCCACTCCGGGGTGAAGTAGGGCCGCCAGGGGCTGCGGCGGATGAGCATGTCCATCCGGGCGCACTGGCGTATCTCGATGCCCTGGGGGCAGGGCATGCAGTAGCCGCAGCTTCGGCAGAACTGGCCGCCCAATTCGGCCCGGTCCTTGTCGACGACCGCTTGCAGCTCGTCCGTCATGACCGGGTCCTCCTGAGCAAGAGCCAGCCACTGTTCCAGCTCCTCCATGGTCTGCACGCCGTAGATGGGCACCACCCCGTCCTGCTCCCGCATGAACGCGTGCACGGCCCGTGCGTTGGCCAGCATGCCGCCGGCCAGGGCCTTCATGGCGATAAAGCCCATGCCCGCGTTGAGACAGGACCGGACCAGCGCCGCTTCCTCGTCGCTGGAGAGATAGCTGTACGGGAATTGGAGCGTCTCGAACCGGCCGGAGGCCACCGCTTCTTCGGAAAAGCGGATGGAATGGCTGGTGACGCCGATGTGCCGGACATATCCCTTTTCCTTGGCGTCCAGGGCCGCTTCAAAAGCGCCGCTGTCCACCTCGTCCCAATTGGACACCATGTGGAACTGGAACAGGTCGATGTAGTCCGTCTTCAGCCGCTCCAGGGAGGTCCGGATATGTTTGGCCACGGTGTCATAGTTCCGGCCCGTGCTCTTGGTGGAGATCACGATATCTCCCCGCACGTCGGCCAACGCCAGGCCGATCTTTTCCTCCGAATCCGTATAGGCGTTGGCGGTATCGAAATAGCGTATGCCGCCCTCGTAGGCCCGGCGCAGGATGCGCACGGCCTCGTCCTTGTCCCGCCGCTGGATGGGCAGCGCCCCGAAGGCGGGTTTCGTCACGGTCAGGCCCGTGCTGCCAAGCTTCACGCTCTGCATGAATCATCACCTCGCACGAAAGTATATCATATTCCCCCCGAGTTTCCAAGCCGCGCGGGGCATGCAAAAAGTTTGTTTGCATATGATGTTCCCGTATGATATAGTATAGGGTAATTTGGAACCTTGGGAGGCGAGCGGGTTGGACAGCTTTTACGCCCTCATCGCCCGGATGAAGAACATCGACCGCTGGGCGCTGATGCGCTCGGTGACGCGGGAGAACGTGCAGGAGCACAGCCACATGGTGGCGGTGCTGGCACACGCGCTGGCGGTGATACGCCGGGACGTGTTCGGCGTCGACTGCGACCCCAATGCGGCCGCGGCCGCGGCGCTGTTTCACGACGCGGGGGAGATATTGACCGGGGACCTGCCCACGCCGATAAAATATAATAACCCGGACATCATGACCGCCTACCGGCAGGTGGAGGCGGCGGCGGCTCAAAAGCTTCTGGGCATGCTCCCGGCGGAGCTGCGGCCGGCCTACGCGCCGCTTTTAAGCGAGCCGGACCCGGACTTAAAGCCCCTGGTGAAGGCCGCCGACAAGCTCAGCGCCTATATCAAGTGCATCGAGGAACGCAGAGCCGGCAACGACGAGTTTTTGATGGCCGAGCGCAAGAGCCTGGAAACGCTGCAAAACTATCATCTGCCCGAGGTGGATTACTTCCTGGAAAAGTTCATCCCCGCCTTCGAGCGGACACTGGACGACCTGGGGACCATGGATTACGAGGAACCGAAACTGAATATACCTTCCGAGAAACTACCTTCCGAAAAGGAGAATTGAACCAATGCGCATGAAAGCCGAAGACAAGACGATGGAAAAGATCGTGGCCCTGTGCAAGAACAGGGGCTTCATCTTCGCCGGCTCCGAGATCTACGGTGGCCTGGCCAACTCCTGGGACTACGGTCCTCTGGGCGTGCTGATGAAGCAGAACGTGAAAAACGCCTGGTGGAAGAAATTCGTCCAGGAGAGCCCCTATAACGTGGGGCTGGACGCGGGCATCCTCATGAACCCCCGGGTGTGGGAGGCCTCCGGCCACGTGACCAACTTCAACGACCCGCTCATCGACTGCAAGGGCTGCAAGCGCCGCCATCGTGCCGACAAGCTCATTGAAGAGTGGGCCAAGGAGACCGGCACCGACATCAACGTGGAAGCCCTGACCAACGACGAGATGGTGGACTATATCCGGGAGAAAAAGATACCCTGCCCCGGCTGCGGCGCCACGGATTTTTCCGACATCAAGAAGTTCAACCTGATGTTCAAGACCCACCAGGGCGTCACCCAGGAGAGCGGCACGGACGTGTACCTGCGGCCGGAGACCGCTCAGGGTATTTTCGTGGACTACAAGAGCGTGCTGCGCACCACCCGCAAAAAGCTGCCCTTCGGCATCTGCCAGATCGGCAAGAGCTTCCGCAACGAGATCACGCCGGGCAACTTCACCTTCCGTATCCTGGAATTTGAGCAGATGGAGCTGGAGTTCTTCTGCCAGCCGGGGTCGGACCTGGAGTGGTTTAAGTACTGGCGGGAGTTCTGCCACAAGTGGCTGCTGGAGCTGGGCATGAACGACGAGTACCTGCGCCTGCGGGACCACACCCCCGAGGAGCTGAGCTTCTATTCCAAGGCCACCACGGACTTTGAGTATCTGTTCCCCTTCGGCTGGGGCGAGCTGTGGGGCATCGCGGACAGGACGGACTACGACCTGACCCAGCACCAGACCTTCTCCGGGGAGAAGATGGAGTACAAGGAAGAGGGCATGGACGAGGGCTTCATCCCCTACGTGATAGAGCCGTCTCTCGGCGCGGACCGGGTGATGCTGGCCTTCCTGATCGACGCCTACGACGAGGAACAGGTGGGCGTGGACAAGAAGGGCAACCCGGACGTGCGCACGGTGCTGCACCTGCACCCCCAGTTGGCGCCCTACAAGTGCGCGGTGCTGCCGCTTTCCAAGAAGGACGTGCTGGCCGGGCCGGCCAAGGAGCTGTACGCGAAGCTGGCGAAGGAATTTTCCTGCGACTACGACGAGACCGGCTCCATCGGCAAGCGCTACCGCCGTCAGGATGAGGTGGGCACGCCGTTCTGCGTGACGCTGGACTTCCAGACCGTGGGCGACGGGGAGGTCGAGGCCGACCATTGCGTCACCGTCCGGGAGCGGGACAGCATGGAGCAGGTCCGCATCCCTATGGACCAGGTGGCGGACTACATCGCCCAGCGCGTCAAGTACTAAACCGTGGACCAGGAGAAAAAGCCCGCTGACCAAAAGTCCGAACAGGAGCCTAAACTCACCGCCGGCCAGGCGTTCGTCAAGTCCATCGGTCCGGCCGGGTGCGCCATGTTTTTGATCGTGTTCGTATTGGCGACGGTGCTGTGCTTCACGGTGGGACGGGACCCCATCCCCGGCTATACGCCGCCGGAGCGGGCCAGCTATGAAAACGACCTTACGCAGCTGGCGGATATTCTGGAGGAACAGGTCTTCCCGAAGCTGCCGGAGTATGAGATGACCGCCGCGGTGACCGGGGACACCGTGACCGTGACAGTCACGGAAGGCAACTTCGCGGCGGCTCGCGCCGCCATATTGCGGTATTTCCCCGCCGACCTCATGGAATTTGCAGAAGGGGGCTGACAAGCGTGAAGATCAAAATCGCGGCGGCCGCGCCGGAGCTGCTGCCCGGCCAGCCGGGCCAGAACATGGCAAACGTGCTGGCGGCTATCGACCGGGCACGGAACGACGGGGCGTCCATTCTGGTGCTGCCCGCCGGCCTTCCGGAGGACATGAACCGGGGCGCCATCGAGCGCCAGGCCGGGAAGATGACGGTCTATCCCATCATGGAGCCGTCCCTGCCAAGGGAGGAGCTGGCCCACCCCCACCCGGAGCTGAAAATCTTATGCTGCTCGTCGGACACGGCGGCGACCGTTTCCTCCCACCTGGAAAACATCAACCTGGCGGGCCTTGCCAGCCATGAGAATATGGCCGTGGTGGTCATGGCCTGTCCCATGGGGGGCGACGGGGGGACGCTGTACACCGGCCAGTGCGTGATCGCGCAGAACGGCGCCATTTTGCAGAGCGACGACGGCTATGTCTTTGCCCGCGTGAGCATACCCAGCCGGGAGAAGGCCGCGCCCGAGGAAGGTCTGGTCACCGACCAGCCCCACGCACCCTGGACGCCGCTGCCCGAGCAGCTTCCCCGTGTGGTGAAGCTCCAGGGCGAGGGTTTGGCCCGCCGGATGAAGAGTCTGGGCGCCACCCAGCTCACGGTACATATCGACAGGACTGCCCCGTCCCTGCTGGCGCTGACCGCGGCCGTCACGGCGGTGGATAAATTGAAGCTCTCCCGCAAGAACATCCACGTCACCGCCGACGGCAACCGGGCCCACCAGATCGCGGCGGCCTTCGGCGTGACATTGGGAGGACAGGGCGGGTTAGAGCTGGACAGCACGGACCTGACGGCGCGGGTGCTGGAGGGGATAACGCCGGCGGGGTACGCCGTGAACGCCACAGTCCCCCGGAGCGTGGCGCGGCTGGTCATGCGCTGGTACGCCAACACCTGCGGCGATCTGGACCTGTCCCAGCCCATCCGCTCCATCGCGCGGGACGATGATGGGGAACCCTGGGAGCTTTACGACTTTTTGCTGCACTTTTCGCTGGTCTACGACCTGCCCAAGTGGACCCAGGCAAGACTGTTAGAGGACACCTTCGAGGACGAGTACGACCTGGCGGCCATCCAAAAGGTCCTGGATAGGTTCTTCGACGTGTACCGACGGCCCGCGCCATGCGACGGACCCGTGGTCTTCTCCACGGACACCGTACGGGAAGCCCAGGGATAAAGAGAGAGAAAAAAGGCTGTCAAAACTTGCTTTTGACAGCCTGTGACTTTATTTGCCCGAAAGGGGAGCTATACTTATGCGAAAGATACTGGCTTTTCTGCTGACCGCGGCGGTGCTGGTGGTGCCAGCTCTGGCCGACGGCGGAAGCTGCGAGCACCATTTTGAGGTCACGGTGCTGCGGGAGGCGACCTGCGTGGAAGAGGGGCTCGCGGCCTATCGCTGCGACAAGTGCGGCTATACCTACACGGCCGAGACGCCGCCCAACGCGGCCCACACCCCCGAGGACGCTCCCGCCACCTGCGTGCACAGCCAGGTGTGCGTGGACTGCGGCAAAATATTGGTCCACGCCACCGGCCACGACTACGCCTATCAGTACGACGCCGTGCGGGACGAAAACGGGAACTTCACCGCCTGCGGCACCTGGAAGTGCGCCAACTGCGGCAAAATTTTACCGGCCACCGAGGGCAACGCGGCGTATTATTACAGCCTGCCCGAGGCGGAACAGGCGCTGGCCGCGCCGGACGCCGACAGGGCCAGCGACACGGACGCGGAACCCATCGAACCGGCCACCGACACGGACCTGGACGAGCCAGAACCGGCGGCGGAGGCCGATGGTGAGGATAACGACGGGCTGTGGATCGCCATATCCGCCGCCGTGGTGACGGCCGTGGTGGCGGAGGCGGTGATACTGGTGCTGTCCCTGCGCAAAAAAGCGCATGAGCGTTGAGTTGATATGTTCAGCAATCGCAAATTTACTTATTACGCCTTGACGGTGTGCCTGACGGGGCTGGTGTACACGTTTTTGTGCGCGGCGCTGGACGAGGGAACTGTCCGGCTCGTCCGCGCGTTCGCGACCGGCTGGTCGGCGGAGGAAATATCCCTCCCCATGACCGTGGGGCGCTTCGCGGCGGTCCCGCTGGCGGTCGTCTGCTGCCGGGCGATCGACCGCTCCGGCGTGCGCGCCAGCCTCATCGTGTGCACGGCTCTGGCGGCGCTGGGGTGCCTGGGGCTGGTGTGCGCCAACGGGCTGGATGTGTGCGGCGGCGCGGTGAGCGGGCGGTACGGGCTGTTCGCTCTGTCCCTGGCGCTCATCCCCTGCGCGTGCACGCTTATCCGGCTCTCTCTCGCGGCGCTGTGTATCCAGTGGTTCATCCGCTTCCGGGGCCGGGCCCTGGCCGTGGTCTTTCTGGGCGGGCCGCTGTTTTCCGCCGTGGGGGCCGCCGCGCTGGTAAACTTCGTGGCCGTGGCGCTGGGCGGGGACTACCGGCCATTTTACCTGGGCGCGGCGGTGCTTTTGGCGCTGCTGGCGCTTATCGTTCGGTATCTTCTCCGGGACAGGCCGGAGGACGCCGGCCTCTACCCCGACGGGGACGGCCGGGCTCCGGCGGGCGAGGGGGAGGGTCCCGCGCCCCCGGCCAAGCTGGCGCGGGACGGGCGGCTGTGGCTCGTATTGCTGGCGGCTTGCGCGCTGGCCTTCGCCGCCGCCGGGACGCTGGAATTTCTGGAGGGCCGTCTGCTGGCAAAGGGCGGCGGCGGGCCTACGCTTTTGAACCGGGCCGCGCCCTGGCTGGCCCTGGGGGCCATACTGTCCATCCCGGCGGGCTATATTGCCGGCTGGCTGGGCGACCGGGTGAGCGCGGCGGGCACGGCAGCGCTGTTGGGCCTTGCGGACCTGGCGGCCATCGCGCTGCTGTGGCGGTTTCCCAAGGAGGTCGACTTGATAACGGGTCTGCCCCTGGCGCTGACCGGAGCCATCGTCACCGGCGGGACGCCGGTGGTGCTGGCCGCGTGCGTGGGCAGGGTCTTTGGAAGGACCGGCGCGCCGCGCGCGGGACAGCTTATCTATCCCGCCGCCGTGCTGGCCGCGGCATTGACCGGGCCGGTGGGCGCGGCGCTGGGCGGCGGAGCGCGGGCGCGACTGTATGCGGTGCTGGCCGCCGCCGCGTGCGTTGGCGTGCTGGCGTGTCTGGTCCTGCTGGCCGTGGACAGAAAAAAGAGGGACGAATAAAATCTCCGCCGGGAGTGCGCGCTCCCCATTTGTTAGACAGTATGGTATACTACTAACGAAAGGGGTATTACTTATGCCAAAAGGGAAACCGAAATACAGTGGAGAATTCAAGCAAAGAGTCGTAGAGACAATGATGCGGGAGAAATTGAGCTGCTGCGAGACGGCACAGGAATATGGAATAGCCGATCACACATTAGTTGCGAAATGGGAGCGCATCTATCTCGAAGAGGGGCCGGAAGGGCTGTATATTGAGCGGCGGGGGCGAGGATAAAGGGCGACCGCTACAATAACCGCAGGATCAAGGAAAAATTAAAGGGCCTGACACCTGCTCAGCACAGATACAAGGCCCTTCAAGTCGCTTAGCTCCTTTTTTCGTCTAACTTTTGGATTTCACTCCATCAACGCGCCCTTCATTATTGACGGCCCCTTTGTGTAAAGGGGGCTGTCAGCGCGCTGCGCTGACCACCCTCACGCCACGGGCAGGGAGATGTTGTTCACGAACACGTAGACTGCGGGACGGGGCAGCGGCGCGAACTGCCGGCGGCCGGCATCCAGAGTACGGAGCTTGCGCATCTTCTTGGTCAGCTTACAAATCTTTTTCATGGGTCATGCCCTCCTTGTTTTTTCTTATGGCCCGATTATGCCAGAAAAATCGGTTCGATTCTTGCATCTTCATTCGATTTATAGCATAATTATGCCGCAAAAAGGGGGACGGCGGCATGAGTACGATGACGGTGGACGAGAAAAAGCTGCGGTACATGGAGTACATCCACCGGGAGACCGGGGAGCGGCACCACACCAACGAGGAGGACATGCGCCAGTACGAGATGCTGCGCGCCGGGGATCCAGGGACCGTGGACGAGGCGGTGCGCATTTTTGCCTCCGACCTGCCGGGGCACGTGTCCAATGACCCGATAAGAAACTGCAAGTATCTGTTCGTGGCGTCCGCGACCATGGCATGCCGGACGGCGATGGCCGCCGGGATGGAGCCGGAGCGGGCCTACAACAGCAGCGACCTTTTCATCCTGCGCATGGACGAGATGGACAGCATCGAGGCCATCCGAGCCCTGCGGCGGGAGATGTTCGAGTTTTATTTGAAGGAGGTGCAGGCCGTGCCAAGGCGCACGCCCTATTCCCGGCCGGTGGCCCGGTGCGTGGACTATATCTACGAGCACCTGCACCAGCGCATCACGGTCCCGGACCTGGCGGCGCAGGCGGGCCTGACGGCCAGCTATCTGTCCACGCTGTTCAAGAGGGAGACGGGTCGGTCCATCTCGGACTATGTGCTGGATAAGCGCATCGAGGCGGCGGGGAATATGCTCAAGTTCTCGGATTATTCCTGCGCGGACATCGGGGCCATCCTGGCGTTCAGCTCCCAGAGCCACTTTATCCGGGCGTTCAAGGCCCGCACGGGCCTGACGCCGAGAGCCTACCGGGAGCGATTTTTCGAGGGGTGAAAGGATAATGCGAGGGCGCGTCTTTCGACGCGCCCGTTGTCTCTCCTTCCGTCAACGCTTCGCGCTGCCACCTCTCCTTACACAGGGGAGGCTTTCAAAGCGGACAACCAGCCCGCCGCGAAATGCGGCGGGCCCTTCAGACCGTAGACAAATCGCCGTTCAAGGCCGGTGCCATGAACGGTGATTCTATATGGATGCCAGTAAACAGCCCAAATAGAGCAGAATGCAGGGCTTTCCAGCCTAGTTTCCATCGCCTCTTCGCCAACTTTTTCAGGTTCATGCATGCAAAGGTGAGCGCGGCCTTTACTTCCATCCGCGCTTGCCCATATTCCTGTGTATACCGAAATCCGTGCAGTTCCTTTGCTAATCCAAAGCATCGTTCAATCGTTTCCTGCCTCTTTGGATAGTATTCCCGCACCCCTACCGTATACTCGTTTTCTTCCGCTTCCTCCAAATACTCCGCCCATACATGCCGCGTCACTGTCTTTACATGGTCCTTGCTCTCCGTACACTTCCCCAGATACGGACACCTTGCGCATTTTTGCCCTTCGCTCCTGTATTCCCGGTATCCCTCCCGGTTCGTCGTGTAGTACAAAAGCACCTGGTCATTTGGACATAGATAACAGTCATGGTATTCGTCATACACATACTCATGCTTCGGAAAGAACCCCTTGCCTTTTTCTGTTTCTTTTTTGCGGAAAATATGGTATGATTTCAGAAAACCATCGGAAAGGACGGGCGGTATGGGCGAGACGGCGAAAAAAATCATGGTCCTGGACGGCAACTCCATCGTCAACCGGGCGTTTTTCGGCATCCGCATGCTCAACGCCCCGGACGGCACGCCTACCAACGGCGTGTACGGCTTCATCGCCATCTTACAGCGGCTCTTGGAGCTGGAGACGCCGGAGGCGGTGTGCGTCACCTTCGACGTGCACGCGCCCACCTTCCGCCATCAGATGAGCGCGGACTATAAGGCCCAGAGGAAACCCATGCCGGAGGAGCTGCGGACCCAGATCCCGCTGCTCAAGGAGCTGCTGGACGCTATGGGCATACGCCGGTACGAGCTGGCCGGGTGGGAGGCGGACGACCTGCTGGGGACCATGGCGGCGGTCTGCGAGCGCGCCGGGTGGGACTGCCGGCTGGTCACCGGCGACAAGGACGCCTTCCAGCTCATCACGGACACCACCCACGTGGTGCACATCAAGACCCGCATGGGCCAGACGGAGACCATCGAGTATGACCCGGCCCGGTTCCGGGACGAGTACGGCCTGGAGCCTGTGGGGATGGTGGATTTAAAGGCCCTGATGGGGGACAGCTCCGACAATATCCCCGGCGTGCCCGGTATCGGGGAGAAGACGGCCCTGGACCTGCTGCACCGGTTCGGCAGCCTGGACGGGGTGTATCGAAACATCGGCGACGGGTCCATCAAGGCGGGGCAGAGGAAAAAACTGGAAGACGGCCTGGACAGCGCGCGGCTTTCCTATACGCTGGCCACCATACGCCGGGACGCGCCTATCGAGTTTGACCCGGCGGAGAATATCTGGCAGCTTCATGCCAGCGGGGCGCTGTACGACCTGTGCCGCCGGCTGGGGTTCGGCCGGTTCATCGAGCGCTGGGGCCTGACCCCGGATGATGACGCGCCGGAAAATGCCGCGCCGGGTTTGCCCCATGTGACCGGGGACGTACAGGCGGCGCTGGCGGCGGTCCGGGAGGCGGAGATCGTGGCCGTGGTGACCCATGACGGGCTGGACGGGGTGAGCCTGTGCGACGGGAAGACGGTGTACGACCTGGACTGGTCCAACGGCGGCGAGGAATACAACGAGCTGCTGCGGTGCGTGTTTTCCCCGGAAATAAAGAAGATCGGCCATCATATAAAAGAGCTGATGGTGCTGTTGCTGGCGGAGGGACTTTCTACGGAGGGCTTCCGGTTCGACACGGCTCTGGCCGGGTATTTGCTGGACGCGCTGGCGTCGGACTACGCGTTGGAAAAGCTGAGCATGCGGTACCTGGGCCGGGAGCTGACCGGAGCCGAGGCGGTGTACGCGCTGTACGCCGTGCTGCCGGGGAAGCTGGACGAGCTGGGCATGCATGAGCTTTATTACGAGATAGAGCTGCCCCTGTGTCCCGTGCTGGCGCAAATGGAGCGGACCGGGTTTCTGGCGGACAGGAAGGCGCTTTACGACTTCGGCCAGGAGCTGAGCGGGGGCATCGCGGACTTGCAGGAGCGGATATGGGACGCGGCGGGGTGCCAGTTCAACATCAACTCCCCCAAGCAGCTGGGGGAAGTGCTGTTCGAGCAGTTGAAGCTGCCCGGCGGCAAGCGGTACGCACGGGGCTGGAGCACCAACGCGGACGTGCTGGACCGGCTGAAGGATAAGCACGCCATCGTGCCGCTGGTGCTGGAATACCGGGAGATGACCAAGCTCAAGAGCACCTATACCGACGGGCTGCAAAAGGCCATCGGGCCGGACGGGCGCATCCACACCACGTTTCAAATGACCGTGACGGACACGGGACGGCTTTCCTCAAGGGACCCGAACCTGCAAAATATCCCCGTGCGGCGCGCTCTGGGCGCGGGCATCCGGCGCATGTTCGTGGCCGGACCGGGAAACGTGCTGGTGGACGCGGACTACAGCCAGATCGAATTGCGGCTGCTGGCCCATATATCCGGGGACGAGACGATGCGGGAGGCGTTTTTGTCCGGGGAGGACATCCACGCCGTCACCGCCAGCCAGGTGTTCGGTCTGCCGCTGGAGCAGGTGACCCATGAGATACGGGGCCGGGCCAAGGCCGTGAACTTCGGCATCGTGTACGGCATCTCCGCCTTCTCCCTGGCGCAGGACATCGGCGTGAGCCAGGCCGAGGCGAAGCAGTACATCGACGCGTATCTGGCCAAGTACCACGGCATCCGGGAATATATGCAGAGCACCATCGCCAGGGCCAAAGAGCGGGGCTATGTCTCCACCCTGTTCGGCCGGCGGCGGGCCATGCCGGAGCTCACGGCCTCCAGCTATAACCTGCGCTCCTTTGGGGAGCGGGTGGCAAGGAACATGCCCATCCAGGGCACGGCGGCGGACATTATAAAACTGGCCATGATCCGAGTGCACGCGAGGCTGGCGCGAGAGCTGCCGGAGGCAAAGCTGCTGTTGCAGGTACACGACGAGCTGATCGTGGAGTGCCCCCAGGCGCTGGCCGATAAGGCGGCGGGGATATTGAAGGAAGAGATGGAGAGCGCGGTGGAGTATAGCGTGCCGCTGCTGGCGGAAACAGGTACTGGCAAGAGTTGGGCCGACGCGCACTAAGGGAGAGACGCCTTTTTCGGGAGCGCAGCGTAAGCCGCGAGGTCAGGAGAGATACTAAAGTTTTCTCTCCCCCAGTCAGCTTCGCTGACAGCCCCCTCGTCAGAGGGGGCCGGCCCCGCAGGGCCGATTCGGGGGCGCAGCCCCCGCCTCCCTCTGACGAGGGAGGTGGCGCGGCGTAAGCCGCGACGGAAGGAGAGATATTTAAATCCTCTTCCTTATCGAAAGTTCCCTTGCACAGGGGCCGACGATAATGTGCGGCTGCGGCGCGTGTCTTTCCACAAGTGCACTTTGCGGGTACGGGACGAGATGAAACTTCTTCTGACAGGATTTGAGCCGTTCGGCGGGCAGACGGTCAACCCCTCCTGGGAGGCCGTGCGCCTGCTGCCGGCGCGGACGGAGGGCGTGGAGCTGGTGAAGCTGCTGGTGCCCACCAGCTTTGCCGGGTCCGTGGCCGCGCTGCGCCGGGCTCTGGACCGGGAGCGGCCGGAGGCCGTGCTGTGCCTGGGTCAGGCCGGGGGCCGGGAGGGCCTGACGCCGGAGCGGGTGGCCATCAATGTGCTGGACGCGGCCATTCCCGACAACGACGGCGCCAAGCCCATGGACGTGCCCATCGTGCCGGACGGGCCGGCGGCCTATTTCGCCACCCTGCCCGTGAAGGCGATGGCGGAGGCCATCCGGGCTGCGGGTGTGCCGGCCGGCGTGTCCAACACCGCGGGGACGTTCGTGTGCAACCATTTGATGTACTCTCTGCTGCATATACTGGCTACCGAGCGGCCCGGCGTGCGGGGCGGGTTCATGCACGTGCCCTACATGCCCGGCCAGGGCACGCCATGTCTGCCGTTGGAGGGTATAGCAAAAGGTTTGATCGAGGCGATAAAGGCAATATGATCATCCGCGAGGCGAGACAAGAGGATATACCGGCGGTGGCGGCGCTGGAGGCCGTGTGCTTCCCCGAGGAGCCCTGGCCGGAGCGGCTGTTTGCCCAGGCGACCGAGCGGCTTCTGGTGGCCGTGGAGGACGGGACCGTGCTGGGCTACGCGGTGCTGTTTTCCGTGCTGGACGAGGGCAGTCTGGACAATATCGCCGTGGCCCCGGACCACCGCCGCCAGGGCGTGGCCGACGCGCTGCTGGACGCGATGGTCCGGCGGGCGCGGGAAAAGGACCTGGCCTTTATCACGCTGGAGGTCCGACAGGGAAACCTGCCGGCCATTGCCCTGTACGAAAAGCACGGCTTTGCCCAGGCGGGACGACGGACCAATTATTATGAAAGACCGAGAGAGGACGCCATTTTGATGACGCTGGTGCTGTGAGAGATGCTGATCTTATCTGTTGAATCCTCCTGCGACGAGACCGCCGTGGCGGTGGTGGAAAACGGCCGAAAAATATTGGCCGACGAGATATTCTCCCAGGTGGCGCTGCATGAGATATACGGCGGCGTGGTGCCGGAGATCGCGGCCAGAAGCCACCTGGAAGTGATAACCTATTTGGCGGACAGGGCGCTGGACAAGGCCGGGATATCCCGCCGGGAGATAGACGCCGTGGCGTGCACCTACGCGCCGGGGCTGATCGGCGCGGTGCTGGTGGGGGTGAACTTCGCCAAGAGCGCGGCGCTGGCGCTGGGGGTGCCGCTCATTCCCGTACATCACATCCGGGGTCATATCGCGGCCAACTACCTGGCCTTTCCGGAGCTGGAGCCGCCGTTTCTGTGCCTGGCCATCTCCGGGGGCAATACCATGCTGGTAGACGTGCGGGACTATACGGACATGGCCGTACTGGGCCGTACCCGTGACGACGCGGCGGGCGAGTGCTTCGACAAGTCCGCGCGGGTGCTGGGCCTGGGCTACCCCGGCGGCAAGCCTATCGACGAGCTGAGCAAACAGGGAGACGACCGGGCATACGACCTGCCAAGGCCGGCGGTACACGGGGATAACCCGTACGACATGAGCTTTTCCGGGCTGAAGACCGCCGTGGTGAACATTGCCCACCACGCAGAGCAGACCGGCGAGGCGCTGGACAAGGCGGGGCTGGCGGCCAGTCTTTGCCGTGCGGTGAGCGAATCTCTGGTGGGACGGACCATGGACGCGGCGAAAGCGCTGGGGCAGACCCAAATCGCCGTGGCGGGGGGCGTGGCCGCCAACAGCCGCATCCGGGCTGACTTCGAGGCCGCCTGCGCAAAGGCGGGCAAAAAGCTCTTCGTGCCGCCTCTGCGCCTGTGCGGGGACAACGCCGCCATGATCGGCGCGCAGGGGTATTACGAGCTTCTGGCGGGCCACACCGCCGGCAGCGACCTGAACGCCTACGCCACAAAAGCGCTGTAAAGGGACCGGATGAAGCGATACGAGGCGTTTATCAGGGCCATTTGGCGGGTGTATCTGGTCTGGCTGTTCCTGTTCGTGGTGGTCAAGTTCCGGGGGTCCTTCGTGGAGCTGCGGGACCGGATGGCGCTGCCCCAGCAGTTTGCCCACTATAATCTCATACCCTTCGCCACCATACGGGTGCAGGTGCGGTTCATCTCCCGGGGGTGGGCATGGTTCAACCTGCTGGGCAACACCGTGTCCTTCGTGCCATTCGGGTTTCTGCTGCCGCTGGTGCGGGAAAAGGCGGACAGGCTGTGGAAGGTGCTGCTGGTCGGGCTGGGGACGGTGGCGCTCATCGAGCTTTTCCAGTACTTTACCCGGCTGGGGAGCCTGGACGTGGACGATCTCATCCTCAATATGGCGGGGATCGGCTTTGGATATTTTCTCATGCGGTGTTTTGCCCGGCCGGACCGGGAGACGCCGTAAAAATGGAGCGAGCTATGACAAAATTCACCCATTCGGAAGCGGAGACGGAGGCGCTGGGCGCGGCGTTCGCCGCAAAACTGCCCGCCGGGGCCGTGGTGGCCCTGTACGGGGACCTGGGCTGTGGCAAGACCGCCTTCGTCCGGGGGATGGCGCGGGGCATGGGCCTGGACGAGCGGGAGGTCAACAGCCCCACCTTCACCATCGTCAACGAGTACGACGGCGGGGGCGGCGGGGAAAAACCCCTGTTCCACTTCGACATGTACCGCCTGGCCAGCGCGGACGAGCTTTTCGACATCGGCTGGGAGGACTATCTCAGCCGGGGCGGCGTGTGCGCCGTGGAGTGGAGCGAGAACGTGCCCGGCGCGTTCGAGGGGGACGAATACGTGGTCCGATTCCGCAAATCGGGGGAGACGGACCGGGAGATAGAGCTCGAAGGGGGGCAGGAACTATGCTGATGCTGGCGCTGGAGAGCTCCGCCAAGGCCGCGTCCGCGGCGCTTTTCGAGGACGAAAAAATGCTGGCCCTGTCCCTGCAAAACAGCGGCCTGACCCACAGCCGGACGCTGCTGCCCATGGCGGAGGATATGCTGCGCAATACGGAACGGAAGGTATCCGATTTAGACCTGGTGGCGGTGAGCCGGGGGCCGGGGTCCTTCACGGGCCTGCGTATCGGCCTTGCGGAGGCCAAGGGCCTGTGCTGGGCGCTGGAAATTCCGGCGGTGGGGGTGTCCACATTGGAGGCGATGGCATACGGCGGGCCGGTGCTGGACGGGCAGATGCTGTGCTGCTGCATGGATGCCCGGCGGGGCCAGGTGTACAACGCCCTGTTCACCGTGGAAGGCGGAAAACCCCGGCGGCTGACGGAGGATAGGGCCATCTCCCTGGCGGAGCTGGAAAAAGAGCTGGCGGCGTCCCAGGAGCCGTGGATACTGCTTGGCGACGGGGCCCAACTGTGCTATAATACTCTGGATAGGGAAAAGATCGCGCTGTTCATGGCGCCGGAGCCTCTGCGGGTGCAAAATGCCCGCGGCGTAGGCCTGGCGGCGCTGGGCAGGGAGCCGGTGAGCGCAAATGACCTGCTGCCCGCATACCTGCGCCTGAGCCAGGCGGAGCGGCAACGTATTGAAAAACTGGAAAACACATAATAACTTCACACAAAGGAGAAGTAGAAAAATGAGCAAGGTAATGGTATTCGACCACCCCCTCATTCAGCACAAGCTGTCCATCCTCCGGGACGAGCGGACCAGCGTCAAGGAGTTCCGGGAGCTGATCAGCGAGATCGCCGAGCTGATGTGCTACGAGGCGACCCGGAACCTGCCGCTGGAAGAGGTGCAGGTCAAGACCCCCGTGGGGATCGCCACCTGCCACCGTATCGCCGGCAAGAAGCTGGCCGTGGTGCCCATTTTGCGGGCCGGCCTGGGCATGGTGGACGGCATGGTCGCCATGATGCCCAACGTGAAGGTGGGCCACGTGGGCCTTTACCGGGACCCGGAGACGCTGGAGCCGGTGAAGTACTACTTCAAGATGCCGCCTGATATCACCGAGCGGGACGTGATCGTGGTGGACCCCATGCTGGCCACCGGCGGCAGCGCCGTGGCGGCGGTGCAGTTTTTGAAGGACGAGGGCGTGAAGAACATCAAGTTCATGTGCATCATCGGCGCTCCCGAGGGCATTGCTGCCATGCAGAAGGCTCACCCGGACGTGGACATCTTCGTGGCCGGGCAGGACGAGAAGCTCAACGAGCACGGGTACATCGTCCCCGGCCTGGGTGACGCCGGCGACCGTATCTTCGGCACCAAGTGACAATAAAAAAGCTTCACCGGCGGGAATTTCTCCCGCCGGTGATTTTTATGCGGTTTTGGCTTTTAGAACAGCTCGCACACAAGCTCCGTGTACGCCGCCGGGTCGTCCAGGGGAAGGCCGGCGATCAGCTGGGCCTGGGCCAGCAGGACCATGGAGAGCTTGGCGGCGCGGGACTTGTCCTCCCTGTACGCCTTTTCCAGCGCGGCGAAGGCCGGGTGGGAGCCGTTCAGCTCCAGCACCCGCTTGGCCTTGACCCGCTCCGCCTCGGGCACGCCGGGCAGGTTCTGGAAGTACTTCTCCATCTCCAGCGTGACCTCGCCCTCGGTGGTCAAAAACACCGGCTGGCTCTTGAGCTTGTGGGAAAGGCGCACCGTCTCCACCGTGCCGCCAAGGCTCTGCTTGACGAAATCCAGCAGCTCTTTGGACTGCTCCGCTTTTTCCTCGGTGTCCTTCTTTTCCTCGTCGCTCTCCAGACCCAGATCGTCGCTGGTCACGTTGCAAAATTCCTTCTCATTGTAGGCGTGCAGCAGCTGCATCACGAACTCGTCCACGCTGTCCGTCAGGCACAGCATGTCGTAGCCCGCCGCCTTCACCGTCTCCGCCTGAGGCAGGGCTGCCGCCCGCTTCTCCGTCTCGGCGCAGGCGTAGTAGATCTTCTTCTGGCCCTCCGGCATGGCGTCGGCGTACTCTTTGAGGCTGATGAGTTTTTCCTGCCCCACGCTGTGGAACATGAGAAGGTCCTTGAGCTGGTCCTTGTGCATGCCGTAATCGCCCACCACGCCGTACTTGAGCTGGGGTGCGAAGGCCTTGTAGAACGTCAGGTACTTCTCCCTGTCCTCGGCCATGAGCCGGGTCAGCTCCGCCTGTATCTTCTTCTCCAAATTGCCGGCGATGATCTTCAATTGCCGGTCGTGCTGCAAAAGCTCCCGGGAGATGTTCAGGCTCAGGTCCGGGGAGTCCACCACGCCCCGGACGAACCGGAAGTGCTCCGGCACCAGGTCCGGGCACTTGTCCATGATCATCACCCCGGAGGAATAGAGCTGCAAGCCCGGCTGATAGTCCCGCGTGTAGTAGTCATAGGGGGCCTGTGCCGGGATGAAGAGCATGGCGCGGTAGCTGGTCAACCCCTCGGCGTTCACGCGTATCACCGCCACCGGGTCGGCGCTGTCGTGGAAGTGCTCCTTGTAATACGCCTTGCAGTCGTCGTCAGACGCCTCGGCCTTGGACCGCTGCCAGATGGGGACCATGGTGTTGACCACCTGGTCCTCGGCGACGGTGTTATACGCGCCTTTGCCGTCCTCGCCGCCTTTTTCGTCCCACTCCCGGCGCTCCACCGTCATGTGGATGGGCCAGCGCACGTAATCGGAGTACTTCTTCACCAGCTCCTTGAGCCGCCAGCTCTCCAGATACGTGCCGTAGTCCTCCTGGTCCGCGTCGGCCTTGATGTGCATGATCACGTCCGTGCCTACGGAATCCTTGTCGCAGGCCGTGACGGTGTACCCGTCCGCGCCGGCGGATTCCCACTTCCAGCCCTGGTCCTCCCCAAAGGCCCGGCTCAGCACCGTCACCTTGTCGGAGACCATGAACGCGGAGTAAAACCCCACGCCGAACTGGCCGATCACGTCCACGTCCGCCGCCTTCTCGTCCTCAGCCAGGCTGTCCCGGAAAAGCCGGGTGCCGCTGGAGGCGATCACACCCAGGTTGCTCTCCAGCTCGTCCTTCGTCATGCCGATGCCGTTGTCCCGGACGGTCAGGGTCCGCGCGTCCTTGTCCGCGTCGATGCGGATGCAGAAATCCTCCCGGTTCATGCCCACCGTCTCGTCCGTCAGGGACTTGTAGCACAGCTTGTCGATGGCGTCGGAGGCGTTGGAGATGATCTCCCGGAGAAAAATCTCCTTGTGGGTGTAGATGGAGTTGATCATCAGGTCCAAAAGCCGCTTGGATTCCGCCTTGAACTGTTTCTTTGCCATAAGTAAAAATGCGCTTCCTTTCTTGGGTTTGGCACTCTTGGTCTTTGAGTGCTAATTTAGCACATTCCCAGGCCGTTGTCAAGCCCATTACAAGTGGTTACAAATCTTTATTTCCCCTTTACAATCCCGACGGTCGATGGATATAATAATTTTGAATTTACATAATATTGCAGATGAGACTTTATGGAGGTGGACCATGAGACGGTTGGGGATTTGGCTTACCGCTTTGGCGGTCCTGCTGGGCTGTCTGGCCACATGCGGCGCTGCCGCCCCCACCGACGTGCCGGAGACGGTGGCGCTGCCCGCCGCTGTGGACGGCTGGCAGGACAGCTACCTGGCCTTTGTGGCCAACGATTACGATATCCTGGCCGCTCTGTGGCCTGACGGACTGGGCGGCGTGGGGTTCATCGACCTGGACCTGGACGGCACGCCGGAGATGGTGGCCTTTGACCAGGGAGCCTCGGCGGCTCTGGGCGCGCAGATATTCGACCTGGCGGACGGACAGGTGTACTGCGTGTCCAGCACGCTGGACAGCGCCGCCGGCGCCTTTGACGACACGTATCTTTCCGGCGTGAGCGTGTGCACCAGCTTTTTTGAGTCCTTCCGCCTGAGCCGCACGCAGGACGGCTGGTGCTTCTGGGTGGACAGCTCCAACGGCACCGACCAGACCTCCTGGGACGAGATCGTCCGCTTCAACGGCCGGGACGGGGTGCTGGCGCCGGTGAGTACCTGCTACCGGTACCTGGAATTTGACCCGGTCAGCGGCGTGGTGGTCTCGGAGAGCTACACCGTGGCCGGCGCGGGCGCGGACGCCACGGCCTATCAGGCGGCGGCCGACGTGTACCAGGGCGCGCTGGACGCGGGCTATGAGGCCAAGGGCGTGTTTTTGTGGGATGACTACGACAGGTACAGCGCCGGCCGCGACGGGCTTTTGACCATGGTGAAGGATGCCCTGACGGCCTATGTCCCCATCACGGACACGGTGACGTTGGCGTCGCCGGTGGAATAAAAGGTGTCCCCGGCTTACGCCGGGGACGCACCTTATCAAAAGCCCCCCTTGTCAAAGGGGGGTGCCCGCCATCGGCGGGCGGGGGGATTGTCCCCTCGCGCCGCAGCGCGGCCCCCTCTGACGAGGGGGCTGTCAGCGCCTTTGGCGCTGACTGGGGGAGAGAATCCCCAAAAATATTTGCTTTGCCCGGTTTGCCGCTTGCATTAGGCGCGGGAGCGCGCTATAATGGCATAAACGGAATAACAAAGGCGGGACTTGGAGCGGTTTGCGGCACTCCAAGCCCCTATGCAGGAGAATGGCTCTCTCCCACACAGCAGTTATCTGCGCCCAGCTCATTATACCCGTTTGCCTTCCTGTTTACAAGGGCGAAGCGGCGGGTATCACAGGCGCTGTGTCGCGGCCTTTCATGCGGTGTAGGGAATTTCTATCCCCTGCGCCGCTTTTGTTGTTCCGGCAGGAAAGCTCGGGGACGCGCAAGCGTCCTCCGAGCCGGTCCTGTCGTGAATGGGAACAACAAAATTTAAGAAAGGAAGGCACGAACCATGGCAAAGCGCAGTTTATGTTTGCTCCTGGCGCTGGCGACGCTCTTTTCGCTGAGCGTCCCAGCGTTCGCGGAGGAAGCACCGGTCACAGCGGAGGACCCCGTCGTGACAGAAGAGCCCGTGGAGGCGGCGGAGGAAGTCGTCGAAGCGGCGGAAGAGCCGGTCATTGAACCGGAAGAAACAGTGGAGGCAACAGAAGAACCGGTCGTGACGGAAGAACCCGTTGAAGTCACGGAGGAACCGGCGGAACCGGAGGCCGAGCCGGAGACGGCGGCAGCCACCTCTGGCACCTGCGGTGAGAATTTGACCTGGGAAGTGAACGGCACCACTTTGATCATCTCCGGCACGGGTCCGATGAGCGGTTATGAGAGTCCCGATTACGATTATGATGATGACGTAGTGTATTATGATACACCCTGGCCCCTTAGTATCACTGCGGTAGTCATTAATGACGGCGTGACCAGCATCGGTGTGAACGCGTTCGCGCAGTACAACGCGCTGGAGAGCGTGACGATCCCGGACAGTGTGACCTACATCGGGTCCCGTGCGTTTAGTGGGTCGCGGTTGACAAGCGTGACGATCCCGAACGGCGTGACCAACATCGATGTCGGTGTGTTTGAGGACTGCGTTGCGCTGACCAGCGTAACGATCCCGGACAGCGTGACCAGCATCGAGGCGCGTGCGTTTTTCAACTGCGCGTCGCTGACAAGCGTAACGATCCCGGAGGGTGTGCCCGCCATTGAGAACCATACGTTTTACGGCTGCGCGTCGCTGGAAAGCGTAACGATCCCGGACAGCGTGACCGAAATCGGGGAAGGCGCGTTTGACCGCTGCGCGGCGCTGGAAAGCGTAACGATCCCGAACGGCGTGACCAGCATCGGGCTCGAGGCGTTTTACGACTGCACGGCCTTGACCAGCGTGACGATCCCGGACAGCGTGACCAAAATCGGGTCATGGGCGTTTTACGGCTGCGATTCTCTTGCCAGCGTGACGATCCCCGGCAGCGTGACCAGTATCGGGAACAATATGTTTGAATACTGCACGTCGCTGGTCAGCGTGACGATCGGAAATGGCGTGACCGAGATCGGGAGCGATATGTTTAACGGCTGCACGGCGCTGGAGAGCGTGACAATCCCGGACAGCCTGACCTACATCGGTTGGGAGGCGTTTGAAGGCTGCACGGCGCTGACCAACGTGACGATCCCGGACGGCGTGACCGGTATCGGGCGCGAAGCGTTTGAAGGCTGCACGGCGCTGTCCAGCGTGGCGATCCCCAACAGCGTGACCTATATCGGGCGCGAAGCGTTTTACTACTGCACGTCCTTGACCAGCGTGACGATCCCGACCGGCGTGACCGAAATCGAGACAGGGGTGTTTTACGGCTGCACGGCGCTGAAAAGCGTGACGATCCCGGACAGCGTGACCTACATCGGGAACGCGGCGTTTCGCGCCTGTGCGTCGCTGAGAAATGTGACGCTCCCGAGTAGTTTGACCAGCCTCGATATGTGCGCGTTCGGTTACTGCACGTCGCTGACAGATGTGACGCTCCCGGACAGCGTGACCGAGATCATGGCCGACGCGTTTGACGGTTGTGCGGCGCTGGAGAGCGTGTCGATACTCAATCCGGAATGTGTCATCGCGGAGCCTTGGAACGATTCCGGCCTGGTGCGTTATGCGCTGGGCGATCCCGAGACCACGGTCATCTACGGCAGCGTCGGTTCCACAGCCCAGATCCATGCAAACGAATACGGCTATCAGTTTAAGGACCTTAGCGAAGCTCCTTCACCTGGACCCACGGCAGAACCTACGCCGGAACCTACGGCGGAGCCTACACCTGTGCCCACGGCAGAACCTACACCTGTGCCTACGACGGAACCCACCCCTGTGCCGACGACTGAACCTACGCCGGTGCCTACGGCCACGCCTAAGCCCCAGTTGGCCGCGCCGACGGTGAAGATCGAAAAGGTTTCCACCGGCATCAAAGTCTCGTGGAACAAGGTCGCTGGTTCTCCCCGCTACATGGTCTACTACAAGGAAGGTAACGGCGGCTGGAAGAAGATAGGGACCACGACGGCCACTACCTACACACGCAAGGCGGCGAACCTGAAAAACGGCACGACCTATACATTCACCGTCCGTTGTTGTGCCAACGACAAGAAAACGCTGTTGGGCCCGTATAAGGCCAGCAACGCTCTGAAATACACCGCTCAGCTTGCCGCGCCGACGGTGAAGATCGCGAAGGTTTCCACCGGCATCAAGGTCACCTGGAACAAAGTCACCGGTTCCCCACGCTACATGGTCTACTACAAAGAGGGCACCGGTGGCTGGAAAAAGATAGGCACCACGACGGCCACCACCTACACCCGCGCGGCCAAGTACCTCAAGAACAACGTAAAGTATACGTTCACGGTCCGCTGCTGTGCGAACGATAAGAAAACGCTGCTGGGGCCGTATAAGGCGAGCAACAGTTTGAAGTATACGAAGTAACAAAATCAGGGCGCGGCAATAGCCGCGCCCATTCCATATTGACGGCCCCCTTGTGAAAGGGGGCTGTCAGCGCGGAGCGCTGACTGGGGGATTGTCACCAGGCGCAGTAACGTACCTTGCGCCAAGGCGTGCGACATGGTACAATATACACAAACTTGATACAAAAGGAGCGATTTGCCATGATGAAAGACCTTGGGGTCAAGCCCTATCTGTATCCCATGCCCACCTATATGATCGCCACGTACAACGACGACGGTTCCGTGGACGCGATGATGATGGCCTGGGGAGGCATATGCGCGGAGGACATGGTGGCCCTGAATTTAGAGGCCAGCCACAAGACCGTGGCCAATCTCCGTGCCCGCGGCGCCTTCACCCTGTCCGTGCCCGGCGCGGACACCATGGCGGCGTCCGACTATATGGGCATCGCCTCCGCCAACGACACCCCCGACAAGTTTGCCCGCACCGGCCTGCACGCGGTCAAGAGCACCCGCGTGGACGCACCCGTCATCCAGGAGTATCCCCTGACCCTGGAGTGCACGGTGGAGCGGTTCGAGGACGAGCCCTACGGCCTGCGGGTGCTGGGGAAGATCGTGAACGTGCTGGCGGACGAGAAGGTCCTGGACGAGCTTGGCCGCGTGGACGCGGGCAAGCTGAACGCCTTCGCCTTCGACCAGATGCGAAACGGCTATTACGCCGTCACGGAGAAGATCGGCCAGGCCTGGAACGCCGGCGCCGGTCTTCTCAAGAAGTAAATCAAACACGCCGAAAGGAGACGCGTCATGAAGCGTTCGGAGATCAACAAGGCCCTGAAAGAGCTGGAGGCCATGTGCGAGAAGTATAAGTGCTACCTGCCCCCCTTCTGCCACTTCACGCCGGACCAGTGGCAGCATATCGGCCACGACTACGACGAGGTCCGGGACTGCATGCTGGGCTGGGACATCACCGACTACGGCCTGGGGGATTTTGACAAGGTGGGCTTTTCCCTCATCACGATTAGAAACGGCAACCGGGCTATGGCGGACAAGTACCCCAAGGTGTACGCGGAGAAGCTGCTGTACATGAAGGAGGGTCAGTACTCTCCCAACCACTTCCACTGGTACAAGACCGAGGACATCATCAACCGCGGCGGCGGCAACGTGCTCATCCGGGTGTACAACTCTCTGCCGGACGAGAGCATCGACTATGAGTCGGACGTGACCGTGCACACCGACGGCCGGACCTACACGGTCCCCGCCGGGACCCAGATCAAGCTCACCCCCGGCGAGAGCATCCACATCCAGCAGTACATGTACCACGACTTCAACGTGGAGCCGGGCACCGGCCCGGTGCTGCTTGGCGAGGTCAGCCAGTGTAACGACGACAATACCGACAACCGGTTCAATCCCCCTGTGGGCCGTTTCCCGGCCATCGAGGAGGACGAGCCCCCCTACCGGCTGCTGTGCAACGAGTACCCGCCTGCCAAGTGAAGCGGGACGCACGCTGATGTACCGGCTGCTGATCGCGGACGGCGACGGTGGGGCAAGGGCCGCGTTGCGCTCGCTTCTGCCCTGGCGGGCGTACGGTTTTGAGACCGTGGCCGAGGCGGACAGCTACGCCGCCGCCGTAGACAGGGCGCTGGACATCCGGCCGGACGCGGCGCTGGTGGCGCTGCGGCTGGGCGAGCGGTCCGGCCTGGAGCTTATCCGGCGGCTGACGGAGGCGGGGCTGGGGACCGCGTTCTGCGTCCTGGCGGACAGCGCCGAGGCAGGGGATATGCTCCGGGCCATGCGGGCCGGAGCGCGGGACTATCTGCTCACGCCGGCGGACCCGGAGGAAGTGCGCGCCTTTTTGGAGCGGGTTTTGCCGGGGTGCACCGGCGGCGCACCGGACGCGTCCCTTGGCGCGGACGAGATACTGGGGACGGACCCGGCCCGGTTCTCCGCCCTGACGCGCAAGATGCTCCTGCTGGCCGGCAGCGACATGCCCGCCGCTCCCGTCACGCTCACGGCCATAGCCCAGTCCCTGCACATGAACGGCAAGTATCTGGGCCGGGTATTCCTGCGGGATACGGGCATGCGCTTTTCCCGGTACGTGACCGCCTGCCGCATGGAGCGGGCCCGGCGGCTCATCGCGGGCACGTCGGAGAAGATCTCCGTCATAGCCCGCACGGTGGGCTACAGCCAGCCAAACCGGTTTTACGTCCATTTCAAGAGCTATTTCGGCGTCTCCCCCGGCCAGCTTCGGGCCTTTGCCCCGTCGGCGGAGGGTGACGGCGGGGAGGACTTGGTCCGTGAAGTCGCTTTTTAATTTTGACAACCCCTTCATCCAGCTTCTCTGCCGCCTGGGGGACATGATGATCGTGAACGTGCTGTTCTGGGTTTGCTGTCTGCCGGTGGTGACGGCGGGCGCGTCCCTGTGCGGCCTGGTGAAGGTCGTCCAGGCCATCACCCTGGGGGACGAGCCGGAGGTCATCAGGACCTTTTTCAAGGCCTTCCGGACGGATTTTCGCCAGTCCACGGCCGCCTGGCTGGCGCTGGTATTTATCGCCGCCTGTCTGGCGGGGGATCTGATGCTGGCCAGGCTCTGCCTGGCCGGCGGCGCGCTGACGGCGGCGCGGGTGCTGGTGGCTGTTCTGGCCCTGGCGGTGCTGGCGGCGGCGTGCTATCTCTTCCCCCTGCTGGCCCGGTATGAAAACACCCTCAGGGAGCACTGTCGCAACGCCCTGCTGCTGGCCATCGGAAAGCTGCCAAGGACGGTGGCGCTGACGGCGCTGAACGCCGCGCCGTTTGTGCTTGCATGGGCCGCGCCGGTGACGTTTTTGAAGAGTCTGGCCGTGTGGCTGATCGTGGGGTTCGCGGGACTTTCCTATCTCGGCTGCATGCTGCTGCGGCCGGTGCTGGCCCAGTTGGAGGGCCGGAGCGCCAAACCGAAGGACAACGAAGACGAGGGGGCGTGACCCATGCGGACGCTGATACACGGCGGGCGGGTGATCGACCCGTCGGAGCGGATAGACAGTTCTCTTGACATACTCATAGAAAACGGCAAGGTCGCGGCGGTGGGCCCGGAGCTCACAGGCGCGGACGAGCGCGTGGACGCGTCGGGCAAGATCGTCTGCCCCGGCTTTGTGGACTGCCACGTCCACGAGGACCCGGTGGCAGACGGTCATCTTTACGCCGACGCTGACCGGGCCGTGTTCGCCTGCATGCTGCGCATGGGCGTGACCACGGTGGTGGCCGGCAACTGCGGCGTCAACGTGTGCGACCCGGCGGATTATCTGGACACAATGGACCGGGACGGGGCATTTGTCAACGTGGCGATGCTGGCCGGGCACGGGTATTTCCGCACCCTGGCCGGCGCGTCGGACGACTATGGTCCCGCCTCCGACGCCCAGACGGAGACCATGACCGCCGCCATCCGGCGGGCGCTGGACCGGGGCTGCGCGGGACTTTCCTACGGCATCCGGTACACCCCCGGCCTGGACGGCCGGGAGCTGCGCGGAACTATGGCGGCGTTACAGGGCACGGGCAAGCCGGCGGCCTGTCACCTGCGGGACGACGCGGCGGCGGTGTTCGGCGCGCTGGCGGAGTTTCTGGACGCGGCGCGGGAGCTGCGCGTGCCGGCCCAGGTGTCCCACATCGGCAGCATGGCCGGGTTTGGCCAGATGGAGCGGTTTCTGGCCCTGACGGACGCCTGCCGGGCCGGGGGCGCTGACGTGCTGTGCGACTGCTACCCCTACAGCGCCTTCTCCACGGGCCTTGGCTCCGCCACCTATGACGACGGCTGGCTGGACCGGTACGGCTGCGATTACGATGTCCTGGAGCTGTGCGAGGGGCCATACAAGGGTCGGCGCTGCACGGAGACGATCTTCCGGGACCAGCGCGCGGCGTTCCCAAGCTGCCGGACGGTCTGCCACGTGATGCGGCCCGACGAGGTGGAAAAGGCCCTGACCCACCCGGCCGTTATGCTGGCCAGCGACGCCACGCTGCACCTGGGCCAGGGCCATCCCCGCGCGGCGGGGACCTTCCCCAGGCTGCTGGCGGAGTACGTGCGCACCGGCAAGCTGAGCCTGTACGCCGCCATCGAAAAAATGACGACCCTGCCCGCCCGCCGGTTTCATTTGACGGGCAAGGGCACCCTGCGGGTTGGCGCGGACGGGGACCTGGTGGTGTTCGACCCGGCGCGGGTGCGGGACACGGCCACTTTTTCCGACCCCATCCGTCCCCCGGAGGGCATCGACCTGGTGCTCATAGGCGGCCAAAGGGCCGCCGAAAACGGCCGGATATTGAACGCCGCACTGGGCCGCGCCGTGCGGGTAAAATAAAGCAAAAAGCCAAGGCAAAACGCCTTGGCTTTTTTCATGGACATTAATCCTTAATCCGACAGTACGAAGTGGGAGAAGCGGAGCATCTCGAACCAGTCGTCGGAGGCGAAGCACACGTTCTTCCCGTCCTCCAGCCTTGCGCCGGGGTAGAAGCTCTTGGAGTAGGCCTTCTGGTGCTCCCGGAAGCGGACGGCCATGTCGAAATGATCCGGCATGGGCACGGCGCAGTTTTTCGCGTTTTTCACGGCCTTTTCCGCCGCCTGGCGTATTTCCCGCACGGCCACGGCCGGGTGGATGGACACCACCGCGCCGCCGATGCCCTCGTTCACGGCCACGGTGGTGATGCCGGGTATGAGCTCCCTGGCGAAATCGCACAGGGCCTTGTCCCCGGACAGGAACGTGACGGGCACATGGAAGTACCCGGCGGTGTAGGCGTTCATCATGAACTCGCTCATACGCACGCCGTTGAGGGTGACCAGCTCGTTTTGCAGGTTCATGGTGTGGCTCAGGGGGTTGCCCCCGCAGGACACCCAGGCGTGGTAGCCGGTGAACAGCACCGCGTCAAAGCCCTTGTCCACGCCGCTCATCATGCATAGCGGGTCGCCGGTCCAGCCCCGCATGATCTGGATGCTCTCCGGCAGAGCGGCCGGGTCCAGGTTCCTGGCGGAGTCGTGGGCATCCTTGACGAACACGCTTTCCGCGCCGGCGGCGATGGCGCCCTCGCATGCCGCCGCCACCTCCTTCGTCATCTGCTTCTGAAAGGGGGTATAGTCCATGGGGGTGGAGCGCTCCGTCTCCGCCCAGCTTGTGATGCCGCAGGTGCCCTCGATGTCGGCGCTGATGAATACGCGCATGATAAAACTCCTTCTTTCTTAAAAAATACTTCCCACGCGGGTGATCTTCTCCGCCAGGTCTGCCCGGTAACCGGCGTGGTCCGGATCCAGGCTGTTGACGACCACGCCGTCGCTGCCGTTTTTGGCGGTGGAGTGGACGTACAGGCCGTCCCCCAGATACAGGGCCACGTGGCCGGGGAAAAACAGCAGGTCGCCGGTGCGCATGTCCTCCCGGCGTATCTCATGGACGGGATAGCCCTCCCGGATGGACGCGTCCCGCCAGATGGTGATGCCGCAGAGCCGGCAGGCCATAAAAGTAAGGCCCGAGCAGTCGATGCCCAGCGGCGTCTTGCCGCCCCACAGGTAGTGGGCGTCTTTATACAGCAGCGCCATTCCCCCCAGGCGCCGCCGCAGCGCGTCCTCGCTCTGGGGCCTTTGCGCGTCAAAGAGAAAGCCCGCCTTGGTGTACCCCTCCCGGCCGTCGGGCAGAGACACCCGCTGCCACCCGTCGGCGTTTGGCTGGCCGTGTACGGCCACGACCGCGCCCCGGACCAGCCGGGTCACCTGCCAGCCCTGGACCCGCGGCTCCGAGCGGACCGAGCACACGCCCCGCAGGACGGTCTTATGCTCCAACGCCTCCCAGCGCCTGGCGTTGCCGTCCCCCACGACGAGCGCGTCGGCGGGGGCATACCCGGTGTATCCGTAGTCGGTCCGCACCTGATACCAGCCGGGGGCCGGTTCGTCCAGCAGCTCTACCCGCCAGCCAAGCAGCGCCTCGTCCGCCAGCTCGCACTGGGCGCTGGGCCGCAGATACAAAGGGCAAATATCCGATGAAACAACGGCGTACATAGCGCGCCTCCTTACAGACTTTTATAGGTGTCGAATATGGCCTTGCCCAGCCGGCCGATGAATTTCTTCTGCCGCTGGGCCGGGTCCCCGTCTGGGCTCGGGCCATCCCAGGTGAAGATGCCCACGTACAGCGGCCCCATAGGCGCCAGAAACAGCCCGCAGTCGTGGCACACCCCGTCCAGCCCGCCGGTCTTGTGGGCAAATACCACCCGGTCGGGCACGTAGCGCAGAACGCAGTCCATGGACCGCTGGCGGCTCAGGATGTCCAGCGCCGCGCGGCAAAGCGCCGGCGTCAGGATACGCTCTTCCTGCAACAGCCAATATAGCCGCCTCTGGTCCCGCGCCGTGGTCACATTGTCCAGCCCGGCCTGCGCGGCCGCAAAGTCCAGCATCTTGCGCCGGCAGAGGGTGTTTTCCAGTCCCAGGGACGCGCAATAGGCCGTGACCGTGTCCGGCCCTATAACGTCCAGCAGCACGTTGGTGGCGGTATTGTCGCTGACGGCGATCATCCAGTAGAGAAGTTCTTCCACCGTGTAATACCGCACGCCCCGGTCGAACACCCGCGTGTCCGGCAAAATGGCCGCCTCCGGCACCTCCAGCGTTTGGTCCAGGCCCAGTTCCCCCCGCCGCACCAGCTCCAGCGCCGTCGCCAAGATAGGCGTCTTGATGGTGGAGGCGGAGGGCACGGGAACGTCCCCCAGCCGCGCGTGCAGAGGCGGGCCATCCGGACTGTCGGCGACCACATAGGCGCACTTTCCCGGGAACGCCTCGGCCTCGTCGGCCAGATACCGGTCCAGCTCCTTTGCCGTCATACGGACGCCCCCTTCACAGCAGCGCCTTCCGGTACTCGTCCAGCTCCCGGCGGCTGCCACGGACGAAGTGCCCCGGCTCCAGCTCCTCCCACAGCGGCGGGTCGGCCTGGGTATACCCGTGCTGGTCCGGGTCATAGACCAGCAGCTTCTTGCTCCGCTCCCACGCCGGGTCCGGCATGGGGATGGCCGAGAGCAGGGCTTTCGTGTAGGGGTGCAGGGGGTGGGCGAAAAGCTGCTCGCTGCCGGCCAGCTCCATGAGCTGGCCCCGGTAGATGACGCCGATGCGGTCGGAGATGAACCGGACCACGCTCAGATCGTGGGCGATGAAGAGATAGGAAAGGCCCCGCTCCTTTTGCAGCCGGCTCATGAGATTCAGCACCTGTGCCCGGATGGACACGTCCAGCGCGGATATGGGCTCGTCGGCCACGATGAACTGAGGCTCCATGATCAATGCCCGCGCGATGCCGATGCGCTGGCGCTGGCCGCCGGAGAACTCATGGGGGAAGCGGCTGGCGAATTCCGGCAGCAGCCCCACGTCGCTGAGCGCCTTGGCTACCCGCTCCTTCCGCTCCGCCTCGGGCATATGCTTTTGGATGGAATACAGCCCCTCGGAGACGATATAGTCCACCTTGGCCCGCTCGTTCAGGGAGGCCATGGGGTCCTGAAAGACCATTTGGATGTTGCGGATGACCCGCCTGTCCGTGGCCCGGCTGACCTTGCCGGAGATGACCTCCCCGTCGTATTTGATGACGCCGCCGGACACCGGATTGACCCGGATGATGGCCCGGCCGATGGTGGTCTTGCCGGAGCCGGACTCGCCCACCAGGCCGAAGGTCTCGCCCTTGTACACGTCGAAGGACACCCCGTCCACCGCCTTGAAGGGGTGGCGGCGGGAGCCGAAGGTGACGGACAGGTCCCGGACCTCCAGCAGCTTTTCCCGCGTCTCAGACATAGCCCGCGCCTCCCCTCTCCCGCAGCTTGCGCACGTATTCCGGCGGCTCCACCTTAGGCGCCCGCGGGTCCAACAGCCACGTGCGTGCCTTATGGGTCTGGCTCACGTCGAAATAGGGTGGGCGCTTTACAAAGTCGATCTTCAGCGCCTTGGGATTTCGTGGCGCGAAGGCGTCGCCCTTGACCTCGTAAAAGAGATTGGGGGGCGTGCCCTGGATGGAATACAGGTCCTCCCCCTTTACGCCAAGCTGGGGCAGGCTGGAAAGCAGCGCCCAGGTGTAGGGGTGGCGGGGGTCATAAAACACCTCGTCGCAGGAGCCCACCTCCACGATGTCCCCCGCGTACATGACGGCGATCCGGTCCGCCACATTGGCCACCACGCCCAGATCGTGGGTGATGTAGATGGTGGTCAGGTCCAGCTTTTTCTGGAGCTTTCGGATAAGGTCCAGTATTTGCGCCTGGATGGTCACGTCCAGGGCGGTGGTGGGTTCGTCGCAAATGAGTATCTTGGGCCGGCACGCCATGGCGATGGCGATGACCGCCCGCTGGCGCATGCCGCCGGAGAACTCATGGGGGTACTGCTTATAGCGCGTCTGCGGGTCCGGGATGCCCACGTCCGCCAGAGCCTGGACCGCGGCGGCCTTCGCCTCGGGACCACGCAGGCCCTGGTGCAGCTGCACCGCCTCCAATATCTGCGCCCCCACGGTCTTCAGGGGGTTCAGGCTGGTCATAGGGTCCTGCATGACCATGGCGATCTCCCGGCCGCGGATGGTGAGCCACTCCTTTTCGGTCTTGAAAGCAGCCAGGTCCTTGTCGTCGTACCAGATATGTCCCCCGGCAATGGACCCGTTGGCGTCCAGCAGGCCCATAGCGGACTTGGTGAGCACGCTCTTGCCGGAGCCGGACTCGCCCACGATGGCCAGGGATTCCCCCTTGTACACGTCCAGGCTTATCCCCCGGATGGCGTTGAGCGCCTGCCCCCGGAGGGTAAAGCGGATGTCCAGGTCCTCAAAGGAGAGGATAACGTTGTCCTGCATGTTCTCGTCCCCTCCTTTCAGTTGACGTGGTTTTTGGGGTCGGCGGCGTCGGCGAAGGAGTTGCCGATGATGTAGAAGGAAATGGTGATCACCGCCAGCACCGCCACGGGGAAGATGAGCTGATACCGGAGCACGGCCATCTGCATCAGCGACCGGCCGGTCTGGATGAGGTTGCCCAGCGACGGGATGGACACCGGCAGTCCTATGCCGATGTAGGTCACGAACACCTCGCTGCCGATGGCGCCGGGGATAGCCAGGGCCATGCGCATGGTGATGACGCTGACCAGGTATGGCAGCAGATTGCGGAAGATGACCCGCCGGGTGGGTACGCCCAGACACCGGGAGGCCAGGTTATAGTCCCTGTCCCGGATGATGATGATCTGGTTGCGGATGAACCGGGCCATCCCCAGCCAGCCCGTTAAAGACAGAGCGAAAATTATCGTGGACACCCCCGGCCGCATGATGTAGGAGATAAGGATCAGCAGCAGCGTCTGGGGGATGTTGTCCAGCACATTGTATAGCTCCGTGAAGAAGAAGTCCAGCTTGCGCACATAGCCCCACAGCACCCCGGCCAGAATGCCCAGCACCGCCTCCACCACGGCCACGGAAAAGCCGATGAACAGGCTGGTGCGGGTGCCGGCCCATATGCGGGACCACAGGTCCTGGCCGATGGAGTTGGTGCCGAACCAGAACTCGCCGTTGGGGGGCACGTTGTTGAGCGGCAGGCCCCACTCGCCGTAATGGACCTCCAGCGGGTCCTTCTGCCCCGGCAGCAGGGGCTGGACGAAGGTGAACAGCAGCGTCACCGCCATCAGGCACAGGAAGAACACGGCGGTCTTGTTGCGGAAAAAGGCCCGCAGCGTGGCCCGCCAGTAGGAGTAGTTGGAGTACCCGCCCCGCTCGGCGGCCTCCGGGTGAAATTCCGCGAAGGAGAAGGCCAGGGCCTCGTCGTTCAAAACGGCGCTCTCGTCCAGGTCCTGTGCCAGCTTTTCGTTCAGCTTATCGCCCAGCATGTCGGCGCTTTTTTTGAAGAAGCTCATCGGGACCCCTCCTTTTTGGCAAGGCTTATCCGCGGGTCCACGACGGCCATCATGATGTCGCCGAATAAGAGCCCCAGGATGGACACCACGGCGTATATCAGCACCAGCGCCTGGACAAGGGTATTGTCCTGGCGCTTGATGGCGGTGACCAGCAGCCCGCCCATACCGGGGATGGAGTACAGGCTCTCCACATACAGCGAGCCCATGAGCGTCGACAAGATGGAGCCGGGGATATACTGGACCAGGGGCACCATGGCGTTGCGGAAGATGTGCCGGCGGGAGATGGCCCCGCTGGGCACGCCCTTGGCCCGCGCCAGGAGCACATAGTCCTTGTTGGCCTCGTCCACCATGTACCGGCGCAGCCACATGGCGTAATAGGCGGTGTTGCCGATGGACAGGGACAGGATAGGCAGCAGGTAGCTGATGGGCCGTGCCTCGTCAAAGAGCATGGGGATGCCGGCGTACTGGGAGCCCACGAACTGGATGACGATGTGGTACACCGCGGCGGGCACCGCCTGGACCACCACGATCAGCACCGTGCCCAGCCGGTCGCCGATCTTGAACCGGGTGCGGGTGCTGTATGCCATCCATATGCCCAGCGCCAGCCCCATCACCAGGGACAGGGCAAAGGAGATAAGCCCGAACTTCACGGAAATGGGAATCTTCTCGGCGATGATGGTGTTGATGGACACCCCCCGGCGGTAGATGTTGGAGGTGCCCAAATCGCCGTGGAGAAGCTGGTTATAAAACCGGCCAAGCTGTTTGGGCAGCGGGTCGTTGAGACCCAGGGAGTTGAGCTTCACCTGGATCTCGGTGGAGGAGACCTTGTCGAAATTGTCGAAATATCCCTCGATGGGCATCAGCCGCAGAAGGGAAAACAGGATCGTGATGATGATGAACAGCGTCACAGACGCCCGCAGGACCCGCTTCAGGATATATTTTGCCATAAGGTCCCTCCTTTCGGGAAGTGCTGGATAGATAACCACAGTCCCCCTGCCGCCGAAACGGCAGGGGGCCAGGTATCAGGCAGTTGCTCAGTTGGCGTGAGCGGCCCACTCTTCATAAGCCGCGTTGTACTCGTCGATGCTCATGGACTTATCCATCAGGTGCTGGTCCTTGTACCGGTAGGTCACGGTATCCACCATGGCGTACTGGCCCTCGAACACGTTCAGCTTGCTCATGGAGTAGCTGATCTCGTTGGTGTGCAGGGGCACCGCGAAGGCGTGGTCCAGCAGGAAGGCCTCGGCCTTGGCGAAGGCGGCGTACCGGGCGTCGATGTCGGTGGTGATGGCCTTGGCCTCGTCCACCAGCGCGCAGTACTCGTCATACAGGGCCTTCGTCTCCGGGTCGGTGCTGGTGTAGATGAAGCTGTAGGAGGAATCGGGCACGAAGGGGTCGGTCCAGGTCTCCGGGTCGGCGTAGTCGGCGCCCCAGTTGCAGTTCATGAACGCGTAGTTGCCGGAGCGGCGCACGGCGGCCAGGAAGCCGTCGGAGGGACCGGCCTCCACGATGATGTCGATGTAATCCGTGCCCAGCACGTTCTCGATCTGCTGCTCCACCACCTGGCACTCGTTGGCCATATTGGAGCTGGAGGGGTTGTAGCACATGAGGACCTTCACGGGGAAGGTGGCGCCGGCGGCGGTCAGTTCCTCCACGGCCTTGTCCTTGTACTCCACGGCCAGGTCGGGATCGTAGTAATCGAAGCCCTCGGCGGTGTAGGCGGCCAGACCCTCATAGGAGGTGTAGTCCTTGCCCTCGTTCATGGCGAAGTTGCTGGGAGTGATGGTGTTGCTGAGGGTGGCGGTGGGGTTCAGAGGATCGTGGGCGGCCAGCGCGGGGATGCGCTGGAAGGCGTGCACGATGGACTGACGGAAGTTCTCGTTGTTCACCGCCAGCGTCCAGTTCTCCGGCTCATAGTCCTCGTCGAAGTTGGCGTCGAAGTTGAACAGATACCAGTACGCGTAGGACGTGCTCGGCCGGGAGGAGTGGATCTGGTCGGCGGTCTCGGGGTCGGCCATCATGGCGGTGAGCAGGTCGGAGGACACGGTGGCCGCGTCCAGCTCCCCGTTCATGTACATGGTGGCGGCGATGGAGGAAGCCTCGGCGTTGTAGGTCTCCCGTACCTCGTCGATGTACACGCACTCCGGCTCCCAGTAAGCGGCGTTCTTGGTCAGAACGTGCTCCTGCTGGGGCTTGAAGGAGCTGAGGATGTAGGCGCCGTTATAGAGCAGGTACTCGTTGCTGGTGCCGAACTGGTCGCCGCACTCTTCCAGGAAGGGCTCATACACGGGCATGAACGCGCCGTGGCTCAGCAGGGACACGAAATAGGCCTTGGAGCCGGTCAGGGTGAACTCCAGCGTGTAATCGTCCAGAGCCTTCACGCCGATGTCGTCCAGAGACGCCTCGGGGGCCTCCACCAGGACCTCCTCCTCGCCGTCCTCGTTGACGATGACCTTGGCGGGATTGCCCTCCTCGTCGGTGCCGTCCTTGGCGTTGGGCAGGGCCAGCTGATAGGCGGTGTAGTCATAGTAGGCGCTGGCGCCGGCGATATTGTCCCGCAGGACGCTGTAGCAGCTGGAGTCGTTGGCGGCGTCGCAGATGTAGTGAGCGGCGGCCACCCAGTCGTTGGCAGTCACGTCGGCCACCTCGCTGCCGTCCTTATCCACCCACTTGACGCCCTGGCGAAGCTGGAACGTCCAGACGCTGGCGTCCTCGTTGGGCTCCCAGCTCTCGGCCAGAGCGGGCTCCACGTTGCCGTAGCAGTCGTACTCCACCAGGCAGTCGATCAGGTTGAAGGTCAGACTGGTGGTGACGGCCTGGGTGGTTTCCAGGTAGTTGAGGGTGTCCACCTCGCTGGAATACAGCGTGCGGTAGACGGAACCCTCCCCATCGGCGTAGGCGGCGCAGCCCAGGGACAGGACCATCGCCAGGCACAGCAGCAGGCTGAGCACACGGTTGCAGATTCTCATGTTGACGCTTCCTTTCATGCTTGATATATACATACCGCCAAAAGGCGGGATGTTTCAGTTCCAAACCTCCGGGGGCACCGTGACCCCCACCCCGGCGTCCTCGCTCATGGTGATGACCGGGCCATGGAAACTTGGCCCGCCGGGGAACGGCTCGCACGCGCACAGGGACGGTCCGTCCAGGTCGGCCATGGTGATGACGCCTTTTGCGGCGGCCAGGTGCGCTGCCGCGGCCACGGATACCTGGCTTTCCAGCATGCACCCGATCATGCACGGTGCGCCGAACGCCTCCGCAATGGCGCAGACCTTCAGCGCCGGCCATATGCCGCCGGTCTTCATGAGCTTGATGTTCACGTAGTCCGCCGCCCGCTCCCGGAGCACCCGGACCGCGTCGGCGGGGGAGAACACGCTCTCGTCCGCCAAAATGGGGGTATGTACCCGAGCCGTGACGTATCGCATGCCCTGGAAATCATCGGCGGCCACAGGCTGTTCCACCAGCTCCGCGCCCACGCCCGCGTCCTCCAAAGCGGTTATGATACGCACCGCCTCCCGAGGCGTCCAGCCCTGGTTGGCGTCCACGCGCAATGTCACGTCCGGCCCCACGGCGGCCCGGATGGCGGCCAGGCGCTCCACGTCGGCGGCGCTGTCCTTGCCGACTTTGACTTTCAAAATATGAAAGCCCCGCTGTACGGCCTCCAAACTGTCCCGGACCATCTCGTCCACGCCGTTGACGGATATGGTCAGGTCCGTCTCAAAGCTTTTTCTTGCCCCGCCCAGCAGCCGCCACAGCGGCGCGCCCAGGCTCTTGCCCCACAGGTCCAGCAGCGCCATATCCACCGCCGCCTTGGCGGAGGTATTGTGGACCATGCAGCGCCGGAGCTTCTCCATCACCCCGTCCAGGTCCATCAGGTCCAGCCCCACGACGGCCGGGGCGATATAGTCCCGGATGGCGCAGACGATAGACCCCGTGGTCTCCCCGGTGATGACGGCGGTGGCCGGCGCCTCGCCGTAGCCCTCCAGGCCGTTCTCCCCGATGACCCGCACGGCCACGTCGTCGACGCGCTCCACCGTGCGCAAAGCGGTCTTGAAGGGATGGGCCAGGGGCAGGGAAATACGCCCCACCTGGATATGCCGGATACGCATGCCGTCGCCTCCAAAAAAGCAAGTGCGTGGTGTCACAAAATCATATTTTACAATATACAACATACAAAGGCCAAGGAAAATGGCGTCGATTGCTTTTTATATTGCAAATCGTGCCGTCATAGCCCATTTCCCCGCTTGCGCCGCTGTCAAAAAAGGTTGCCGCCCATGGGCGGCAATTTGATTTGGCGGCGTGCCAGCCGCCTCCATATCGAAAGCCTCCCCTGTGTAAGGGGAGGTGTCAGCGCGAAGCGCTGACGGAAGGGTTGTAACAGTAGTGCGCCCGCATCGCCGCCAGCAAAGGTGTCCCCTCACGTCGCGGCTTGCGCCGCCGCCGCGAGGCGGCTATAATGGCTTCAACCAATTAATAAAGGAGAGCGAGCGAACATGGGATTGCCAGCCGACTGCGGCCTGGAGCTGCACGGGAAATGGGCCAGTGGCCCGCGGGACCTTATCACGGACGTGCCGGGGGTGGCCGTTGGCCACGCCACGATCCGGCAGGGGGACATCAACACGGGGGTGACCGCCATCCTGCCCCACGGGGGCGACCTGTTCCACGAAAAGGTGACGGCGGCGTGCAGCGTGATAAACGGCTTCGGCAAGAGCGTGGGCCTGGTGCAGGTGGAGGAACTGGGGACCATCGAGTCGCCGATCATGATGACCAACACCCTGAGCGTTGGCACGGTCCTGGACGCCACGGTCCGGTACATGCTGGAGCGAAACGCCGACATCGGCGTGACCACCGGGACGGTGAATTGTGTGGTGACCGAGTGCAACGACGGCGCTCTGAACGACATCCGGGGCATGCATGTGATGGAGCAGCACGTGCGCCAGGCACTGGCGGCCTGCGGTCCGGACTTTCAGGAGGGGGCCGTGGGCAGCGGCGCCGGCATGGTCTGCATGGGGCTGAAGGGCGGCATCGGCTCGGCGTCCCGCGTCGTGCCCCTGGACGGGACGGACTACACCGTGGGGGCCATCGTGATGAGCAACTTTGGCCGGGCAGGCGACCTGGTCATCGGCGGCCGCCGCTACGATGTCCGCCAGGCCTATCCGGCCCCGGACGCGGACGCGGACAGGGACAGGGACAAGGGCTCCATCATCATCGTCCTGGCCACGGACATCCCCCTCAATGAGCGGCAGTTGAAGCGGGTGGCCAAGCGGGCGGCCATTGCCCTGGGGCGGGTGGGCTCCTTCTGCGGCAACGGCAGCGGGGACATCGCCATCGCCTTCACCACGGCCAACAACCGGCCTCACGCCAGTGCGCAGTCCATCCTCACCCAGCGCTTTTTGCTGGACGACGACATGGACAGCGTATTTGAGGCGGCGGTGGAGGCGGTGGAGGAATCCATCGTCAGCTCCCTGTACCATGCCCGGACCACCACCGGCGTGCGCGGCAACACCTATCCCGGTTTCCTCTCCTGCCGCTGGGAATAAATTATGTTGCCGCCGCCGGAAAAAACGATTTGAAGATTTACAAAATAAGAGCAACAGGGTAAAGAAAAGAGGTGACTCAAGGGAAGAAAGCTTCTAAAATGGTATTTGCAGAAAACCAGATAGGAGCTGACCCCCATGAGCCACTACAAACATCTTACCATAGAAGAGCGGGAAAAGCTATACCTGATGCGCGGACAGGGAAAGAGCCTGCGGGAGATCGCCCGAGAGACAGGCCGTTCAGCATCAACGCTGAGCCGGGAACTGTCCCGCAACAAAGGCAGTCACCGCCCATATAGCCCCAGCGCTGCCCAGAGGCGGTACGTAAAGCAGAAACGGAATTGTGGCAGAAAGCGGATACTGGCCGCCCCCGGTCCGCGAGAAGTGATACGGCACCTCATAGAAGATGAACACTGGTCACCGGAACAAATACAGCACCGATTAGCCCTGGAGAACAACCCGCTTCAATTGAGCTTCGTCACGATCTACCGGGCGATTTGGGCCGGAGTGTACGACCCGAAAAAGAAGTACCTGCGCAAGCAAGAGCGATTCGCCTACCACCTGCGGCGAAAAGGGAAGAAGAAGCGGACGAACGGAACGGATGTCCGGCAGGGGCGTATTCTGGACGCTGTGAGCATTTCTGAGAG
>CANQQB010000003.1 GCA_947625845.1 uncultured Oscillospiraceae bacterium
CCGGATCCGGTCCGCCTCGGCCCAGTTCTTGGCCTTGCGGGCGGCCTGACGGGCGGCGATCTTCTCCTCGATCTCCGCGTCCAGGTCCTCCTGGGCGCCAAAGGGGATGCCCAGCACATCGCACAGCTCCAGGAAGACGTCCCGGCAGGCGGCGGCCAGGGCCTTGGAGGGGTCGACGGCGGGGGAGACGGCGGTGTTGATCTCCCGGGCCAGCTCGAAGATGACGGACACCGCGTCGGCGGTGTTGAAGTCGTCGTCCATCACCTCGACGAACCGCTGGCGGTACTTGTCCAGCCCCGATACGAAGGCAGCGTCGGCCTCGCTCAGCGCGCCGTCCCGGCCGTTTTGGGCGAAGAAGTCCAGGTTGTCCTTGGCGGTCTTCAGCCGGTCCAGGGCGGCCTGGGTCTGGACCAGGATGTCCACGGAGTAGTTCAGCGGGGAGCGGTAGTGGCTCATGAGCATGAACATGCGGATGCAGTCGTAGCCATAGACGCCGGCGGCCTCCCGGACGGTGAAGAAGTTTCCAAGGGACTTGGACATCTTCTGGTTGTCCACGTTGATGAAGCCGTTGTGCAGCCAGTAGTGGACGAAGGGCACGCCGTTGGCGGCCTCGGACTGGGCGATCTCGTTCTCATGGTGGGGGAACACCAGGTCCTTGCCGCCGGTGTGGATGTCGATGGTCTTGCCCAGATACCGGTTGGACATGGCGGAGCACTCGATGTGCCAGCCGGGCCGGCCCATGCCCCAGGGGGACTGCCAGGCGGGCTCGCCGGGCTTGGCGGCCTTCCACAGGGCGAAGTCCATGGGGTTTTCCTTGCCGTCGTTGACCTCCACGCGGGCGCCGTGCATCAGGTCGTCCAGGTTCTGGTGGCTCAGCTTGCCGTAGTCCCGGAATTTGCCGGTGCGGTAATATACGTCCCCATTGACCTCATAGGCGTAGCCCTTGTCGACCAGGGTCTGCACCAGCTCGATGATCTGGGGGATGTTCTCCGTGGCCTTGGGGTGGACGGTGGCCGGCTTGACCCCCAGGGCGTTCACGTCCTTCCAGTACTCGCCGATGTACTTCTCCGCGATGTCGGCGGAGGACACGCCTTCCTCGTTGGCGCGCTTGATGATCTTGTCGTCCACGTCGGTGAAGTTCTGCACGAACGTGACATCATAGCCCCGGTATTCCAGGTACCGGCGCAGCACGTCGAACATGATGATGGGGCGGGCGTTGCCCACGTGGATGTAGTTGTACACCGTGGGGCCGCAGCTGTACATGGTGACCTTGCCCTCGGTGATGGGGACGAAGTCCTCCTTTTGCATGGTCAGGTCGTTATAAAAGCGCATGGTCTTACTTCTCCTTTGCGAATGCTTGTTCCAGTTCTATCACCCGGCCGCGCAGGGCGCACAGCTCCTGGGCCACGGGGTCGGACACGCTGATCTGGTCCACACGGGAGGCGTAATCGGTCTTCTCCCCGGCGATGCGGGCCACGTGGGCCGGCACGCCTACGGCGGTGGAGTTGGGCGGTACCTCGCTGAGCACCACGGCGTTGGAGGCGATGCGGCTGTTGTCCCCCACCTTGAACGGCCCCAGGACCTTGGCGCCGGAGCCTATGAGCACGTTGTTGCCGATGGTGGGGTGGCGCTTGCCCTGGTCCTTGCCGGTGCCGCCAAGGGTCACGCACTGGTATAGGAGCACGTCGTCCCCGATCTCGGCCGTTTCGCCGATGACCACACCCATGCCGTGGTCGATGACCAGCCGGCGGCCGATGGTCGCGCCGGGGTGTATCTCGATGCCGGTCTTCTTCCGGGTGCGCTGGGAGATGGCCCGGCCCAAAAATTTCAGGCCGTGGGTCCAGCACCAGTGGGCCCTTCTGTGGCGCAGCACCGCCTTCACGCCGGGGTACAGCAAATATACCTCCCACGCGCTCCTTGCCGCCGGGTCCCGGGCCTGATAGGCCCGGATCGTCTCTTTCAGATAGTCAAACATCTGTGTCCAGTTCCTTATTTTCCGTTTTCTTCCACATGCCCCGTGAGGCACCCGTCCTCCAGAGCGTCCAAATGCACCTGGACGAATGTACCCGGCGCGGCGGGGCCGGTGAAGAGCACCTGTTCGTCCACGTCCGGGGAGTCGGCCCAGCTCCGGCCGAACCAGCTGCCATCGATGCTTTGCCCTTCGCACAGCACGGTCTGGACGGTGCCCAGACGGGCGCGGTCAAAGGCGTCCATGACGGCGTTTTGCAGGTCCATGACCGTCCGCTGCCGGGCTTGGGCTTCCTCGGTGGTACATCGGTCCGGCATCTCGGCGGCCGCCGTGCCCTCCTGGGGGGAGAACACGAACACCCCGGCCCTTGGCAGCTTTTGTGCCCGCAGAAAGTCCAGAAGCTCCCCGAATTCCGCCTCGCCCTCGCCGGGCAGGCCCACGATCAGGCTGGTGCGCAGGACCACGCCGGGGACACGCGAGCGGAGCTTGTCGAACAGCGTCTCGATGGAAGCGCGTGTCTCCGGCCGGCGCATGCGGCGCAGGATGGCGTCGTTCACGTGCTGGATGGGGATGTCCAGATACTTCACGATCTTCTTCTCCGACGCAATCGTGTCGATCAGCTCGTCCGTGAGCTCATGGGGGTAGAGATAGTGCAGGCGTATCCATTCTATGCCGTCGATCATCACCAGTTGCCGCAGCAGGGTACAGAGGTTGGTGCCGTCATGAAAGTCCCGGCCATAGGCCGTCACGTCCTGGGCCACCAAAATGAGCTCCTTCACGCCTCGCGCCGCCAGGGTCCGGGCCTCGGCCAGGATGGCGTCCACGGGCCGGGAGCGGTAGCGGCCCCGGATGGAGGGGATGACGCAGTAGGCGCAGCGGTTGTCGCACCCGTCGGCGATCTTGATATAGGCCCACCCCGGACCGGTGGTCACGGTCCGGTCCAGCTCAGGAAGAGGCGCGTTCTTGTCCAGGAAGCGGGCGAAGTGATGCTGGTCCGATTCCAGCGCCGCCACGATGTCGGGGAAGCTCCCCACGCCAAGGACCGCGTCGATCTCGGGCAGCTCCGTGAGGATGTCCCCCTGATACCGCTGGGGCAGGCACCCGGTGACCACCAGACGCTTTAAGGAGCCGGTCTTTTTCAGCTCGGCCAGCTCCAAGATCGTGTCGATGGCCTCCTGCTGGGCCGCCTCGATGAAGGCGCACGTGTTGACCACCGCGGCGTCTGCCTGGGCGGGGTCCGCGGTGATCTCATGGCCGGCGGCGCGTATGAGCGCCAGCATCTGTTCGGAATCTATCAGGTTTTTCGCACAGCCAAGGGAGGTAAAATGGATCTTCATAGGAAATATACCTTATCGAAAGCCTCCCCTGTGCAAGGGGAGGTGGGCCGCCGAATGGCGGCTCGGAGGGGTTGTTACCAGTGCAGGACAACCCTTCCGCCTCGCTGTCGCTCGGCACCTCCCCTTACACAGGGGAGGCGTCCAATTTGTATCGCCGGAGGCGATGTATCACTCTTCCTCCGCGCCGTAGCGGTTCAGCGCGGCGCGGATATCGTCCCAGGAATAGCCCCGGCGGAAAAGGGCCGCGGCGGCCTTGTCCCGCTCCTTCCGGTCGCGTATGTCCCGGCCACGGAGCTTCGCCGCCAGCAGGCGGTCGATGTTGTCCGTGTCCTCAGGCATCTCGGCCAGAGCGTCGTCCCACAGGTCCTTGGGCACCCCACGGCGGCCCAGCTCGGAGCGCACCCGGCCGGGGCCGTAGCCCATGGCGGCGTAGTGCCGGGCGATCATCCCGGCGTACTCGGCGTCGTTCAAAAAGCCGTAGTCCAGGCACAGGGCGGTCACCGTGTCGATGTCCTGCTGGGAACAGCCCTTTTCCGCCAGCTTCTTGCGCAGCTCCTTCTCGGAGTGGGGGCGCTTTAAGTAGTCCGTCGCCCACTTTTTGGCCTGTTCCAGCGGCGTCTGGGGCTTTTTGCGCTTTTTGGGAGGCTCCAGCTCCCCCGCCGGGTCGTTCATCACCGAACGGACGGTGTGTTTATATTGGTCATCCATAGTATTTACCTTATTGACGGCCCCCTGTGTAAGGGGGGCTGTCACCGCCTTTGGCGGTGACTGGGGGGTTGTTACCAGTGCAGGACAACCCCTCCGCCTCGCTGTCGCTCGGCACCTCCCCTTGCACAGGGGAGGCTTTTCGTCGGTGGTCACTCGTCGGAACCGTCGTCGAAGTCCTCGGCGGAGACGTCGACCGCGCGGCCGGCGGCTTTTGCCGCCTTCAATGCCTGCGGGCTCATGAGCTTGTGGGCGTTGGCGCGGATCTGGGCCTCGATCTCGGCGGCCTTGTCCGGGTTGGCCATGAGAAACTCCTTCACCCCGTCCCGGCCCTGGATGCGCTCGCCGCAGCAGGTGAACCAGGCTCCGGCCTTCTCGATGATCTCCAGCCTCACGCCAAGGTCGATGATCTCGCCGATCTTGGAGATGCCCTCGCCGTAGATGATGTCGAACTGTGCCTCCTTGAAGGGAGGCGCGACCTTGTTCTTCACGATCTTGACGCGGGTCCGGTTGCCGATCATCTCGTCGCCGGACTTGAGGGTCTCGGTGCGCCGCACGTCCAGGCGCACGCTGGAATAGTATTTCAGCGCACGGCCGCCGGGGGTGGTCTCCGGGTTGCCGTACATGACGCCGATCTTCTCCCGGAGCTGGTTGATGAAGACCACGATGCAGTTGGTCTTCGACACGATGCCGGCCAGCTTCCGCAGAGCCTGGCTCATGAGCCGGGCCAGCACGCCCACGGTGGAGTCGCCCATCTCCCCTTCCAGCTCGCTGCGGGGCAGAAGCGCCGCCACCGAGTCCACCACGATCACGTCGATGGCCCCGGAGCGCACCAGCGCCTCCGATATCTGCAAAGCCTGCTCGGCGGTGTCCGGCTGGGAGATGAGCAGGTTGTCGATGTCCACGCCCAGAGCGCGGGCATAGGCCGGCTCCAGAGCGTGCTCCACGTCGATGTACGCCACCTCGCCGCCGCCCTGCTGCGCGGAGGCCACCAGGTGCAGGGCCAGGGTGGTCTTGCCGCTGGCCTCCGGGCCGTAGATCTCCACGATACGCCCCCGGGGCAGTCCCCCGATGCCCAGGGCCAGGTCCAGCCCCAGGGAGCCCGTGGAGATGGCGTCCACGTTCACGGGGATGTCCTCCCCCAGGCGCATGATGGCGCCCTTGCCGTAATTCTTCTCGATCTGGGCCAGCGCCGTCTCCAGCGCCTTTTTCTTGTCCGCCGCCTGTCCCACCGGGGTCACGGGAGGCGCCGCTTTTTTCGCTGCCATATCTCTCTCCTTTCTCTCCGCCGGGCGGAGAGCGTCAAATTTACCGTTTCAGCCGGGCCGCCATGACCCTGTCCGTGCCGCCTGTATCCTGTAAGGCGTAAATGCTGGTGAAGCCGGCCTGTTCCAGAAGCTGGCGCACCGCCGGGGCCTGTCCCTCGCCGATCTCCAGCATAATGGCGCCGTTGTCCTTTAAAACGGACTTCCAAAGCCGGATGGCCGGCCGGATGATGTCCAGTCCGTCCGCGCCCCCGTCCAGCGCCTCCACCGGCTCGTAGTCCCGCACGGACCGGTCCAGGGTGGCAAGCTCCGCCGTGGGGATATAGGGGGCGTTGCAGGTGATGAGGTCAAAAGAGCCCATCAGCATGGGGGGCTTTTCGGTCACGTCCGCGTGCACGCACATGACCCGCACCTCCAGCTTGTTTTTCGCGATGTTCCGGCGGCAGAGGGACAGGGCACGGGGGCTGTTGTCCACCATGACCACCCGCGCGCCGGGCATGTGCACCGCCAGCGCCACGCCTACGCAGCCGGACCCGGCGCACAGGTCCAGGATACGGGGGGTGCCGTTGCGCCCCTCAAAGAGCGCGATGGCGGCCTTCACCAGTACCTCCGTGTCGGTCCGGGGTATGAGCGCGTCACGGGTGATGTCCAGGGGCACGCCGTAAAACTCCCAGGTGCCGGTGATGTAAGGCACCGGCTCGCCTTCGATGCGCCTGTCCACCATCCTGGCCACGTCGGCGGCAAGCTCGTCGGAGGAATACAGGTTCAGCTCCTGCATCAGCTTCTCCACGCTCTTGTCCGCCGCGCGGGCCAATATGAGCCGGGCTTCCAGGCCGTATTCCTCGATGCCCGCCTCTTTCAGCCGCCGCCGCGCCTCGATGTAGATGTCACTGTACGTTCTCGCCATAGCTCTTTATCCCGATCTCCTTTTTGGCCCACAGAGGTTCGGCCCTCGCGCCGCAGCGCGGCCCCCTCTGACGAGGGGGCTGTCGCCGCCGTCAGGCGGTGACTGGGGGAGAGAAAACTGAAAATATCTCTCCCTCCGTCTCGCCCTTACGGGCGAGCCACCTCCCTCGTCAGAGGGAGGCGGGGGCTTCGCCCCCGAAAGCAACACGTCACCATATATCCGCGCCCTTTTTGTCCGGGATGACCAGTTTGAGCGACGTGATGGCTACCTCCATCATGCCCTCGTCCGGCTCCTGGGTGGTCAGGTGCTGGAGCATCCGGCCGGGCCAGGACAGGACCTTCGCCAGAGGCAGCTCGTCGTGCCGGCCGATCCAGCGGTTCAGCTCATAGCTGAGACTGACCACGATGGGCAGCAGCGCGATCTTCACCAGCATCCGCAAAAATACGTTGTCCACATGCAAAAACGCGTTGGCGATGATGAACACGAAAATACTCAATATGACCACCACCAGCAGGAAGCTGGTGCCGCAGCGGGGGTGGAAACGGCTCTCCGTGCGCACGTTCTCCACGGTCAGGTCCCGGCCGTGCTCGTAGCAGTAGATGGTCTTGTGCTCCGCGCCGTGATAGGCCCACATGCGCTTCATCTCCTTCATGCGGGACACGGCGGCCATATAGCCCAGGAAGATGGCCAGCTTCAAGATGCCCTCCAAAAGGGTGCGCAGGCCGTCGTGGCCGTGGCGCAGAGGCGGGATGAGCCCCACAAGAAACGTGGGCAGCAGGATGAAAAGTCCCACCGCCAGGGCAATGCCCAGGACCACCGCGATGCCGATGACGATCTTCTCCGCCTTTTCGGAGCTGAAATGGTCCTCGATCCACTTGTCCAGCTTACTGGGTTCCTCCTGGTCTTCCTCGGGCATGAACTGGGCGGAATAGGTCACGGCCTTCATGCCCTTGACCATGCTGTCCAGAAAGCTCACCACGCCGCGGATAAGCGGCCAGCCGAACACGGACCACTTCTCCCGCAGCGGGTGCAGCCGCTCCACCTTCGTCACCAGCTCCCCCTCCGGGGAACGTATCACGATGGCCTGCTTATCCGGGCCGCGCATCAAAATGCCCTCGATCAGCGCCTGACCGCCGATGGACGTGCGGAACGCGCAGCTCTCTTTGCTTTGATCCTGCTTTGCCATTTTTACGCCTTTCTTGGGATTATCCCTCGCGCCGCAGCGCGGCCCCCTCTGACGAGGGGGCTGTCAGCGCTTGCGCTGACTGGGGGAGAGATTCCCCCGTTCCTTGCCCCCGCATGATCGGTAGTTATATTGTCAGATCATCCTCGTTCATCACGGGGAGCATGACCGTCACGATCAATCCCGTGCGGCCGTCGGCGGCGTTGGCCAGTTCCAGCTTGCCCTTGTGGCGGGTGACGATCTCGTCGCACACCGAAAGGCCGATGCCGCTGCCCCGCTCCTTGCCGCTGCCCTTGTAGAACTTCTTCTTCACGAACGGCAGTTCCTCCGGCGGGATACCGGGGCCAAAGTCCCGGAACCGTATCACGACCCAGCCGCCGGCGGCGCCAACGGTCACCTGGATACGTCCGGCGGACCGGCCGTACTTGGCGGCGTTGTCCATGATGTTCAAAAACACCTGCTTGAGCCGCTCCGCGTCTCCCAGGATGAAGGGGATGTCCTGGGTGGGAGGGGTGTACTCCACGGTCACGTTCTCCTGCTTGAGAAGCTCCCCGTAGGTGTATATGGCCTCCTCCAGCTCCCCGGCCACGTCCACGGTCTCCACGTTCAGGTTGAACCGGCCGTCCTGGATACGGGTAAATTCCAGCAGCTCCTCCACCATCTTGGTCAGCCGGCCGGACTCCTTGGAGATGATGGCGATGCCCCGCCGGGAGTCGGGGGACAGCGTCTCGTCGTAGGCCAGCGTCTCCGCCCAGCCGGTGATGGCGGTCAGAGGCGTGCGCAGCTCATGGGAGACGGTGGAGATGAACTGGGTCTGGGTCCGCTCCGACTCGCCGATCTTGGCGCTCATCTCGTTGATGGCGTCGGTCAGGTCGCCGATCTCGTCGTCGTATTTCTTCTGGGCCTGGATGCCGTAGCTGCCCTCGGCGATCCGGTGTGCCAGAGCCGTCAGTTCCACCAGCGGCTCGGTGACGGAGCGGATGAAGTAGAGGTTTGAAAGCACCACCGCCAATATGACCAGCAGCCCCACCCCCGCCGCCACGGCGGACATGACCGCGATCTGCCGGGTGACCAGCCGCAGACTGGTCACATAGCGCATGGCGCCCATGACGGCGCCCTCCTGGCTCAGCAGCGGCGCGCTGACGGCCATGATACGCTCGCCGGTGCCGTTGCGCTTACCGTTCCAGGCGTCCAGCCGCCGGTCCTCCAGGGCCGTTTTGATGTCCGGCGTGCCCGGCTGGGTGCCGGCGGAGATGCCGTAGCTGGACACCTCCACCACCCCGCCGGGGTTGATGAATTGCAGCTCCAGAAAGTCCTTGTCCTCAAAGCTCTGGGTGTACCGGTAGGCGCTCTGGTAATACTGGCCGTATGTCCGGGACATGTAGCCGGTGAAGAAGTTGGCGGCGGACTGGGCCTTGGTGGCAAGGCCGGTGCGCACGGCGCTGTAGTAATAACTGCGCACACCCAGAGAGAAGATGACGGTGAACAGGACCACCACCGCCACCGTGAGCAGGATGCCGGAACGCAGCCAGCGGCTTTTCAGCCCCCGGGGATGCTTTTTTCCCAGTATCTTGCCCATCAAGTTTCTCCTGTGCCTCGCTTAAGTTCGCGCCCGCAGGCGCGAATGGATTTGGATATGATTTCCGGGGGCGTGTACCTCGGAAATCATTCTTCTCGGCCTGCAAACGTGCGCGCTTGCGCGTGCGCTGCCGCAGGCCGCAGCCTTCTCGTTTGAAAGCCTTTGGCTTTCAAACGACTTAAAAGCCCCATTTGTAGCCGTAGCCCCACACCGTAGTAATGTAGGTCGGGATGGTGCTGTTGTCCTCGATCTTGATCCGCAGGCGGCGGATGTTCACGTCCACGATCTTCAGCTCCCCGAAATAGTCCCGGCCCCAGACGGCGTTCAAAATATCCTCCCGGCTGAGGGCACGGCCCGGATTGTCCATGAACAGCTTCATGATGGAGTACTCGATCTGGGTGAGCTTGATGCGCTCGCCGTTTTTCTCCAGCGTCCGGTTGCGGGTGTTCAGACGGAACGGTCCCTGGTGCAGCTCGCCGCCGTCGGTCTGTGCGTCCTCGGCGCCGGTGCGACGGAACAGCGCGTCGATGCGTGCGGTCAGCTCCGCCGGGGAGAAGGGCTTCGTCACATAGTCGTCCGCGCCGGTCATCAGGCCCGTTACCTTGTCCATCTCCTGTGCCTTGGCGGTGAGCATGATGATGCCGATCTTCGAGTCGGAGGCCCGGATGCGGCGGCATACCTCAAAGCCGTCGATGTCCGGGAGCATCACGTCCAGCAGCGCCACCTTGATGTCCGGGTTCTGCCGGAGCTGTTCCAGCGCCTGTTCGCCGGTCTCCGCCTCGATGGGCTCGTAGCCGGAGCGCTTGAGGTTGATCACCACAAAGCTTCGGATGCTGGATTCGTCCTCCAAAACCAATACCTTTTTCACTCTTCTTGCCTCCTTGTTACAGGTCTCTCGACTGCCACTCGGCGTATATCAAATGGAAACTGTCCATGATATCCTGTTTGGTGAGCGCGTCCGTGAGAAGCTGAGCGGCGTACACGGTCTGTTCCTCCTGGTACAGGATGAACCGGCCCTCCGCCTCGGCCCGCTCCAGCCGGCTGCCGCCGGTGAGGGTGTATATGGTGAGCACGTTGCCCTGGGGAGTGGACCCGTCGCTCATGACGGTGAACGTGACGGAGTCCTCCCCGTCGGCGTACCGCCGCTCCATGAGCACGTCCCCGGTCAGCGGACCGGTCAGGGTCAGGTACCAGCCGTCCTCCGTATTGTAATAGGTGGTCACGGAGGGGAACATGCCCCCGGAGGGGTCCAGGCTGTACCAGGTGAGCATATCGTCCTCCCCGTCGCCCACGGGCAGCTCCGGCGCGCCGTCCCCGTCCATATCCGCAGAGAAGATGCCGTCCGGCCGGAGGGTGTTGCTGCGGCCCAGGGGGGTCATGGTGATGTTGGAAAGATCTCCGTCCGGAGCGGTGAGCACGTCGGTGACCAGCCCCTCCCGGCCCATGTCGCTCTCCACGAACACGGCGGCGGTGCCGTCGGCAAGCTTCCCGGCGGCGGCCCGGCGGATGGCGGTGATGTTCTCGGACAGATTCGCCGAGGCGGCCAGAGCCGGTCCCTCCCCGGCCAGGGTGTACATGTCCACGGTGCTGTGGCCCTCCGCCACATGGAAGTCCAGCAGGTCGTCCACCCCGTCACTGTTCAGGTCGCACACCAGAAAATCGGTGCAGTCCACGCTGAGAAGTTCGTGCTGGTCGTTTTTGTCCGCGCCGTCCAGGGAGTGGACGGTCAGCAGCCGGATGTCGCCCCCGCCCTGCCAGGAGATGATCAGCTCCGCCGCGCCGTCCCCGTTCAGGTCCGCGTAATCCACGCTGGCCACGGCGGTGCCGTACCCGGTGATGATGACGTAGGAGTAGAAGTCCCCGCCCTCGTCCTGGCGGTACACGCACACGGTGGGCGTGCGGGTGGGGTCCACCAGAAAGGCCAGAGCCTCCGCCGTACCGTCCCCGTCCAGGTCACGAAGCTGCACGGACTGGCGGTTGCTGCCGCCGGTGGGAGCGGCGTAGGCGCTGCCCTGCTCGATGCGCTGGCCGATCAGCTCCTGTAGCTGCACGTATTCCTCCGACATCTGGGGCAGGGAGTAAAGCTCGTCCACGCTGGCCATGCACCCGGCGCAGACGGCGGCGATGACGGCGCTGAGCATAAGCGCCAGAAAACGTCCGCCGCGCCTTTTCATTGGCCTCCCCTCCCCCTGTAACTTTTTCCCTTATCCTTTACAGTATATCACATTAGTTACGGGATTCCTAGAGAAAAGTTACAAAATCCGTGAGAACTTTTATTTTTTCCGTCGAATCCTCCCCGCCGCCGGCGCGGAGAAACTCTTGCAGTCGGGGGAAAAGGGGACTATAATATCTAAAATGCCGCCGCGGGTCCGGTCCGCGGCGCGTGAACGAAAGCGGGAGGCGGTTTTTTATGGAGATCAAAATCACAAAGACAACGGCGCCCAGACCCAGGCCCGACGAGAACAATATCCCCTTCGGGACATTTTTCTCCGACCACATGTTCCTGATGGACTATGAAGCGGGCAAGGGCTGGTATGACCCGCGGATCGTCCCCTACGGGCCGTTGAGCCTGGAGCCGTCCTGCATGACGCTGCACTACGCGCAGGAGGTCTTCGAGGGCCTGAAGGCGTATCGGACGGCGGACGGACACATCCAGCTTTTCCGGCCCACGGAGAACATCGCCCGCATGGCAAGGTCCTGCGAGAAGCTGTGCATCCCCGAGGTACCGGCGGACATCTATCTGGACGCGCTGAAGACCCTGGTGAAGCTGGACGCGGACTGGGTCCCCTCCGCGCCGGACACCAGCCTGTACATCCGGCCCTTCGCCTTTGCCACGGACGACCATCTGGGCGTGCACGCGTCCCATACATACCTGTTCTGCATCATCACCTGCCCGGTGGGCAGCTACTACCCCGAGGGGCTGGACCCGGTGCACATCGCCATCGAGAGCCGGGAGGTCCGGGCTGTCCGGGGCGGCACCGGCTTCACCAAGTGCGGCGGCAACTACGCCGCCAGCCTGCACGCCAGCGAGATCGCGGAGAAGCGGGGCTTCTCCCAGGTGCTGTGGCTGGACGGGGTGGAACAGAAGTACATCGAGGAAGTGGGCTCCATGAACGTGATGTTCAAGCTGGGCGGCAAGGTGATCACGCCGTCCCTGGCGGGGGGCTCCGTGCTGCCCGGCATCACACGCAAGACCGCCTTGCAGCTGCTTGGGGAGTGGGGCTATGAGGTCCATGAGCGGAACATCTCCGTGGACGAGCTGATCGCGGCGGCGGAGGACGGGACGCTGGAGGAAGCCTGGGGCACCGGCACGGCGGCGGTCATCTCCCCCATCGGCGAGATATCCTACCGGGACAAACGCTACGCCGTCAACGGCGTTCAGATCGGCCCCGTGACCCATAAGCTCTACGAGACGATAACCGGGATACAATGGGGAAGGATAGAAGATACGCACGGCTGGACTGTAAAGGTCTGTTAACTTGTCTCTCCCCCAGTCAGCGCGAAGCGCTGACAGCCCCCTCGTCAGAGGGGGCCGGCCCCTACCGGGGCCGATTCGGGGGCGAAGCCGCACTTCTTATGCCTCCCCTGTGTAAGGGGAGGTGCCGAGCGGAGCGAGGCGGAGGGGTTGTCTGTTGTCCGACGTTACAACCCCTCCGAGCCGCCTGACGGCGGCCCACCTCCCCTTACACAGGGGAGGCGTTCAACAAGGAAGGAATTTATACAGGAGGACATATCATGACCATTTTACTCACCGGCGCGGCCGGGTACATCGGCTCCCACACCGCCATCGCCCTGGCCGAGGCCGGGTACGACGTGGCCATCGTGGACGACTTTTCCAACTCCAGCCCCGAGGCGGTCAAACGCTGCGAGGAGCTGACCGGCAAAAAAATGCCCCTTTATGAGGCGGACGTGGCCGACAAGGCCGCGATGGGGAGGATTTTCGCCGAGACGAAGCCGGAGGCGGTCATGCACTTCGCCGGGTTCAAGGCCGTTGGCGAGAGCGTGGCAAAGCCCCTGAAGTACTACCGCAACAACCTGGACACCACCCTGACCCTGCTGGAATGCATGGCCGAGGCGGGCTGCAAGCGGTTCATCTTCTCGTCCTCCGCCACGGTGTACGGCGCCAAGGCGACCGTGCCCTACACGGAGCAGAGCGAGACCGGCGGCTGCACCAACCCCTACGGCTGGACCAAGTTCATGATCGAGCAGATCGCCTCCGGCGCGGCCGTGGCCGACAAGGAGCTGAGCGTGGTTCTGCTGCGGTACTTCAACCCCGTTGGCGCGCACGCAAGCGGCCGTATCGGGGAGAACCCCGCCGGTATCCCCAACAACCTGATGCCCTACATCACCCAGGTGGCCGTGGGACGGCTGCCCCACCTGAACGTGTTCGGCGACGACTACGACACCCCCGACGGCACCGGCGTGCGGGATTACATCCATGTGGTGGACCTGGCCGAGGGCCACGTGAAAGCCTTGGAATATGCCCTGGCCCACACGGGCACGGAGATCTTCAACCTGGGCACCGGCCACGGCGTGAGCGTGCTGGAGCTGGTGCACGCCTTTGAAAAGGCCACCGGCGTGCGGATCCCCTATGAGATCGCCCCCCGGCGGCCCGGCGACCTGGCCACCGTGTACGCCGACTGCTCCAAGGCGGAGCGGGTACTGGGCTGGAAGGCCACCCGGACCGTGGAGGATATGTGCGCCGACTCCTGGCGCTGGCAGAGCTCCAACCCCAACGGGTACTGATACCAAGCCATAAAGAAAGCCGGCCCTGCTGCCAAGCAGCAGGGCCGGTTTTTTACCGCGCTTTTGCGGAGGCCAGATACAGGGGGATGGCGGCGAGCTGGGCCGCCACGGACAGGCCGATCATGGCCGGGATGCTCACGTCGTACAGCACCCCTAAAAGCCAGCTTCCCAAAAACCAGGCCGCGCCAAAGGCGCACTCGAAAATGCCGTAGCCCGTGGCCCGGCTGGACTTGGGGACCATGGTGGTAACGGCGGCCTTTAAAATCGACTCCTGAGCACCCATGCCCACGCCCCAGAGCGCCACGCCCGCCAGCACCATGGGCACCGACCGGGCAGCGAACACGAACAGCGCGAAGGGCGCGGAGAGCACCGTGGACCACACCAGGGCTTTCACGCCCTTTTTGTCGTACAACAGCCCGAAGACCAGCGCCGCCACCGCGTCCACCAGCATGGCCCCGGCGTATAAAAGAGGCAGCGTGCCGCCGTTCACCAGAGAGGACGTCTCCGCCAGGCCCGAGGCCAGAGATGCGTACGTCCGGGACACGTGCATGATGATCAGGGAATAGTCGATGAAGCCGAAGGCGAACAGGCTGATGCCGGCGATATATAAAACAAACTCCCGCTTCATTTTAAAAGGGACGTATTCCTTCGGCGAGGGCTCGAACCGCTCCGGGTCCGGGAACCGATGTTTTGTCACCAGCAGAAGAATGATGGTGACCGCGCCGGGGATGGCCAGCACGGCGAAGCACAGGGCATAGACCTCATAGGTCGTGCCGTCTGTTTTGGTCAGCATGACGAGATAGAGAAGCACCGGCCCCAGAAACGCGCCGATCTGGTCCAGCACCTCCTGGATGGCGAAGCTCTTGCCCGCGCCCTCCCGGCTGGCGGCGAAGGACATGATGGTGTCCTTGGCGGGTTTTTTGATGGCCTTGCCCATGCGCTGAACGACCAGCAGCGCGCAGGCGGCTATCCAGCCGTGTTCACCCACCAGGGCCAGAGCGGGTACCGCCGCGATATCCAGGATATAGCCGGCGATGGTCATGGGCCAGTATTTGCCGGTTCGGTCGGTGAGCTTGCCGAACACATAGCGCATGGAGTAGCCGATCAGTTCCCCCAGCCCGGAGATGAAGCCGATGGTCCCGGCGGAAGCTCCCAGCAGGGACAGATACGCACCCCGGATACTGCTGGCTCCCTCGTGGGTCATGTCCGAGAACAGGCTCACGATGCCAAAAAGGACGATGAACGTCATGGCCTGGCTCAGGCGTTTTGTCCTCCGCCGCTCCGGCATAGCTCAGCCCTCCCCGAAGGTCACGGGGATCTCCAGGCTCTCCCCGTCCCGGACCACGGTGAGGGTGGCGGTGTCCCCGGCCGCATAGGTCCGCACGGCGGCCACAAGCGCGTCCGCGTCGGTGATGGGCTCGCCGTCCACGGCGGTGATGATGTCCCCGGCGCGAAGACCTGCCTCGTCGGCGGCGCTGCCCGGCTGGACGGCGCTGACGAAGGCCCCCGGCTCCGTGTGGAAATACCTTGCCACGGCCGGAGAGAAGGAATCCAGCGTCAGGCCCAGATATGCCTTGCCGGGCACGTAACCCCGCTGGATGATCTCGTTGGCGATGGCGCAGGCGTCGGATATGGGGATGGCAAAACCCAGCCCCTCCACGCCGGCGGCCGTATATTTGGCGGTGGTCACGCCCACCACCTGGCCGTAGACGTTATACACCGGCCCGCCGGTGCTGCCCTCGCTCACCGGAGCGTCGAACTGGAACATGGTGGCGGTCACGTCCTCCGCCAGCTCGATGCTCCTGTCCCGCGCGGACACGATGCCACGGGTCATGGTGCAGGGCAGGTCCCCGGTGGGGTTGCCCACGGTGTAGACGGTCTGGCCCACGGCCAGCGCGTCCGAATCCCCCAGCGCGGCGGCGGTCAGGCCTTTTGCGTCCACCTTGAGCACGGCGATGTCGCTGTCCGACTCCGCGCCCACGATCTCGGCGTCGTATTCCTGCCCCTCAAAGGTGACCACCGTAGGGGTCCGGCCCCGGACCGCGCCGTATTGTATCACGTGGTAATTGGTCAGGATATACCCGTCGGCGCTGACGATGATGCCGGAGCCGGTCACGGGCCCGCCCTGGGCCCCGGCGGAGGCCACGGCCACCACCTGGCCGCAGGCGGCGGCGTATAGCTCCCCGCCGGACATGGTTTTCCCGTCCGCCGGCGCGGCGGTCACGGTCAGGGGTCCCGCGCTGGGCTGCGTCTCGTCGGCGTCGGTATAAAACTCCGGCGCGGCCTCCGCACGCGCCCGCTGGCCCCGCAGGTCGCGGGAGAGGAAATACACCCCGCCGGCCCCTAATAAACTGGCCGCCAGCACGCACACCAGGCACAGTATCAGCACGGTCTTTATCCCCACCTGGCCCCGGTGACAGCCGCAGTCGGACCCGGCATAATACCGGTTCGGGTTATAGCCATAGGGGGTCCCGCCCTCCCGCGGCGCGGTGCGGTAAAAGGCGTCGCTATACGCCGACCGCTCCCGCTCCCATTCCCGTTCCGGGCGGACGATATGATATTCCGACGGCTCCTGCGCGGAGGGCCGGTCGTCGCGGTGCTCGTTCAAGTGGGGCCTCCCAATGCGTTTTTGCAGGGGATATCATAAACCTTTTGGGGGCTGAATTTGTGAACAGTTTGAAAAATGCGGGGCTGGCGCTTTTGCGCGGCGGAAATAACGCGGATATTCTTCCCATTATAAGAAATATCTGCTATAATCCTTGCGACAGGCAGGGTCAGGCCCATGCCAAATATTCAGCCCGTTTCGGGACATAATGAAGGGAGAGGTGACTTTCGTGACATATCACAAGGAATTTGCCGCGACGCCGGAGCTGCTCCACACCATGGACATGTACTGGCGTGCGGCCAACTATCTGGCCGCGGGACAGCTGTATCTGCTGGACGACCCGCTGCTGAAAAAGCCCCTGACGGAGGCCAGTTTCAAGCACAAGATCGTGGGCCACTGGGGCACCGTGCCCGGACAGAACTTCATCTACACACACCTGAACCGGGTCATCCGGGCCTATGACCTGAACATGATCTACCTGTCCGGTCCCGGCCACGGGGGCAACGCCATGGTGGCCCAGGACTGGCTGGACGGCAGCTACACCGAGGTCTATCCCAACATCACCAGGGACGAGGCCGGCATGGAACGGCTCTTCCGCCAGTTCTCCTTCCCCGGCGGCATCCCCTCCCACGTGGCGCCCGAGACGCCGGGCTCCATCCACGAGGGCGGCGAGCTGGGCTATTCCCTGGCCCACGCCTTCGGCGCGGTCAGCGATAACCCCACCCTGATCGCGGCCTGTGTGGTCGGCGACGGCGAGGCCGAGACAGGCCCGCTGGCCACCTGCTGGCACCTCAACAAATTCAACGACCCCCGCACCGACGGCGCGGTGCTGCCTATTTTGCACCTGAACGGCTTCAAGATCGCCAACCCCACCGTCCTGGCCCGCATCCCCCACGACGAGCTGAAGAAGTTCTTCGAGGGCTGCGGCTGGGACCCCATCTTCGTGGAGGGGGATGACCCCGCCGTCATGCACCCGAAGATGGCAAAAGCGCTGGATACGGCTATCCGCGCCATCCTGCGCATTCAGGAGAACGCACGTGTGCACGGCGCCACCGAGCGGGTCCACTGGCCCATGATCGTGCTGCGCACCCCCAAGGGCTGGACCGGCCCCAAGATGGTGGACGGCAGCAAGGTGGAGGGCTCCTTCCGTGCCCACCAGGTACCCATCTCCGCCGACAGCGAGGAACACCGGCGCATGATCGAGGACTGGCTCAAGAGCTATCGGCCCGAGGAACTGTTCGATGAAAACGGCGTGCCCGTGCAGGCCCTGCTGGACCTGCCCCCCGTGGGCAATGCCCGCATGGGCGCCAACCCCAACGCCAACGGCGGACTGCTTTTGAAGGACCTGCGCATGCCCGACTTCCGCAATTACGGCGTGGACCTGCCCGCCCCCGGCGCGGTGGAGGCCGAGGATATGCGCAAGCTGGGAGAGTTTGTGCGGGACATCTACGCCATGAATGAGGAAACCCGCAACTTCCGGGTGTTCGGTCCCGACGAGACCATGTCCAACCGCTTAAGCCCCGTGTTCGAGGTCACCGGCCGGGACTGGAACGCCGAGGTGGAGGACGACGACGAATTCCTGTCCCAGGACGGCCGGGTCATGGACTCCATGCTCTCCGAGCACGTGTGCGAGGGCATGCTGGAGGGCTATCTGCTCACCGGCCGCCACGGCTTCTTCAACTCCTACGAGGCGTTCATCCGCATCGTGGACAGCATGGTCAGCCAGCACGCCAAGTGGCTGAAGGTCTGCAACCAGCTCCCCTGGCGGCAGAAGATCGCCTCCCTTAACTATGTGCTGGCCTCCAACGTCTGGCAGCAGGACCACAACGGCTTCACCCACCAGGACCCGGGCTTCCTGGACCACGTGGCCAACAAGAAGGCGGACGTGGTGCGCCTGTACCTGCCGCCTGACGCCAACTGCCTGCTGAGCGTGTTCGACCACTGCATCCGCAGCCGGGACTATGTGAACGTCGTCGTGGCCTCCAAGCACCCCCGGCCCCAGTGGCTGACCATGGAGCAGGCCGTCAAGCACTGTACCGAGGGCATCGGCATCTGGCAATGGGCCAGCACCGACGCCTATCAGGAGCCGGACATCATCATGGCCTGCTGCGGCGACACGCCGACGCTGGAGACGCTGGCCGCCGTCACCATATTGCGGGACGCGTTCCCGGAGCTGAAGATCCGGGTCATCAACGTGGTGGACCTGATGCGGCTCCAGGCCGACACCCAGCACCCCCACGGCCTGTCCGACCGGGACTACGACATGCTGTTCACCGTGGATAAGCCCATCGTGTTCGCCTTCCACGGCTATCCCAGCCTGATCCACGAGTTCACCTACCGGCGCAAGAACAAGAACCTGCACGTCCGGGGTTATATCGAGGAAGGCACCATCACCACGCCCTTCGACATGCGCGTGCTGAACAACATCGACAGGTTCCACCTGGTGCTGACCGCCATCCAGAACCTGGACTGCCTGGGCAACCGCAGCGCCGCTCTGGCCCAGCAGATGAAGGATAAGCTTGTGGAGCATCGGCAGTATATCAACAAGTACGGCGTGGACCTGCCGGAGATCGCCGAGTGGAAGTGGACCCCGGCGAAGGAGAAGTAAGAGACTACAGGGGGAGAGAGATTATAGTTTTTCTCTCCCCCAGTCAGCGCCAAAGGCGCTGACAGCCCCCTCGTCAGAGGGGGCCGGCCCCAGCGGGGCCGATTTCGGGGGCATAGCCCCCGCCTCCCTCTGACGAGGGAGGTGGCGCGGCGAAGCCGCGACGGAGGGAGAGAACGATTTTGGCAAATTGGTTAGAGGTGACCATCCCCGCCCACGGGGACCCGGAGGCGCTGTGCGACCAGCTCACCGGCATGGGGCTGGAGGGCTTCGTCATCGAGGACGAGCGGGACTTCAAGAACTTTTTGGAGAACAATACCCAGTACTGGGACTTTGTGGACGAGAAGCTGGAAAAGTCCCTGACCGGGGCCAGCCGGGTGAAGCTGTGGGTGGCGGACGACACCCAGGGCCGGGCCATCGTCGCGGACCTGTATGAGAAGGGCCTTGACCCTGCGAGCCGGCCGGTGGCCGACGCGGACTGGGAGAACAACTGGCGGGACTATTACCAGCCCATCGAGATCGGGGAACACCTGGTCATCGTGCCCCAGTGGCAGAACTACGGCGGGGACCGCACGCCGGTGAAGCTGGACCCCGGCCTGCTGTTCGGCACCGGTGACCACCCCACCACCCGCATGTGCCTGGCCGCCGTGGAGAAGTATGCCCGGCCCGGCGGGAGCGTGCTGGATCTGGGCTGCGGCAGCGGTATTCTGGGCATCGCCGCGGCGGTGCTGGGAGCCGGACCCATCGTGGCCGCCGACGTGGACGCAAAGGCCCCGGATATCGTCCGCGCCAACGCCGAGCTGAACGGCGTGGCGGACGCGTTCACCGTCCACGTGGGGGACGTGATCGGCTCCGGGACCCTCCGGTCCAGGCTTGGCGGGGACTACGCGCTGGTGCTGGCCAACATCGTGGCCGACGTGATCATCCCCCTGGCGCCCCACGTCCCGGCGTTCATGGCCCCGGACGGGACCTTCGTCTGCTCCGGCATCATAGACGGCCGCCAGGACGAGGTAGCCGCCGCGCTGGAAAAAGCGGGCCTCGCCGTCACAGAGCACAACACATTGGAGGAATGGCACGCGTTCGTGTGCCGGAAAGCGTAAGACAAAATCAAATCAAGTCATCCGCGCCCGCTCGGTTTGGAGAGGGCGCGGTTGTTCTATTTTCGACGCTTTCCCCTTTAAAGCGTCGAAATCCGTCGAAGCGCGTAGTTTTATGTCAACAAAAAATCCCGCCGTTTATCCTGTTTTTTGTTGCAAAAGAACAGGCGTTATGGTAAATTGTAAAAGCTGACACCGGAACCGGTGAAAGAGAGAGAAAGGCGGTCCGAAAACTGATACAGGGAGGATAATGCGAAAATGGACGCGAAAACACGTATCATCATTGCCGACACCAGTGAGGAATTTCGGAACATGCTGGCGGAGGCCATCAACGCCGAGGAAGACATGGAGGTGGCGGGCACGGCGGGGGACGGACAGGAGGCGCTGGCGCTGGCCCAGTCGCTGCGGCCGGACGTGCTGCTGACGGATCTGGTGCTGGCCCGGCTGGACGGGCTGGGGCTGCTGGCGGCGCTGGCGGAGCGGGAGAAGGCGCCGGCGGCCATCGTCCTGTCCGGGTTTTTCAACGACCGGGTAGTGACGGCCTGCTCCGAGCTGGGGGTCTATTACTTCATGCCCAAGCCCTGTGACATCCCCAATCTGCTCACCCACATCCGGCAGGTTGCCGCCGAGCGCAGCCGGGAAAACACCCCCCCGAGTTCTCAGGGCGTGGCCATCGCGCCCATGCCCAAGGAGCCCAGTCTGGAGGCCGTGGTCACCGATATCATCCATGAGATCGGCGTGCCGGCCCATATCAAGGGCTATCAATACCTGCGGGAGGCCATCATCCTGACGGTGAACGACATGGACGCCATCAACGCCGTGACGAAGGTGCTCTACCCCGCCGTGGCGAAGAAGTTCGGCACCACCCCCAGCCGGGTGGAGCGTGCCATCCGCCACGCCATCGAGGTGGCCTGGGACCGGGGCGATCTGGAGACGCTGCAAAAGTTCTTTGGCTACACCGTGAGCAATATCAAGGGCAAGCCCACCAATTCGGAGTTCATCGCCATGATCGCCGATTCCCTGACCCTGAGAAGAAAGGACAGAATGGCGTAAGCCGACAAGATACAAAACGCGCCCCCCGGACACTTGTCCGGGGGGCGTTGGTTTATAAAAACCGCTTGTCATGGGGCGGCTGGCGTGGTATACTGGCCCTACCACGCAACCGAATATTACACCCTATCTGCGGGTACGTTCTTACTTGGTAAGAACGTATCTCCGGCTTGGTGTATCCGTAGGTGGGTGTATCAAGGTTGCGTGGTGGCAATCGGGGCTATGCGTTTTTACAGCGTGTGGCCTCCGGGCCACACGTTTTTTATTTTAAGGAGGAAAGAAAATGAAGAAGTCTATCGCGTTTCTTTTGGCTGTGACCCTGTGCCTGTCTCTTGCTGTGGCGGGCTTTGCCGCCGGGGAAGAGGCTCCGGAAGAAGAGGCCATAGAGATCACCGCCGAAAACTGGTCAGAATACTTTGTCCTGGCCCCGGAATATGAGGGGAAAGTGACCGGGTATGAGATCGAAGAGGTCCGAGGCAGCGTCACCCTCAAGGCGGCGCCCAATATGGAGGACGCGGTGGAGGTGCCCATCACACTGGAAAACTGGACAAGTTTCTTTGAGATCGCACCGGAACAGATCGAAGAGAAGAACTCTTTTGGCGAACTGGAGTCCTTGCATGGGGGCTACCACGTCTATCTGCGGGAGGAATTTAAGGACGCCCTTGTCCCCTCCGAGGACAGTTGTGTGGCATTTGCTTTTAGCTTTGATTCGGTATTACATTCCGTGAGTATCCAGAATGAAGACGGAACCTGGACATCTTATGGCGATGCAGCAACTACCAGGGAAAACCTGGCCAATGGCAGCGCATACACGATCAATGAGTACGCAGATTCCTCCGCCGGAGACGCCCTGTTCGAGGCGGATCAGCCGGGAGGCGCATTGATCAGCAACTTCCCGGTGTTTATAAAGGAACTCTTTCCCATTGCCGAGAGCGATGAGGACGGCATGCTGACAACGCAAGAGTGCACGAACTTCCAGGCGACCCGGGTGGAGGGCAGCATCTTCCTGGCGGGCATAGACCCGGAGGTGCTGGAAGCGGCGATGCATCCGCCGAAGGAGTATGATGAGCTGAGCGTAGGCGGCAGCGGCGACGCGGTCGCGGCGTTGCAGCAGGCCCTGATCGACCAGGGCTTCCTGAGCGGCGTGGCAGACGGATACTACGGCGACGGCACTGCGGCGGCCGTGGCGGCGTTCCAGGGCAGCGTCGGGCTGGAGGCCACAGGCACGGCGGACTCGGAGACGCAGCGCGCGCTGTTTGGCGACTGAATACCACCCGCGGGCGGACTTGCGGGCGCGGGGGTTTTATGGCATAATACCGGCGAGGTGACACATATGGACCGGGAGGAGTATATGCGCGCGGCGGCGGAGCTGGCGCGGGAGGCTGCGGCCACCGGCGACGTGCCGGTGGGGTGCGTGATCGCGGACCGTGCCGGGCGCATCATCGGCCGTGGCCGCAACCGGCGGGAGGAACGCAAAAGCGCCGTGCGCCATGCGGAGATCGAGGCCATCGAACAGGCCTGCGCCGCCGTTGGCTCCTGGCGGCTGGACGGGTGCGCGCTGTACGTGACGCTGGAGCCCTGCCCCATGTGCGCCGGGGCCATCATCAACGCCCGTATCCCCGTGGTGGTCTACGGCGCCAAGGAACCGCAGACCGGCTCCTGCGGCAGCGTCATCAACCTGTTCGAGGAACGCTACGGTTTCCGCCCCGCTATCTACGGCGGCGTGCTGGCCGACGAGTGCGCCGGGCTGCTGCGGGAGTTTTTTCAGGATATGCGAACCGCCTCGCTTCCATGAGCGAGGCGGTTTTTGTTGTGTCTCTCCCTCCGTCACGGCTGGCGCCGTGCCACCTCCCCCGTCAGGGGGAGGCGGGGGCTTCGCCCCCGAAATCGGCCCCAACGGGGCCGGCCCCCTCTGACGAGGGGGCTGTCAGCGCCTCTGGCGCTGACTGGGGGAGAGAAAAACTATGATATTTATTTGACTTTCGTCACGTCCTCGCCGTTTGTCTCGCTGACGATGAAGTGCGGCCGGCGCTTTGTCTCCAGGTAGGTCTTGGCCAGGTACTGGCCGATGATGCCCAGGCAGAAAAGCTGGATGCCGCTGACGAATATGATCACCGACATGGTGGATGCCCAGCCGGCCACCGGGTCGCCAAAAATCAGTTTGCGGATGATCACGAACGCCAGCATGATAAAGGCGAAGGCGGTCATGATGAAGCCGAACAGGCTCATGAAGCGCAAAGGCGACTGGGAGAAGCTTATCACGCCGTCCACGGCGTATTTGGTCAGGCCCCAGAAGCTCCACTTGGATCTGCCGGCCACACGCTCCACGTTCTCGTAGGGCACCCAGCAGGTGCGGAACCCCACCCAGCCGAACAGGCCCTTGGAAAACCGGTTATACTCGCTCATGGCCACGATGGCGTCCGCCATATCCCGCGTCATGAGCCGGAAATCCCGCGCTCCGTCCACGATCTCCGTGTCGGACATGTGGTTGACGATCTTATAGAACAGCCGCGCGAAAAAGCTGCGAATTTTCGGCTCCCCGGCACGGGTCACCCGCCTCGCCGCCGCGCAGTCGTATGCCCCGCTCTGGAGCTTTTCCAGCATCACCGGCAGCAATTCCGGAGGGTCCTGCATGTCCGCGTCCATCACGGCCACATAGTCACCCCGGGCGTTGCAGAACCCGGCGTACATGGCCGCCTCCTTGCCGAAGTTCCGGGACAGGGACAGGTACGTCACCCGGCTGTCCTTTTTGGCCAGGTCGCGCATCAGGTCCAGGGTGCCGTCGGCGGAGCCGTCGTCCACCAGGAGCATTTCGTACGCGCAGTCCATCTTCTCCAGCACGGCGGAGCACGCCTCGTAAAAGCGCGGCAGCGCCTCCCGCTCGTTGTAGCAGGGCACGATCAGAGACAGGAGCATAAGGTTACCTCCTTTGCGCAAATCATTCCGCCGGGGCATATGCCTCCGGGACCACGGCCAGCCCCTGCAAATACCGCCGGAGCATGTCGAAGGCGTGGCTGGCGGCGAGCTGGCGGACCCGCTCCCGGCCTGTGCCCAGATGCAGCTCCCGGACCAGCACCTGTTCCCCGTCCGCTAATCCCACGAACACCGTGCCCACAGGGTGCACCCCGTCCCCGTCGGGACCGGCCAGACCCGTAGCGGAAAGGCCCACGTCCGCGCCCACGGCTCTGCGCACGCCAACGGCCATCGCCGCGGCCACCTCACGGGACACCGCGCCTTTTTCGGCGATGAGCTCCGGGTCGATGCCCAAGAGCGCGGCCTTGACCTGGTCGCAGTAGGTCACCGCGCCGCCCTTGAACACCGCCGATGCGCCGGGCAAGGCGGTGAACCGCTGGCCGATGAGCCCGCCGGTCAGGCTCTCCGCCGCCGAAAGCGTCAGGCCCCGCTCCTTCATAATGTCCAGCGCCAGGGATTCCAGGCTGGGCACGTCCACGCCGTAGACCTTGTCCCCCAGCGCGGCAAGCACCATGTCCGTCACCGGCCGGCACATTTCCTCCGCCGCCGCCTGGGTGGGGGCCTTGGCGGTGACCCGGAGCATGACCTCCCCGAACTTGGCGTAGGTGGCCAGCGTCGGATTTTCCATCCGCTCCATCTTAGAGCGGAGCATGCTCTCCACCGCGCTCTCGCCGATGCCGAAAACCTTGATCTGGCGGGAGAAGATCACGTCGGCGGCCAGGCTCTTCAGGTACGGCGCGGCGCACGCGTCGAACATGGGAAGGCACTCCCGCGGCGGGCCGGGCAGCATGAGCACATGCACGCCGCCTTCCTCAAAGGCGCAGCCGGGGGCGGTGCCCCAGTCGTTGTGGAACACCGTGCAATTTTCCGGCAGATACGCCTGCTGGAGGTTGTTGTCGGTGTATTTCGTGGAGGTGTTCCCGGCGAACCATGCCTTGAGAAACGCCGCCTCGTCCTGGTGCAGTTCCAGCTTCCGGCCGAAGCACTCCGCCAGCACGGTCTTGGTCAGATCGTCGTAGGTAGGCCCCAGGCCGCCGGTGGTGATGATCAGGTCGGCGCGCTTGCGGGCGATGGCAACGGCCTCGGCCAGACGGCCGGGATTGTCCCCCACCACCGTGTGCCAAAACACGTTGACCCCCAGCGCAGCCAGCCGGTCGGACAGCTCCGCCGCGTCGGTGTTCACCGTGTTGCCCAGCAAAAGTTCCGTGCCAACGGATAATATCTCACAGTTCATGGTGTATCACCTCTACCTTGTCGAAGGCTTACTGCCGGTGTATCTCTCCCTCCGTCGCGGCTGCGCCGCGCCACCTCCCTCGTCAGAGGGAGGCGGGGGCTTTGCCCCCGAATCGGCCCCTACCGGGGCCGGCCCCCTCTGACGAGGGGGCTGTCACGCGTCAGCGTGACTGGGGGAGAGAACAAAAATCAGAACGCAAAGTTCCCCTCCACAAACACGGGGACCTCTCTCCCGTCGTGGGTGGTGCCCACGATGGCCAGGTCCTTGGTCCCCACCATGAAGTCCACGTGGTTGATGGACTGGTTGAGGCCGGCGGCCTTCTGCTGCTCCTCCGTCATGTCCGCACCGCCTTTGATGCAGGTGGGGTAGGACGAGCCGAAGGCCAGGTGGCAGGAGGCGTTTTCGTCGAACAGCGTCTCATAGAACAAAACGCCCTTGTTCCGGATGGGACTGTCGTATGGCACCAGGGCGACCTCGCCCAGATAATGGGACCCCTCGTCCAGGTCGATGGAGTGGCGCAGGATGTCCTCCCCCTCCGCCGCGTGCACGTCCACGATGCGGCCGTCCTGGAAGTCCAGGGTAAAATCCTTCACCAGATTCCCGTCCAGCGCCAGAGGCAGCGCCGCGTACACCCGGCCGTTCACCCCGTCCCACTTAGGAGCGGTGAAAATTTCCTCCGTGGGCATGTTGGCCACGAACTCGACGCCTTCAGCGCTTTTTTCGCTGCCCCCCTGCCAGACGTGATGCTCCGGCAGCTGGACGGTCAGGTCCGTGCCCAAAGAGTTTACATAATGCAGGCTCCTGAAATCATAGCCGTTCAGCGTCTCGCACCGGCGGGCAACAGTGGCGATATGCTCCCGCCAGCGCTGGACGGCCCGGCCGTCCCCGGTAACGCGGCACACGTCGAATATGGCGTCCCACAGCGCGTCCATGGCCTCCGGTTCAGGCTTGTCCGGGAAGACCTTTTTCGCCCAGGCGGGCGTGGGGTGCGCGCCGATGGACCACTGGAAGCGGCTGGCGGTCATGGCCTCATAGTACGCCTTATTGCCCTCGCCGGCCACCCGCTGCCAGGTCTGCATGCGCTTGGGGTCCACGCCCCTGAAAAGCTCCGGGTCGGAGCCGACGATGGCCAGGTTGGGGGCTTTTTTCTCCAGCAGCCAGGCCCACTTCTCCTTCATATAGGCGGGGTATTCGGCGAAAACCGCCTCGTCCGCCCGCAGATACTTGGCCCGGTCGACAAAGTCGTCGTGCCAGTCCGCCAGCACGTCCCGCGCCCCACAGTCGTAGCACGCCGCCGCGCACAGCCGGGCCAGGGGCGCGCAATCCAGCGGCGCGTTGATCCGGGCCGTCTGCCCCGGTTGCACGTTCATGCCCACCTCCACCAGCAGGCGAGCGTATTCGTTCAGTTTCGCGTCAAAATTCTCGACCATCTTCTCAATATCCTATCTTCACAAATTCGACGCCCGCCAGGGCCTCGGCGATGAGCGGCTCCACGTCCAGGTTTTTCTCCGCCTCCCGGACCTTTGCGAGCTTGGGGTGGGTGCAGGGGTGCCGGGGGGTGAACACGGTGCAGCAGTCCTCATAGGGCAGGATAGACGTGTCGAAGGTGCCGATATGCCGGGCGACGGCAATGACCTCCTTCTTGTCCATGCCCACCAGCGGCCGCAGCACGGGCACGTCGGCGCAGTCCTCCGTGGCGGCCATAGCCTCCATGGTCTGGCTGGCCACCTGCCCCAGGCTCTCCCCGGTGACGATGGCCCCGCAGTGGTTGTCGGCCGCGATGGCCGAGGCCAGACGCATCATCATGCGGCGCATGATCAGCGTGCCGTAATCCTCCGGGCACCTGTCCCGTATCTCCTCCTGAATGTGGGTGAATGGCACCACCTGCACGGTCATGCGCCCGCACCAGGGCACCAGCAGCCGCGCCAGATCCAGCACCTTCTGCTTGGCCAGCTCCGAGGTATAGGGGAAGGAGAAAAAGTGCACCGGCAGTATGCGCACGCCCCGCTTGGCCATCATCCAGGTGGACACGGGGCTGTCGATGCCGCCGGAGAGAAGGCTCACCGCGGACCCGGACGTGCCCACGGGCAGGCCGCCGGCCCCCGGCACGGGGGTGCCGTGGATGTACGCAGCCCGGTCCCGGACCTCCAGGTGCACGGTGAGCTCCGGATGGTGCATGTCCGCGACCAAATCGGGAAACGCGTCGTCCAGCTCCCCGCCCACGTACTGGCTCAGCTGCACGCTGGTCATGGGAAACGCCTTGTCCCCCCGACGGGACTCCACCTTGAAGGTCCTGGCGGCGGCGAGCTCGTCGTGCAGGTACTCCGCCGCACGCCTGGCGATAGCCGCCGGGTCCTTCTCACAGGCGGCGGCGCGGGTCACGGTCATGACGCCGAACACCTGGCCCAGCGCCTGAAAGGCCCCGTCCACGTCGCAGTCGGGGCTTTGGGGTTCCACGTATATGACGGACTGGTTGGCCGTCACGGTAAAGGGACCGAAGCGCTTCAATCTCCGGCGGATGTTGCTGGTCAGCTTTTGTTCAAAGGAGCGCTTGTTCAGGCCCTTCAGGACCACCTCGCCCTCCTTCAGTAAAATCATATCGGTCATATTATCTCCCGGTCACTTTGCAATTTGCAATGTCCTGTACTGTATGGCCTCGGCCAGGTGCGCCGGGCCGATGTTTTCCTCCCCGGCCAGGTCGGCGATGGTCCGGGCCACCCGCAATATACGGTCGTAGCTGCGGGCGGTGAGGCCCATGACCTCGTAAGCGCCCTTCATCAGGGCCGAGCCCTGCTCATCCAGAGCGCAGTATTTCTCCATAGCGGCCGGGTCCATCCTGGCGTTTTCCAAGATGGACGTGCCCTGGAAACGCGCTCGCTGCACGGCCCGCGCCCTGTCCACCCGCGCTTTGATGGCGGCGGAGGGCTCGCCGCCGGGCTTGGCCTCCAGGTCCTCGTATTCCAAAGACGGGACCTCCACCATGATGTCGATACGGTCCAGCAGCGGGCCGGATACCTTGCCCTGGTACTCCCGGACGGACCGGTCCGAGCACCGGCAGCGGCCGGAGGGGTGGCCGTACCAGCCGCAGCGGCATGGGTTCATGGCGCACACCAGCATGAACCGGCTGGGATAGGTGGCCGTGCCGGTGGCGCGGGAGATGGTGATCTCCCCTTCCTCCAACGGCTGGCGGAGCAGGTCGATCACGTCCCGGTGAAATTCCGGCAGCTCGTCCAGAAACAGCACCCCATTGTGGGCCAGGCTCATCTCCCCCGGCCGCAGGTCCGCTCCGCCGGACAGGGCCTGGCGGGAGGCGGTCTGGTTGGGGGCACGGAACGGCCGCCGGGCCACAATGGGGCTGTCCGCCGTGGTCAGGCCCGCCACGGACCATATGGCCGTGGATAAAAGCGCCTCGTCCCGGCTCATGTCCGGCAATATGCCGGGCAGGCGCTTGGCCAGCATGGATTTGCCCGCTCCCGGCGGACCCACCATGAGCACATTGTGACCTCCCGCGGCGGCCACCTCCAGAGCGCGCTTCACGTTCTCCTGGCCCTTGACCTCCGCGAAGTCCGGCACGGACACGGCCCCCGGGTCGATGACGCCGGCAGCAGCGGGGGCAATGTCCCGCTCCCCGGCCAGAAGGCCGGTAAGCTGGCGCACGTCGCGCACGGGATAGACCTGTACGCCTTGGGCAAAGGCCGCCTCGGCGGCGTTGTCCACGGGCACGAACAGGCGCTTTGCCCCGGCCTTCTCCGCCGCCAGGGCCATGGGCAGGGCCCCGGAAACAGGCCGGAGCTGTCCCGTCAGGGACAGCTCGCCAAAAAACATATCCGTCTCCCGAGGCGGCTTGATCTGCCCGGAGGCGGTGAGGATACCAAGCAGAATGGGCAGGTCGTAGACCGTGCCGGCCTTTTTCGTGTCCGCCGGGGCCAGGTTGACCGTCATGCGGCTGACGGGATAGTCCCAGCCGTTGTACTTGATGACGGCCCGGACACGCTCGGCGGCCTCCTTCACGGCGGCGTCGGGCAGGCCCACCATGTCCAGCCGGGGCAGTCCGGAGGAAATGGAAACCTCCAGCTCCACCTCGTAGCCCCCTATGCCTTTGATGCCAAGGGAACGGATACGCGCGTACACGGGCAGGACCTCCTGTTCGTTTCTTATGGTAACAATCTCTCCCTCCGTCGCGGCTTGCGCCGCGCCACCTCCCTCGTCAGAGGGAGGCGGGGACTATGCCCCCGAATCGGCCCCGGCAGGGGCCGGCCCCCTCTGACGAGGGGGCTGTCAGCGCCCCTGGCGCTGACTGGGGGAGAGAAAGATTTAAACATCTCTCCCTGCGGCGCGGGGTTTTTATTCCTCCACGCCCACAACCGCGATATGCAGTTCGTCCAGCTGCTTCTGCTCCACCGTGCCGGGGGCGTCCATCATCAGGTCCTGAGCGTTCTTGTTCATGGGGAAGGGGATGATCTCCCGGATGGAGGGCTCGCCGGCCAGGAGCATCACCATCCTGTCCACGCCGGGGGCAATGCCCGCGTGAGGCGGCGCGCCGTAGCAGAAGGCGTTGTACATGGCGGGGAACTTGGCCTTCACGTCCGCCTCCCCCAGACCCACCATCTCAAAAGCCTTGACCATGATGTCCGGGTCATGGTTCCGGACCGCGCCGGAGGAAAGCTCCACGCCGTTGCACACCAGGTCGTATTGATAGGCGTAGATGTCCAGGGGGTCCACCTCACCCTTTTCCGCCTTTTCCAGTATCTCCAGGCCGCCGTTGGGCATGGAGAACGGGTTGTGGCAGAACTCCAGCTGGCCGGATTCCTCCCCGATCTCGAACATGGGGAAGTCCACGATCCAGCAGAACTCGTACCGCTTCTCGTCCATGTGGCCGGGCACCGCCGCGCCCAGCATCTTCACCGCCACGCCGGCGGTCTTCCGCGCCGCGTCCTTCGTCCCGGCGGCGATAATGCCCAGACTGCCGGGGACCAGACCCAGGGCCTTGAGGTCTTCTTCATGCCCGGTGAGGAACTTGGCCACGCCGCCCACCAGCGCGCCGGATTCGTCCATGCGGACCCAGTAGGGCTTCTGGCCGGACTGGACGGCGATATCGTCGCACAGCTTGTCGATCTGCTTGCGGGTGAGCGCGGCGCCGGTGCAGGGCACGATCTTCACCACCGCCGCCTGCTCGAAGGGCTGGAAGCCCTCGGCGGCCTTGGCAATATCGGTCATGTCCTTCACGGTCAGGTCTATCCGCAGGTCCGGCTTGTCGGTGCCATAAATCTCCATGGCGTCGTTAAAGCTGATGCGCCGGAAGGGGGGCTTGGACGCCACGTTATACACGCCGTATTTGGCGAAGATGGGGGGCAGCACGTCCTCGATGACGGCGAACACGTCCTCCTGGGTGGCGAAGGCCATCTCCATGTCCAGCTGGTAAAACTCACCGGGGGACCGGTCGCCGCGAGCGTCCTCGTCCCGGAAGCAGGGGGCGATCTGGAAGTACCTGTCGAAGCCGGAGGTCATGAGAAGCTGCTTGAACTGCTGAGGTGCCTGGGGCAGAGCGTAGAACTTGCCCGGATGCTTGCGGGCGGGGACCAGATAGTCCCGCGCCCCCTCGGGACTGGAGGCCGTCAGGATAGGCGTGGTGATCTCCAGAAAATCGTGGGCCATCATGCCCGCGCGCAGCGCCGCGACCACGTTGCAGCGAAGGACGATGTTCTTCTTCACCGCCGGGTTGCGCAGGTCCAGGTAGCGGTATTTGAGCCGCAGGCTCTCGTCCGCGTCGCGGCTTCTATTGATCTCAAAGGGCAGCTCGTTATAGTGGCAGCGGCCCAGGACCTCCACCGCCTCCGGGACGATCTCGATGTCCCCGGTGGGCAGCTTGGGGTTTTTGCTGTCCCGCTCCCGGACCGTGCCGGCGACGGAGACGGTGCTCTCCTTGGCGATGGCCCGGAAGGCCTTCACCATATCCTCCGTCTCGGCCACCGCCTGGGTAGTGCCGTAAAAGTCCCGTATCACGGCAAAGGCCAGCGCGGAGGATACGACGCGGACATTTTCCAGCCAGCCCACGATCGTGACCTTTTCCCCGGCGTTTTCAAGCCGCAGTTCATTGCAGGTATGGGTGCGCATCTGTGTCATTTCTTATCTCTCCTTCACCGGCGTCACCGGCGTATGCAAACTCTCTTTTATAATTTCAGCGGCCTGTTCCACGGCCACGGTCACCTGGGTCCCGGCCCGCAGGTCCTTGAGCCCCACGGTGCCGTTTTTGGCCTCGTCCTCCCCCACCACGGCGGCGTAAGGGATACGCAGCTTGTCCGCGTAGGCGAACTTGGCCTTGGCCTTTTTCCTCTCCGTATACACCTGGGTGCGCACCCCGGCAGCGCGCAGCGCGGCGGCGCAGCGGACGGCGTAGTCCAGCTCCTCCCCCAGGGGTATCACCAGCGCGTCGCAGGGGGCGGTGGGCAGCTCGTCGTTCAAAAGTCCCTGCTCCTGCAAAATATAGAAAAGCCGCGTCACGCCGATGCTCAGCCCCACGCCGGGCAGCTTCCTGTCCGTATAGTACCCGGCCAGGTCGTCATACCGCCCGCCGGAGCACACGGACCCCACCTCGGGATGATCCAGAAGCTGCGTCTCGTACACCGTGCCGGTATAGTAGTCCAGCCCCCGCGCGATGGTCAGGTCCACCCGCCACTTGTCGTCCGGTACCCCCAGGCCCGGCAGCAGCGCCGTCACGGCCTTCAGCTCGGCCAGCCCCTCGTCCAGCACCGGGTCCTTCCCGGCCAGCGCTTCCAGCGTCCCCATGGGGTCGGACGCGGACAGGATGGACAGCAGCTCCGCCGCCTTGTCCGGCGTCATGCCAAGCTCCGTCAAAATACCGGCCACCTTTTCCGGACCGATCTTCTCCAGCTTGTCCACCGCGCCCATGACGGCCGCCGGATCGGCCACGTCCAGAAGCTTGAACAGGCCGTTTAAGACCTTGCGGTTGTTGATGCGGATGCAAAACCGCTCCAGCCCCAGCCGGCGCAGAGCGTCGCATATGACGGCGGGCATTTCCGCGTCGCTGGCGATGTCCAGCGTCCCGTCGCCGATCACGTCGATGTCGGCCTGGTAAAACTCCCGGAACCGGCCCCGCTGGGCCCGCTCCCCCCGGTATACCTTGGCGATCTGGTACCGGCGGAAGGGGAAGGCCAGCCGGCCGGCGTTCATGGCCACGTACTTGGCCAGGGGCACCGTCAAATCGAAGCGAAGAGCCAGGTCGCTGTCGCCCTTGGCGAAGCGGTAGATCTGTTTTTCCGTCTCGCCGCCGCCCTTGGCCAGCAAGACCTCCGCCGATTCGATGGCGGGGGTGTCGATGGCGGTGAAGCCGTACAGCTCATAGGTCCGGCGCAGCAGGCGCAGCACCGCGTCCATCTGAGCCTGCTTATCGGGCAGCAGCTCCATAAACCCGGACAGGGTCCGGGGCTTGATCCGTTGCATAGACGCTCCTTATTTCTTCTTGTTTTTGGGGTTTACGATATCGCGCCAGGCGAAGTCGCCCCGGCGCAGACCCTGCACCAGTACCTCCGCCGTGGCGATATTGGAGGCGAAGGGGATATTGTGGTTGGCGCAGAGAAGGCTTATCTCGTTGACCGGTCCGAACAGCTCCGGGTGATAGGGGTCGGCGAAGAACAGGACCAGGTCGATCTCGTTATAGGCGATGCGCGCGCCGATCTGCTGCACGCCGCCCTGGGCCGAGCCCATGTAAAGCTCGATGGGCAGGCCGGTGGCCTCGCTGACCAGCTTGCCGGTGGCGTTGGTGGCAATGATGTTGTGCTCCGCCAGGATGCTGCAATAGGCGATGCAGAACTGGACCATGAGCTCTTTCTTCCCGTCGTGTGCCATCAATGCGATATTCATGAACGTACCTCCTTGTCGGTTTGACGTGTTGTTTTATTCTTAAATATGCCGCGCGCCTCAGCGCAGCAGGGTCAGCTCGTCCTCCGTGTTCTGGGTACTCACCTGGAAGTCGAAGTAGTACTGGAGCATGTCGCGGGCCATCACGCCCAGGTTGGCGCCCCTGGAGCCGTTCTCGATGGCCACGGCCACGGCGATCTCCGGGCTCTGGTAGGGGGCAAAGCAGATGAAGAAGGCGTCGTTGGTGCTGCTCTCGGTCTCGGTGGTGCCGGTCTTGGCGGCCACTTCATATTGGAACCCTGCGAATGGCGTGTACGCGGTGCCCCAGCGGTTGGTGACGGCGCCCCGCATGCCCTCGTGGATCAGGTCCCAGGTGATCTGCGACGTCTCCACCTGGCTCATGACCTCCGGCTTGCGCTCGTAGACGCTCTCGGAGTAATCGTAGCTGGATGCGGACTTCAGAATGGAGCAGCTGTACACCGTGCCGCCGTTGGCGATGGCCGCGGCGTACCGGCCCAGCTGCAGCGGCGTGATGCCGGTCAGGCCCTGGCCGATGGAGGCCAGCAGGGTATCGGCCGCGTACCAGGCCTGGTCCCGCAGGCCCTTATAGAGCTCGGCCTTGTAGGCGGGGGATGACACCCGGCCCGTGGCCTCGGCAAGCTCGATGCCGGTGGGCTCGCCCAGGCCCAGAAGAGAGGCGTACTTGTCGATGTTGTCGATGCCGATGGTGTCGCCCACGGTGAAGAAGAAGTAGTTGCAGCTATAGGTCAGCGCGCCGCTGACGTTCAGCTCCCCGTGGGGGCCGCCGGAACAGCCGGGGGCATACCCGTCGGCGATATACTTGTCGAAGATGGTGGTGCAGTTGACCATGGTGTCCGCGCCGAAGAAGCCCGTGTCGATGCCCGCCACGGCCATACAGGGCTTCCAGGTGGAGCCGGGAGAGTAAAGGCCGGACAGCACCCGGTTCGTCAGGGGATGGTTCTCGTTCTCCAGAAGGGTGCTGTAGTCGTCCCAGTAAGTCTCCAGGTTATAGGACGGATAGCTGGCCATTGCCAGCGGCTCGCCGGTGCGGGTGTCGATGGCCACGATGGCGCCGCCGGTGATCAGCTCCCGCACGTCCCCCGGCCGGTGCTCCGCCTGCGCCAGCTCGTTTTCCGCCTCGGTCTGCAGGTTCGTCGACTCGATGTAGTTGGCCAGAGTGGACTCGGCGGCGGCCTGTAGTCGGATGTCCAGGGTCAGGTAGATGTTGTTGCCGGGCTTTGGCGTCTTGGTGTAGGTGGTGCCGGTGACGATGCCGTCCGCGGTGCGGGTGATCTCCGCCTCGCCGTCCACCCCGTGGAGCATGCTCTCAAAGGCGGCCTCCGCGCCGGACTGGCCCACGATGGCGTCCAGGGGATAGCCCTGGTCCTTGTAGCGCTTATATTGCTCGGCGCTCATCAGGCCCGTGTAGCCCAGAATATGGGGCGCGTAGGTGGTGTTGTACTCCCGGACGTAGCTGACCTGCACCTCGATGCCGGGCAGGTCCGCCTCCATGAGGGCGGTGATGGTGTTGATGGACACGTCCCGCGCGAAGATATAGTCGGAGGTATTGATGACCCAGCGCACGTTCACGCAGTAGCGCACGCCGGCGATGATACGCAGGTCCTCGGCGGAGTAGTTGCCGTCGATGCTGTACCGGGAGCGCATCTTGGCCATGACCTCCACGGCGGAGGCGTCCGGGTCCAGCTTGTTGGCGTTCAGCCATGCCTTCAGCAGCAGGGACTGGGTGGAGGACATGTCCGTGAACTCCCAGGGGGGCTCCATGGTGATGGGCAGCTCGTCGTTATAGTGGTCGCCGTTTTCCTCGATGATGGAGCACATCTGCAAAATGATCTCGTTGGCCTCGGCGATGGAGATATCGTCGTTCATGAGCAGCTCGTCGTCCTTGATGAGCAGGTTGTTGCAGCTGCGGTTGGACACCAGCAGCCGGCCGTACCGGTCCATCATGTTGCCCCGCGCGGCCACGACGGTCTCGTGGGAGACGATGGAGTTGACGGATTGCTCATACGCCTGGTTGCCCTGGACGATCTGCAGGTCATACAGCTTGACGAAAAACACGGCGAGGACGGCCATGACGAACAGTCCCAAAAACAGCAGCCGGCCTGTGCTTATCAGCTTTCTCATGGGTATTGCCTTTCTTTCGGAAAAACGGGGAACACGGCAAACGTCTTAATGGCCCATGGGGCGCTCGGCGATGAGCTTGCAGGGCAGATACACCGGCACGGCCCACACCAGGCTCCAGCCGGTCTGGATAAGTCCCGTGCGCACCACGCGCCATACGTACCCGCCGCCGTAATACAGCCGCCGGAACGTCTCCGCGTCCTCCCCGGACAGAAACAGCGTGCGGAACATCTGGCAGAAGGCGATCACGACCAGGGCCAGAGCCGTCATGACCAGATAGGACACCAGCCCTTTTTGCAGCATGTACTTGCCCAGCGCGCCAACCAGAAATCCCGCCGCGGGCAGCAATATGGTGAACAGCACCACGTGGTCAGTGTACCCCATGTCGGCGAAAAGTCCCGCCGCCAGACCCACCAGGCCGCCCCATACGCCGCCCTCGAACAGTCCCACCGCCACCACCAGCGACGGCACCAGCATGGCCTTCACGCCGGCCAGGGGGATGCGGGACAGGATCAGGTTCTGCAAAATGAACGCGCCCGCCAGCATAAGGCCGTACACGATGGCCCGCCGGAGCTTGGACAGATCTATTAAGTCAAGTAACATAGCCCGTCACTCCTGCACGGTGAAGTCCGTGATCACGAACACCTGGCTCAGGCTGCCCAGATCGCAGGCGGGCTCCACCACGCCGTACAGCGTCTGGCCGTTGCCCTCGCTGAGCACGGAGCGGATGTAGCCGATGACCAGGCCCTGGGGGATGGAGCCGCGGCCGGAGGTGAGCACCGCCTCGTCCTCGATGAGCTGAGCGTTCTCGGAAAGATACGTCAGGCGCAGACAGCCCTCCTGCATGAGCGCGAAGTCGCCCACGCACATGCCCACCGCGCCGGCCTCGCCGACGAGAGCGCCCACGTCGATGGCCGAGTCGATGACCGTGCGGACGGTGCACCAGGTGTCCCCCAGCTCGATGACCTGGCCCACCAGCGCGCCGTATTCGGTGATCACGCAGTCGCCCACCTCAAAGGGGTTGGTGGCGTTGGACGAGCCCTTGGACAGCCGGAAGGTGCTCTCCCAGTTGGAGCTGGACCACTCGGTGATCTTGGCCGATTCCATGACGTAATCGGTGTGCTTCTCGGCGAAGTTCAAAAGCTCCCGCAGCCGGTCGTTTTCCTCCTTGTACTGGCTCGCGTCGATGGCCGATTGCTGCGCCTCGGCAAGCTGTGCCCGCAGGGCGTTGTTCTCCGCCACAAGCTGGTCATACTTGTAGATATAGCCGTAAAGGCCCTCTATCCAGTCCACGGCGGAGGCCGCCGCCTGGCCCACGGGGCTGGCGAGAGCGCCGGTGATGTTGGCGAGCAGCCCCGCCCGGCCGTTCAGCAGGCCGGTGACCAGCGCCACGATCAGCGCCACGGCGATGACGGCCGCGCCTATGCGCACGCCGTATTTCCTGATGTATTCCTTCAAGGCAGTCTGACTCCCAGTTTTGCAAGCATCCGGCCCAGTCTGCACAGCGGCAGGCCGACAACGTTGAAATAGTCTCCCTCGATCTTCTCCACGTAAAGGCCCGCCCGGCCCTGATAGCCGTAGGCCCCGGCCTTGTCCATGGGCTCCCCGGTGGCCACGTAGGCGGCGATCTCATGCTCCGTCATGGGCCGGAAAAAGACCCGCGTCCGCTCCCAGGCGCTCTCCGCGCGTTCGCCCGCTATCACCGTCACGCCGGTATAGACCCGGTGCTCCCGGCCGCTGAGAAGGCGCAGCATCCGTTTGGCGTCGGCCTGGTCACGGGGCTTGCCCAGGATATCCCCGTCCAGCTCCACCACCGTGTCCGCGCCGATGACCACCGCGTCCGGGTATTTATCCGCCACCTCCCGCGCCTTGGCCCGGGACAGGGCCAGCGCCGTCTGGCCGGCGTCCGCGCCCGCCGGCGGCGTCTCCGGCCCCGTGGCCGGTATCACGTCGAAGGGCAGGCCCAGATGGCCCAAAAGCTCCCGCCGCCGTGGGGAGGCGGAGGCAAGGATCAGCTTCATAGCGCTCCTTTCTGATAGGCGCCCCGGCTGGCGTTTGTGGGCAGGTAATCGCTCTCGCCCTTATACCGCCGGGTCACCTGTACGCACTCACGGGGGCTCTCCGTGGTGAACAGCAGCCGCGCCCCCCACAGCCCCACGCCGGTATAGGTCTCCGGGTGGTCGGCCAGGAAGGTCTTGCGTGCGTCGTAGACCGTGTTCCGGCAGCCGAATTCCTTTTCCACCGGATAGACGCTCCCAAAGGCGTCCGACATGCTGGTGGGCGTGGCGCAGGAGCAGCGCCCGGCGCTGTTGCGGATGACACAGTGCTCCGTGACCATCACGGGCAGGCGGCCGTAGACCACCATCTCCGTGTCCACGGGCTTGACCAGCGCGCCGATCTGCCGGGCCGTGAGCTCGCAGGACGCGGTCACGGACCGGAACCCGCACCGGCCCAGAAATTGCAGCGACCAGGAATTGGCCGCGTTCAGGCCCAGGTCGCCCCGAGGCTCCATGCCCGCCTGACGCACCGCCGGCAAAAGTCCCAGGTTATTGACCAGCGCCTGGGTGACGCCCCGGTCCCGCAGCGCGGCCAGCAGCTCCCGCAGCACGGGGCTCTCCGCCTCCGACACCACACGGGGCAGCGCCGCCACGATCTGGACGCCCCTGTCCAGAAAATGGGCCAGCGCGCCGCTGCCCGCGGCCAGTATCTCCGCCGGCACGTACAGAAGGTCCGGCGCCATAGCGGCCAGCTCCGCCGTGAGCTGCTCCGCTCTCGTCACCTGGAGGATGAGCTTCGGCGGGCCGGAAAGGCCCTGGTCCGCGGGCTTGGGGGGCAGGTCCCCCCTGGCCGCCGGGTGGGGCACGCGGGTCCTGTCCGCGAGCTGGCCCAAAAGCTCCCGGCGGGCAGACTCCACCGCCTCGTCCGGATAGTCCAGATCGGGCGCGATGGCGCACTTGACCTCCACGCAGTTGAAGGGCGTTCCGCCGGTCCGGTATAAAATTTCCCGTATCCGGGCCTCGGTCACGCCCTGACGGCCCAGGTCGATGGGCTCGTAGCCCCGGACGGCGGCCCGGTTGCCCCGGTCGTCCTCCACGCCGAACAGGGCAGGTTCCCCGGGGCGCAGCACGGCGTAAAACTTCACCGGCACCCGGCGCAGCTCCCCGCTCATGTAGCGCTTGCGCAGCTCGGAATAGAACCGGGACGGGGTGCGGTCGGCGGCGGGCGCCGGGGCGAACATCCCCGGTCCGGCCTCGCCGGTATAGTAGCCGTCGGACAGTCCGGCGGCGGAGAAGGCATACAGCAGGTCGTGTTTTTCTTCCGCGGTGGGCAGGAGCTTTTCCCGCAGGGCGCGGGCATACAGCCGGGTGGTATAGGCCACGTACTCCGGCCTCCGGCCCCGGCCCTCGATGACGGCGCCGGCCACGCCCATGGTCTCCAGCGCCTCCAGGTGCTCCATGAGATACACGTCGGCCATGGCCAGGGGGTGCTCGTCCATCCGGCCCCCCAGGGAGAACCGGCCCCGGCATGGCATGTCGCAGCGCATGCAGTTGTCGCTTCTGTGCTCATGGGCCAGAGCGCCTATGTAACACTGTCCGCCGTGGGCCACGCAAACGGGCCCGTGGACGTACACCGCCGCGGGCACGGGGCTGGCCCCGGCGATGGCGGCGATCTGCTCCATGGTCAGCTCCGGTGCCAGGAATATCCGGCGCAGACCCAGCGCCGCGGCCGCGGCGGCCCCCTCCGCGCTGGTAACGCCCAAGCGGACATCCCCCCAAAGGGGCATGTCCGGCAGCGCCCGGCGCAGCACCGACACAAGACCCAGGTCCCGCACGATCAGCGCGTCCGCGCCCTCCCGCGCGGCGAACAGGGCCAGCTCCAGCGCCCGGCCCATGTTCTCGTCCGCGTACAGGCCGGGGACGGACACCACCGCCCCGCACCCGCGCACCCGGCAATATCGGATGCTCCGGACCAGCTCGTCCCGGTCAAAGGCGCGCTCATGGCTCCCAAGAGCGGTGAGCCCCTGGGCCATATATACCGTATCGGCCCCGTTCTGCACGGCGGCGATGACCGCCTCCACGCTTCCCGCGGGCGCAACAAGCTCCAACATAGTTTCCTCTCAGCGTGCGGCCGCGGCCGCGGCACATGCCACCTGTCCCAAAAACCGCATAATCTGTTATATTATAAACAGTTTCCCTCCATAAAACAAGAGCAAATCCCAATTTCTGGCGGCAAATTCAACCATCCCCGCGCCGCGCCGCGGTCCGCAGGACCTCCAGCAGGCCATAGGGCACGCGCAGGGACCCGTCCACGCCGGAGCCCATCTGAATGTCCGGCTTCCGGTCCCCGTGAAAATCGCTGCCGCCGGACACCGCCAGGCCCAGCCGGGCCGCCATAGCCCGCAGCGCCGCCTGTTGGGCCTGGGAATATTTGGAATAGTACGCCTCCAGCGCCGCGCACCCGGCCGTCTTCGCCGCGCGCAAAAACGCCTCCAATTCATCCGGCGGGAAGCCGTATTGCAGCGGGTGGGCGACGCAGGCGATCCCCCCGGAGGCCAGGACGGCCGCCACGGCCCTATCCATGGGCATGCGCCGCCGGGGCCGGTAATAGGGCCGGCCACGGTTCAAAAACCGGTCGAAGGCCTCGTCGATGCCGGCGGCATAGCCCCGCCGCACCAGGGCCTCGGCGATGTGGGGCCGGCCCAGGACCGTGGCCGGCCAGGCCGCCTCCAGCTCGCCCATGGAGATATGGAACCCGTCCGCCGCCAGCGCCGCGACGATCCGCTCGTTGCGGCTTTTGCGCTCCCGGACGAACCAGTCCAGCGCCGCGCGCAAAGCGGGCGCATCCGGGTCGATGAAATAGCCCAAAATGTGCACGTTCTTATCCCGATACCCGGCGGACAGCTCCAGCCCCGGTACCACCTCCACGCCCAGCTCCGCTCCCGCGCGGGCAGCCTCCCCCAGGCCCGACGTAGTGTCGTGGTCCGTGATGGCGACGGCGGCCAGGCCAAGCGAGCGCGCCAATTCTACCGCCTGCCGGGGCGTCAGCGTCCCGTCCGAGGCGGTGGTGTGGATATGCAGATCGACGTACTTTTCCATGACGGTCCCTCCTGCGGCCATTATAGCACCAGTGTCCCTTTTAAGCAAAAACTTGTCACCCTGTTCGGAAAATGGTATAATGACCTCTATCGCAAAAGATAAGGAAAACGCTGCATGGACGACGGAAGATTAAAACTCAACCGCCCGGCGCTTTTGGCCGTGCCGCTGCACGACGCCGAGGCGCTTCTGGCCGCCGGGGACGGGGACGGAGCGCTCCTATACCTCTACCTGGTGAAGGAAGGCGGGGTCCTGGACGTGGACCGTGCCGCCAGGGCGCTGCGCCTGTCCGTCCGCGCCGTGAGCGGCATCGCGGAGCGGCTGGAGCGGCTGGGGCTGCTGCGTCCGCCGGAGGAGGAGCCGGCGCCCGGCCCCCGGCAGGAGCTTCCCGAGTACCAGGCGGCGGACGTGGCCCGCCGGAGCCAGTCGGACCCGGCCTTTCAGGACCTGGTGAAGGAGGTCCAGCAGGCCCTTGGCCGGGTGCTCAGCTCCACGGACCTGAAAAAGCTCTTCGGCATATACGACGACCTGGCTCTGCCCCCGGAGGTCATCATGCTGCTCATTCAGCACTGCAAGGAGGAACACGACGAGCGCTACGGCGCCACCCGGAATCTGGGCTTCGCCACCATCGAAAAGGAGGCCTACGTCTGGTTCAACCGGGAGATCATGACCTATGACCAGGCGGAGAGCTATCTGGCCCGGCTGGCCAGGCGCAAGTCCCTGGCCGGGCAGATACAGCGGGCCATGGGCATCCGTAACCGGGAGCTTTCCGCCACGGAAAAAAAGTACGTCATGAGCTGGATCGACCTGGGCTTCGGCCCGGAGGCGCTGGCCCTGGCGGCGGACAGGACCGTCACCAACACAGGCGAGCTGAAGTGGCGGTACATGAACTCCATCGTCCAGTCCTGGCACGGCAAGGGTCTGCACACGGTGGACGAGATCGAAAAAGGCGACCGCAGGAACTCCGACCGGCCCAGGCCGGCCGACGCCGCCGCCTCCGCCCCGGACGCCGGGGAGCTGGAGCGGATGCGCAAGCTGCGCCAACGGTATAAGAACAGCGGAGGGTGACCGCCATGAACGGACGGCTGCTGGCCCAGGCCAGAGAGGAAAAAGAGAATATCCGCCGCCAGGCGGTGCAGACGGACCGTCGGCGCCATGAGGAAGTGTACGCCAGGCTGCCCCAGCTTCGGCGCCTGGACGGGCAGATCGCGGCGCTCATCCCCCAGGCGCTGGACCCCGGCCGGAGCGTACAGGACCTGCAGCGGGAGAGCCTGGACCTGCAGCGCCGCCGCGCGGAAATGCTGGTGGCGAACGGCTGGCCCACGGACTATCTGGACGGGGCCTGGGACTGCCCCAAATGCCGGGACACGGGCTATGTCCACGGGCACATGTGCGCGTGCCTGCAAAAACTTTACGATCAGGCCCAGGCCAAAGACCTGTCCGCCCTTTTGAAACTGGGCAATGAGAGCTTCGGCACCTTCGACCTGGGGCTGTACGACGACCGGCCCGACCCGGCCTCCGGCATATCCCCCCGGACCCAGATGGAGACGGTGTTCGGCATATGCTACGATTACGCTCTGGACTTCGGCCGCCGGCGGGAGAGCTATCTCTTCCGGGGAGGCACAGGCCTGGGCAAGACGTTTTTGTCCGCCTGCATCGCCAGGGAGGTGGCCCGTCAGGGCTTTTCCGTGGCGTACGAGACGGCCGTGGAGGCGCTGGACGCCTTCGAGACCCAGAAATTCTCAAAGGACGAGGAAGACGCGGCCAAAGCCGCCGGGCATGTCCGGCGCATGTGCGAATGTGACCTGCTGGTCCTGGACGATCTGGGCACGGAGATGGTCACGGAATTTTCCCGCAGCGCCCTGTATACGCTTATCAACACCCGGCTGCTGGCCCACAAAAAGACCGTGGCCAGCACGAATCTCACCGCCGTGCAGATGGCCCGGCGGTACACGCCCCAGATCATGTCCCGGCTGGAGGGGGAATACCAGGTCCTGTCCTTCGCCGGGTCCGACATCCGGCGGCTGAAAATGGAACGAGGCTTGGACTGACAACAGGAGAGGAGATTTTTTATGAACGGGAAAAAACGCAAGATGCGCCTGCCGAAGGGCAAGGCCGGACGGGTGCTCGTCAGCCTGGCCGCCACGGCGGCGGCGGGGTTCGTCTACTTTTACATCTCCCTGCCCGCCATCAACTTTCAGGACGGGAGCTTCTACTCCTTCCTGATCTTCCTGTGCGCCGTGTACATCGGATGCACGGTACTGACCACGGTGAAGGACACCGTGACGGGGGACAAGGACAGCGAGGTGCACGTGGTCCGCACGCCCAGGCAGAGGATCGGCGACGGGTTCCGTTTCATCAAGCGCCACTGTCTGGTGGTGGGTATATTGCTGGGTGTGGTGCTGCTGACGGCGCTGGTGGGCAAGATCATCTCCGCGCCCATATTCCGCGCCGGCGCCTACCGGGACCTGCTGGACGTGCAGACCGGGGACTTCGCCGAGGAAGTGGCCCAGATCTCCTTCAACGAGATACCCACCCTGGACAGGACCAGCGCCAACTACCTGGGAGACCGGCAGATGGGCACCCTCAGCGATATGGTGAGCCAGTTTGAGTACTCCAACGACTCCACCCAGATAAACTATCAGGGCCGGCCCGTGCGAGTGGCCCCCATCAACTACGCGGACCTGTTCAAGTGGTTCACCAACCGGGGCACCGGCCTGCCCGCCTACGTGGTGGTGGATATGGTGACCCAGCAGGCCAGCGTGGTGCGCCTGGACGAGGGGATGAAGTACTCCTTCTCCGAGCCCCTGAACCGGAAGGTGACCCGCCACCTGCGGTTCCAGTACCCCACCATGATGTTCTCCACGCCGGAATTTGAGATCGACGAGGACGGCCACCCCTGGTGGATCGCCCCCCGGCTGGTGAAGACCATCGGCCTGTTCGGCGGCCGGGACATCCAGGGCGCGGTGCTCATGGACGCGGTCACCGGCGAGAGCCGGTACTATGAAGAAGTCCCCGCCTGGGTAGACACGGTGTACACCCCCAGCCTCATCATGGAGCAGTACGACTACCACGGCACCATGGTCCACGGCTTCATCAACTCCCTGCTGGGCCAGCGGGACGTGACCATGACCACGGACGGGTACAACTACATCGCCATGAACGACGACGTGTACGTCTACACCGGCGTCACCAGCGCCAACGCGGACCAGTCCAACCTGGGTTTCCTGCTGTGCAACATGCGCACCAAGGAGACAAAATACTATGTGGCCCCCGGCGCCACCGAGGCCGCGGCCAGAGCCTCCGCCATGGGTGTGGTCCAGGACCTGGGCTATACCGCCACGTTCCCCCTGCTGCTCAACATCTCCGGCCAGCCCACCTATTTCATCCCCCTGATGGACGCGACAAATCTGGTCAAGTGCTACGCCATGGTGAACGTGGCCCAGTACCAGATCGTGGCCACGGGAACGACGGTGCCGGAGTGCGAGCGGACGTATATCAAGATGCTGTCCGAAAGAGGCGTGGCCGTGACCGGCACCGACGTGCCCGACGTGCAGGCCGAGAGCGCCGGGACCGTCGCCGAGATACGCACGGCCGTGCTGGACGGGGTGAGCTGGTACTATATCCGTCTGGAGGACGAGGACGTGTTCTACGCCCTCTCCGCCGCACAGGACAGGAACGTGATCGTTCTGAACGCAGGCGATGAGGTGACCATCCGCCACGCCGTGCCGGAGGACGGCGAGGAAAGCCCCATCCTGGACGCCTATGAGCTGACCGTGGACTAGCGGTCAGCTCCCCCCCGCTCGAAACTACACAGACAAGAAAGGATGACAGCTTATGCAGCGCGCGGCAGGTATCCTGCTCTCCGTCTCGTCTCTCCCCTCTCCCTACGGCATCGGGACACTGGGACAGGCCGCCTATGACTTCGTGGACTTTTTGGCGGACGCCGGCCAGAAATACTGGCAGATGCTCCCCGTGGGACCCATCAGCTACGGCGACTCCCCCTATCAGTCCTTCTCCGCCTTCGCGGGCAACCCCTATTACATAGACCCGGACATGCTCATCGCCGACGGACTTCTCACCCCGGACGAGGCCGCCGCTCCCTGCTGGGGCGGCGACCCCGCCCGTGTGGACTACGGCGCGGTCTACCAGGCCCGGTTCGACCTGCTGGAAAAGGCTTTCCAGCGCGGCTGGGACCGGGATAAAACGGACGTGGCCCGGTTCCTGACGAAAAACCGGTACTGGCTGCCCGATTACGCCCTGTTCATGGCCCTGAAGCGCCATTTCAACATGGTCGCCTGGACAGCGTGGCCCGACGAGGACATCCGTCTGCGCCGGGGCAGCGCCGTGGCCCGATGGGCCAAAAAGCTGGACCGGGACGTAAGATTCTTCACCTATCTGCAATATCTCTTCCAAAAACAGTGGGACGCGCTCAAGGCCTACGCCGCCGAAAAGGGCGTGCAGACCATCGGCGACCTGCCCATTTACGTGGCGCTGGACTCCGCCGACGTGTGGGCCAACCCGCAGAAGTTCCTGCTGGACCGGGACAACATCCCCACCGTGGTGGCCGGGGTGCCGCCGGACGCCTTTACCGCCGACGGCCAGCTCTGGGGCAATCCCATCTACGACTGGAAGGCCATGGAGGCCGACGGGTTTAGCTGGTGGGAGGCCCGGATGCGCAGCACGCTGGAGCGGTTCGACGTGGCGCGCGTGGACCATTTCCGGGGGCTGGAGAGCTATTGGGCCGTGCCCTACGGCGACCCCACCGCCGCCACCGGCCACTGGGAGCCGGGACCCGGCGCGGCGTTCGTCAACATGCTCCGGGAGAAATTCCCCCACAGCTTCATCATCGCCGAGGACCTGGGCTTTGTCACGCCGGAGGTCCGTGCGCTGTTGGACCTGTCCGGCTTTCCCGGCATGAAGATACTGGAGTTCGCCTTTGACCACCAGGGACCCAGCGACAATATGCCCCACCGCTGCCCGGTGAACAGTGTGTGCTACACCGGCACCCACGACAACTCCACCATCATGGGCTGGCTGGCCGCCGTGGACCCGCGGGACCTGGCCGTGGCCAGGGCTTACCTGGGCCTCAATCAGGCGGAAGGCTGCGACTGGGGCATGCTCCGGGGCGGCATGGGCTCCCCCTCCCGCCTGTTCGTGGCGCAGATGCAGGACTATCTGGGTCTGGACGATACGGCCCGGATGAACCGGCCCGGCGACCCGGTGGGCAACTGGCAGTGGCGCATGACCCCCGGCCAGGCCACGCCGGAGCTGGCCGCCAAGATCCGGGCGCTCACAACGCTTTTCGAGAGAGAGGTAAAAAACACATGACGAATTACTATGAACGGGCCCTGGCCCTGCGGGCCGATACGGTGGCCGACCGGCGGCACATGCACGCCAACGCGGAGGCGGGTCTGCACCTGCCCAAGACGAAGGCGTACGTCATGGACAAGCTGCGGGAATACGGCCTGGAGCCGGCGGAATGCGGCGAGGGCGTGACGGCAACCCTGGGGCACGGCGGCAAGACCCTGCTGCTGCGGGCGGACATGGACGCGCTGCCCATGCCGGAGGACAGCGGCGAGCCTTTCGCCTGCCCCACCGGCAGCGCGGCCCACACCTGCGGCCACGATAACCACGCCGCCATGCTCCTGACGGCGGCCCGCATGCTCAAGGAGACGGAGGGCGACCTGGAGGGCACGGTCCGGTTCATGTTCCAGCCCGCGGAGGAGATCTTTGAGGGCAGCCGGAACATGATCGAGCACGGCATCCTGGACGGTGTGGACGCGGCGCTGGCCTGTCACGTCAGTCCCGGCCAAATGCCCGTGGGCATCTACATGTACAACGCCGGCGGCACCATGATGTTCTCCCATGACCGCTTTGTCATCACGATCCAGGGCCACGGCGGCCACGGGGCATACCCCCACACCAGCGTGGACCCCATCAACATCGGCGTGCACATCCACCTGGCCCTGCAGGAGCTGATCGCGCGGGAGAGCGACCCCTCCCGCGCCTGTGTGCTGACCGTGGGCCAGTTCACCGCCGGCTCCGCGGCCAACATCATCCCGGACACCGCTATGCTCCAGGGCACCCTCCGCACGGACAAGCCCGAGGCCCGGGACAAGCTGGTCCGGCGCTTGCAGGAGATCGTCCCGGCCGTGGCCGCCGTGTACGGCGGCAGCGCCCAGGTGGAGATGACCTCCGGCGTGCCGCCGCTTATCTGCGACGAAAAGCTGGTCAATGAGATGGTGGGCTATATGCGGGAGATGGACTTCCCCGGCGCCACGCCCTACCCGAACGTACAGGCCAGCGCCAGCGAGGACTTTGCCCTGGTGGCGGAGAGGGTCCCGGCGGCGTTCATGTACCTGTCCGCCGGTTACCTGGACGAGCGGGGCGCCTGGCCGGCCCATAACCCCAAGGTCCGCTTCAACGAGGACGCGCTGCCCATCGGCGCGGCGTGCCTGGCCCACTGCGCCGTCCGCTGGCTGCAAAACAATATGAAAGGAGGCGTTGTCCATGGAGGAAAAGACCTTTGACACGCCCTGCGGCCCCATCCGCTATTGGATAGATGCGCAGCCTGCTTCCGGTCCGGCGCTGGTATTTCTGCCGGGACTGACCGCCGACCACCGGCTGTTCGACAGACAGGTGGAATTTTTCGCGGGCAAGCGCACCGTTTTCGTGTGGGACGCGCCGGGGCACGGTGCCTCCTGGCCCTTCCGGTTCGATTTCAGCCTCCGGGACAAGGCCCTGTGGCTGGACGGGATACTCACGGGGGAAAATATAGCCGACCCGGTCATCGTCGGCCAGTCCATGGGCGGCTACCTGGGCCAGATGTACGCCGAACTATTCCCGGACAAGCTGCGAGGCTTCGTCTCCATTGACTCTGCCCCGCTGCAACGGTCCTACCTGACGGCCATAGAACTGTGGCTTTTGAAGCGCATGGAGCCGGTGTACCGGTACTACCCCTGGAAATGGCTCCTGAAGCAGGGGCCAAACGGCGTGGCCGCGTCCGCCTACGGCCGGTCGCTGATGCGGGACATGATGCTGGTCTACGACGGCGACAAGGCCCGGTACGCGAAGCTGGCCGGGCACGGCTATCGTATTTTGGCCCAGGCTATAGAGGCCGATCTGCCCTATCAGCTCCACTGTCCCGCCCTGCTCATATGCGGGGAGAAGGACCACGCCGGCTCCTGCATACGGTATAACAGGGCCTGGCACAAGAGGACCGGGATACCGCTTGCGTGGATCGCCGACGCGGGACACAATTCCAACACGGACGCGCCGGAGCGCGTCAACGCGCTGATCGCTTCGCTGCTGGATAAGCTCGACAGCAACCCGTCCGCCGACGGCGGTCGGTTGACAAATCGGTAGTTATGGAGGCATTCTGTTATGGATATATGCCAATTCTGGAGCGCTGTTTTATCGCAGGACAGAGCCGCTTTAAGGGAATATTTCGCCGATGACGCCTATATTAACTGGCATTGTACCAATGAGCATTTCACAGTTGCGGAATACATAAAAGCAAATTGCGACTATCCCGGTGATTGGGACGGGGAAGTTGAAAGAATTGAGCGGACAGGGGACCTGCTTATCACTGTGACCCGCGTTTACCCGCATGATAGATCCGCTTCCTTTCACGTCGTCTCATTCATTCACATCAGCAACGGAAGGATACAGGCGATGGATGAGTATTGGGCCGATGATGGCGACGCCCCGTTATGGCGGCAGGAATTGAACATCGGTGGACCAATACGATAACTTCCCCTTGTCGGGGAGAAGGAGCGCCTCCCCCCTTGAGGCGCATTTTGTGCCGGGTAACGAGGAAGGACGCGTATTCGCGCGTCCTTCCTCGTTTCATGGTTCCTGTCGCGTCAGCTTTGGGACCCCAGCGAGCTTCGCATGGCTTTTTCCACGAAGCTGTTGAGGGTCATTTGGTGTGCGGCGGCATAGGTCACGGCCTGTCGGTGCAGTTCCGGCGACACCCGCACATTAAAGCTGCCCTTATACGCCTTTTCCGGCTCGACGCCGTTTTCCTCGCACAGCGCCAGGTAATCGTCCACAGCGCCGTGGAAGTCATCGATCAGCTCTTTTGCGGTGGTCCTCTCATAGGAGATCAGCGCCCGGATGCCCAGCACCTTTCCGAAGAACACGCCGTCCGCCTCCGTAAATTCCACGCTGCCGATATAGCCTTTATATTCCATCGTGTTGCTCATATCAGACCCTCCTCGTCCAAAATCTCTATGAGCTGCTTGACCTGGTACTCCATAAGCTCCTTTCGAGGGTGGGGTTTGTGGAGCAAGATCGGGGCGTATGTGTCGCTGACGAACATGACCCGCGAGCCGCTGGTGCGGCCCTTGTTGGAGCGCTTGTAGGAAAAATACCGCAAAAGCGCCTCCGCGTCATCAAAGGTGAACGTCTTTGGCTTGGCTTTCAGCTTCTCTATCAGCTTTTCCTTTTGTCCCACGGTCATACCTCCATCCGGTATCAGTATAGCACGGCGGGAAAACGGTTGCAACTAAAATCAGTTGCACCCCGTCCGCCGGATAACCGCGCCTCCGCAGACCGGGGAAAATCGCCCGCCGCACTTGACTTTTACAGAGGCGTGTAATATACTTTCCCTGACTGGGCAATGACAAAAAATCTACAAAGTCGTGACCCCGGCGCCTTGGGGCGCCTGCTGATTTCGTAATTTTATTAAGGAGGAACTTTCCGTGAAAGACATCTATCTCGTGAACTGCTGCCGTACCGCCATTGGCAGCTTCCAGGGCTCGCTGGCCAAGACCCCCGCCGTGGACCTGGGTGCCATCGTGGTGAAGGAAGCTCTCAAGCGGGCCAACCTGGCTCCGGAGAACGTGGACGAGCTCATGTTCGGCTGCATCCTGACCGCAGGTCTTGGCCAGAACCCGGCCCGCCAGGTGGGCATCAAGGCCGGTCTGCCCCTGTCCGTCCCCGCGTACACCGTGGGCATGGTCTGCGGCTCCGGCATGAAGAGCGTCATCGAGGCTGCCCGCGCCATCAGCGCCGGCGACGCCGACGTGATCGTGGCCGGCGGCATGGAGAGCATGACGATGGCTCCTTACGCCTCCCCCGCCACCCGTATGGGTGCCCGCATGAACGACACCAAGCTGGTGGATACCATGATCAAGGACGGCCTGTGGGACGCGTATAACAACTACCACATGGGCACCACCGCCGAGAATATCTGCGACGTGTGGGGCATCACCCGCGAGGAGCTGGACGCCTTCGCCGCCTCCAGCCAGCAGAAGACCGAGGCCGCTCAGGCCGCCGGCAAGTTCGACGACGAGATCGTCCCCGTGCCCGTGAAGGTCAAGAAGGAGACCGTGGAGTTCAAGGTGGACGAGTTCCCCCGCAAAGGCGTGACCGCCGAGAGCATCGCCAAGCTGCGCGGCGCGTTCCCCGTAGGCCCCGAGGGTGTGGAGGACGAGATCGTGCACACCTTCCAGCCCACCGAGGTCCATGAGGCCGACACCAAGAAGCATGTCCAGCGCGTCACCGCCGCCAACGCCTCCGGCATCAACGACGGCGCGGCCTGCATCATCATCGCCTCCGGCGAGGCCGTGGAGAAGTACGGCCTGAAGCCCATGGCCAAACTGGTCAGCTACGGCCAGGGCGGCGTGGACCCGAAGATCATGGGCGTCGGCCCCGTGCCCGCCACCCGGCAGGCTCTGGAGCGCGCCAACATGACCATCGACGACATGGACCTGATCGAGGCCAACGAGGCCTTCGCGGCCCAGTCCATCGCCGTGGCCCGGGAGCTGCACTTTGACATGAGCAAGGTCAACGTCAACGGCGGCGCCATCGCCATGGGCCACCCCGTTGGCGCCTCCGGCGCGCGCATCATCGTCACCCTGGTGCACGAAATGCAGAAGCGTCCCGAGGCCAAGCTGGGCCTGGCCACTCTGTGCATCGGCGGCGGCATGGGCGTCGCGACGATTTGGGAAAAGTGCTAAGGCGTCGAATACTCTTATAAACGACCATGGGGACCCGCCTGCGGGTCCCCATTTGCATAGCGGCGGACCGCCGAAACCCATTTCGTGGAGGGGCATACATGGAAGAGGTCATTCGCAGATACTTTCGCGCGTGGATAGACGCGGATGTGGAGACGGTCAGAAACACATTTTCCGACGACGCGATATACACCGAGTGCTACGGCCCGGAGTATCGCGGTCTTTCCCAAATATTGCGGTGGTTCAGCGATTGGAACGAAAGAGGCCGGGTCCTGGAGTGGTCGGTGAAGCGGGTACTGGAGACGGGCCGCACGGCCGTGGCGGAATGGTATTTCAAGTGCCAGTACGACGGCGCGACCGACGCCTTTGACGGGGTGACCATCGCCGATTTTGATGAAAGCGGAAAGATCGCGAGACTGCGTGAATTTCAGTCCAAGGCAGAGCACTGTTATCCATACGGAGAGTGACGAACAAGAGGTTTTGACATATGAACAACGAGCATCTCATTATTTTTAAGACCGACGACGGCGCCGTATCCCTGGACGTGCGCATGGACGAGGATACCGTCTGGCTTTCCCTGGACCAGATGGCGGCGCTTTTTGACCGGGACAAATCGACCGTTTCCCGGCATATCAAAAACGTGTTCGAGGAAGGCGAGCTGGAACAGGCGGCAACTGTTGCAAAATTTGCAACAGTTCAACAAGAGGGCTCCCGGCAGGTAGAGCGGCAAATCGACTACTACAACCTGGACGTGATCATTTCCGTGGGCTACCGGGTCAAGTCCCTGCGGGGCACCCAGTTCCGCCAGTGGGCCACGAAGCGGCTGAACGAGTACATACGCAAGGGCTTTGCCCTGGACGACGAGCGCCTGAAAAACGGCGGCGGCCGGTACTTCCGGGAGCTGCTGCAAAGGGTCCGGGACATCCGCTCCAGCGAGCGCAACCTGTACCAGCAGGTCACGGACATCTACGCCACGGCCATCGACTACGATCCAAGGGCAGAGTTGACGCGGGAATTTTTCGCCACAGTCCAGAACAAGATGCACTACGCCGCCCACCAACACACCGCGGCGGAGATCATATACCAGCGTTCGGACAGCGAAAAGCCCCTGGTGGGCATGACAAATTTCAAGGGCATCTATGTCACCAGGGACGACGTGCGCGTCGCGAAAAACTATCTGACGGAGAAGGAATTACAGGTGCTCAATCTGCTGGTCTCGCAGTTTCTGGACTACGCCGAACTCCAGGCATTGGAGGAACACGCCATGACCATGCAGGACTGGGCGGAGGAGCTGGATCGGCAGCTTTTGGGCAACCGCCGTCCGCTTCTGGAGGGCAAGGGCAGCGTCTCCCACAAGGAGGCCGTAGAAAAAGCGGAGCGGGAGTTTGAGCTTTACCGCGCACGGGAGATGAGGCAGTTGGAGAGCGATTTTGACCGGGCCGTCAAGGAGCTTTCGTCGCCGCTCGCGTAGCTAGCCCGGGATTCGCCGCAAGCGGCAAACCCTGAATAGCCCGCGGCGTCTCCTTTTTCCCAACGGGCAGGCGTGCCCGTTGGGAGCCCTGGTAATAAGGTTGCCGCCTTTTAGGCGGCAATTTGATTTAGCGGCGCCCGCCGCTTCCATATGGAAAGCCCCCCTTGTCAAAGGGGGGTGCCCGCCATCGGCGGGCGGGGGGATTGCCGTCGGACAGTGAAACTAACGTTACAATCCCCCAGTCATCGTCGCCGCTCGCGTGGCTAGGTCGGGATTCGCCGCAAGCGGCAAACCCCGAATAGCCCGCGGCGTCTCCTCTCCCCACGCGACAAGCGTGCCGCGTGGGGACCCCAATAGGCGCCAGAGCCAGCCCCCTTTACACAAAGGGGCCGTCCATAATGTCGCCGCCTTTAGGCGGCAATTTGATTTAAATCCTCTTCCTTATTGACGCCTCCCCTGTGTAAGGGGAGGTGTCAGCGCCCCGCGCTGACGGAAGGGTTGTCGCCGCCGCTGTTTTTATTCGTCCGGCTGCTGGCCGTCGTGGGCGCGCCACTGGCACGGACCCAGGTCCATATGGGTGAACACGGCCCGGAAGGACGAATCCTCCGGACTGCACGCGTACACGCCGAACCGGACCTCGCCCGCCGCCTCCCACATGTGGCACACCCGCATCTGGGAGAACCGCACCCCATCCTGAGAGCACTCGATACAAAAATCGTCCTCCCGGCGGCTCAAGCGGTACCACATGGACTTGATACCCGCGTCGATCTCGGTGGTGGCCCAGTCCGAATAGCCGTGGTTGGTGACCACGCTGCCCAGGTGCTGGAAGCGCTCGTTTTCGTACTCGATGGACGCCTTCAGCCAGTTCTCGCTGTCCAGGTACAGCGCCACGCCGCACTGGTCGAACCGGTGCTTACTTTCAAATTCCGTCTTGACCGTGAAGGAAAAATACCTCTCCCCCGTCGCCATTTGCAGCACGGGGGCGTTGTCGTTGCGGAAGTGGTAATAGGTCCGCTGCCACAGGTCCGTATGGGGCTTTGTGACGATCTCGATCTTATCGTCAGAAATCGTGAAGCTCTCCGGCCGCCGGGTCCATTCCAGCGCTTTCGTGTCAAACATCGTCCTGTTCCTCCCTGTCGGTAGTTTTTTCGCCGTCCGCCGCGTGGAGCCGCCGGCGCATGCGGTTCAGATGCTGCTCGAAGTGCCCCTGGTCCATGAACGCCGCCAGAGCGTACTGCTCCAGCACGGGCACGGAGCAGGAGTACATCCCCACCCGCTCCCGATATACCGGCGCCAGGTCCCATGGCAAGATCATATACCCCATGCGCATGGACGGAGCCAGGCTTCTGGAAAAGGTGTTGATATAGATGACCCGTCCCCGCTCGTCCAGCGCGTACAGGCTCTCCAGAGGCTTGCCGGGCATGAAGAACTCGCTGTCGAAGTCGTCCTCCACGATATAACCGCCGGTCCTGTCCGCCCATTGGAGATATTCGTACCGCTTGGCGGCGGGAGCGGTGACGCCGGTGGGCCAGCTGTGAAAAGGCGTCACGTGCAGCACGTCCGCTTTCGTGGCCGCCAGAGCCTCGCTCTCGATACCCTCCGGCCCGATGGGCAGCCTGTCCACGCGCGCGCCAAAGCCCCGGTACACCGCCTCGATCTGGCCGTAGCTGGGCCACTCGATGGCGTAGGTCTTATCGCCCCCCAGCATCCGGGCCACGGCCCCGTAAAGCTGCTCGGAGCCGGAGCCCACCACGATCTGTTCCGGCTGCGCGTACATGCCCCGGTACCGGAGCAGGTACCGGGCAATGGCGTTTCGCAGCACGGCGCACCCCTCGTTGGGGGACCGCTCCACCAGCCGCCGGCCCTGGTCGCTTATCACCCGGCGCAGCGTCCGGAACCACAGGGCATAGGGGAAATCCGTCTGGCCCGCCGCCGATTCCTCCGGCAGCAGCCGCAGGGGTTCCCTGTCCCTGGACGAAGCCGCCGGCAGCGCGCCCACGGCCAGCGCGTAATACCCGCTGCGCTCACGGGAGCGGATATACCCCTCGTCGGCCAGAAGCTGGTAGGCGCTCTCCACCGTCACGGCGCTGACGCCCAAATGGGCAGCCAGAGCCCGCTTGGAGGGCAGCTTTTCACCGGGACGGATGTTGCCCGCGGCGATATCGTCCCGGATGCAGCGGTACAGGGCATAATATTTTGGCCCTTGTCCCGCCCTCTGCAGCTCGTATGTCAGCACGCCTCACACGATCTCCGAGTAGCTGCCCAGATACCGGAACGTCTCGCACAGCTCCTCCAAATCGGCCATCAGTTGGATGAACCGGGGGGAGTAGACGCTCGTCTCCAGGTCGAAGTAGAACATGAACTCAAAATCCCTGTCGGGCAGCGGCCGGCTCTCCAGCTTTGTCAGGTTGATGCCCAGCGCGGTGATACGGCTCATGACCCGGTACAGTGCCCCCGGCCGGTGGCTCAGGGTGAGCATGACGCTGGTCCTGTCCGCGCCGGGGAATATCTCCGGCTCCTTGCCGATGCAGATGAAGCGGGTGTAGTTGTTGCCCTTGTCCTGCACGTCGGCGGCCAGGGTATCCAGGCCGTACAGCGCCCCGCAGGCGTGGGAGCTGAGCGCCGCGATATCCCGCCTGTCGGACTCGGCCACGCGTTTCGCGGCCACGGCGGTGTTCTCGCACACGGTCACCTTCACGCCGGGCATGGACTTCAAAAACTCCGCGCACTGGGCAATGGCCTGCTCATGGGAGAATATCTCTTTGATGTGCTCTTTTTTCACGCCGGACTTGACCATGAGATTGTGGTCCACCTTCACCCGCACGGAGCGGACGATGCTGAAGTTATAGGCCATCATCAGATCGTATATGCGGTTGACGGACCCGGCGGTGCTGTTTTCCAGCGGCAGCACGCCGTACTGGCAGAAGCCGCTGGCGATGGCGGAGAACACGGCCTCGAAGCTGCGCACATAGGAGATATGCGCCTGGTCAAAGAGCTTGTCCGCCGCGATCTGGGAATAGGCCCCCTCCACCCCCTGGCATGCCACGGTGGCCGTCTCGGGGAAGAGCTGGCGGGTGGTGGCCAGGCTTTTTTCAATGCGCGCGCACAGCTCGCTTGGTCCCCGCAGTAAACTGGCCTGATAGCTCTGACTCACGTCCTGCAAGGTGGCGTACACCACCCCGGCGTAACCGGCCAGGCTCTCCCCCGCCGCCTGCTGGAACCGTGCCCTGGCCTGCCGCTGTCCCACCAGGTCCACAGGCGCCAGGCCCTGCGCCTGACGCTCCTTTGCCAGCTCCGCGCTCAGCTCCATCCGGCGTGCGAACAGCGCGCCGATCCGGCCGTCCAGTTCGTCCATCTGCTCCTTCAGCTTTTCCAGGTCCATCTTTTTCGCCTTTCCTGATAGTAAATAAATAATTCAAAACAGCGCCATCTGCTCATCCGGCGGCCGTTCGCGGATGACGCCCAGCCGGATAAACACCGGGTAGAGATAGCTGGCCCCGAAGGTACCCAGCTTTTTGGGACCGGTCACGACGCCGCCCAGCTCCAGCGCCTTGTGGAAGGCCATGAACACGGTGCTCTGGGTGATGCTCTTCTCCTTGCGGCTGATGAACATCTCCCCGCTCATCTCGCCGTCCCGGCGCTCCCGGATAAGGTAGGTATAGGCCAGACCCTTGGCCGTGCGGAACGTGTCCCCCTGCATGGCTATGAGCGCGTCCCACAGGGCCTCGTCCAGCGTCTGCGCGTCCGCGCCGCCGTCCAGCGCCGCCCGGAACCGGGCCAGTGCCCGCGCCTTTTCGTCCATGCTCCCACCCCCGCATGAATGGTATCACATTCCGTTGCGAAAGGCAAGAAAAGGCCACTGTAAAACCCGTGCTTTACAGTGGCCTTATTATTTATGTGGCTTTTTACTCCGCAGGGGCTTCCTCGCCCAGAGGCGCCAGCATGTCGGTCAACAGCGTGACGAACGACTGGGTAAGCTCCGTCGTGGCTTCCTCCGAAGTCATGTCGGAGAGCATGACCAGCGCGCTCTCATCCACAGGCGCGGGGACGAACGCCACGTTCTCGCCCTCCGTGGAGGTGATGGTCAGGGTCACGCCGAAAGTGGAGGCGGTCTCCCGATCGGCGCCGCTGGTGGAGCCCCAGGACCAGTTGGTCTGCACGCCGTCCTCGGCGTTCACGCTGGAGTAGTCCAGGCCAAGGACGAAGTAGAGATCCTCGCCTTCGGCGGTGACGTTGAACTGGCCCAGCTTGGCCGCCTCGCCGGTCGTGCCCTTGATGTTGACCGAGATGTCCACACCGGCGTTCCGGACGGCGTCGCCCAGCCCGGCGGGCTGGCCGTTCAGGCTGACCATATCCAGCATGCTGGCAATGGTCTCGGTGTCCAGTGTGACGGTGGTGATCTCATACTCGCCGTACGGGATCGTGACCACGCTGCCGTCGGGGCCGTCCACTTCGCCGCCCATCTGTTCGGTCTCGTTGGTGACGCACTCGCTCAGCACGTCGACGACGCCCTCCGCGTCGATGCCCACGGTGGGCGCTTCGGTGGCCTCGGGCATCTCGGGTGCTTCTGTCTCCACAGGCTCCTCGATCGCGGACGGCGTCCGCAGCAGGGCGTTGATGATCGTCTGCGCCGCGCTGTCGGTGTCCACGCTCTGCAAAAGGGCGACGAGACTGTCGATGCCGCTCTTCATGGACCGGGACAGGATGGCCGCCAGGTCGATGCCGTAGTCCTTCACGCCCAGCGTGGGGCTGTCCATATGCAGGGCGCAAAGGCCGTCATCCTGCAAGGTGAAGGTCAGCTCGCCCAGAGGCTCGTCGTCCTTGTTCACGCTCATGCGGAACCCGCGGGACCCGTCGACGCTGGCGGCCTCCAGCACGGCGGTCACGCCGGTCAGCTCGATGATCTGGTCATTGACGATGAAGCTGATGTCGGAGACCGTGTAGCTGTTGGCAACAGACGCTTCCTCCGCCGCCAGAGCGGTGGCGCCGCAGCTCAGCAGCATCACAGCCGCCAGCAGGATCGCAAGCACTTTTCTCATGTTTTTTCCTCCCCAGTTTAATTCATGTTATATGGCGCGGGTCCTCCGCGCCGCCCTTTATTATCAAACGTTTTCGCGGATTTGTCAACACCGAACGCGCCCGGCGGACGTATTGATTTTTCCATTTTCATCTTCTATAATTAGATAAGTTTGCGAAGGAGGGAGAAAAATGACCATAGTTTTAATAATTGCCGCCGTACTGGCGCTGGTGCTGCTGCTGAGCTATGTGGCCTACCGCATCCCCTTTTATCACGCTGACCACACGGCCAGCCCCTACGACCTGCCCCCGGAACATCAGTACGACCCCTACCGGGAGAAGATGACGGCCCTGATATCCGAGATGGACGCCGTGCCCTTTGAGCCCGTCGAGATCCAGTCATACGACGGAGCGAAGCTGTTCGGCCGGTACTACCCCGCCGCGGAGCAAAACGCGCCGCTGCTGATAGGCTTCCACGGCTTCAAGAGCACCGCTCTGCGGGACATGGCCGGCGGCGGGAAGCTTGCCCGGCAGCTTGGCATGAACCTGCTGCTGGTGGACCAGCGCTCCCACGGCAGGAGCGACGGCAAGACCATTTGTTTCGGCGTGAAGGAGCGGTTCGACTGCCTGGGCTGGGCCAAATACGCGGCGGAGAAATGGCCCGGCCGGCCCATCGTCCTGGCGGGGGTTTCCATGGGCGCGGCCACGGTGCTGATGGCCTCCGACCTGGACCTGCCCGGCGAGGTAAAGGGCATCATGGCCGACTGCCCCTACTCCGACCCCTCCGCCATCATCAAAAAGGTGGGACGGGACAGCATGGGGGCCCTATCCATCGCCCTGTACCCCTTCATCCTGCTTGGCGCGCGGCTGTACGGCGGCTTCAGCCTGACGGCCGCCTCCCCGGTGAAGGCCGTGGCCAACGCCAAAGTCCCCATCCTGCTCATCCACGGCGAGGACGACCGGTTCGTCCCCTGCGACATGAGCCGGGAGATCTTCGACGCCTGCACCGCCCCCAAGACCCGCGTGACGATACCCGACGCGGCCCACGCCATCGCCTATATCCTGGACCCGGACAAGTACGGCCAGGCTGTCCGGAAGTTCCTGGCCTCGGTGGGCGTCATCGACAAGACAAAGGAGCGCTCAATCAGTTAACATAATTTTACATCAAGAGGAGAGGAAAGACATGAAACTGACCCGTTCCCAGACCGCTGCCTTCGGTATCGGCGCCGTAGGCAAGGACATGGTGTACGCCCTGTCCGCCAGCTATGTGATGTACTTCTACCAGGACATTCTGGGCCTGTCGGCCACCTTCGTGGGGCTCATTTTAATGATCGCCCGGGTGTTCGACGCGCTGAACGACCCGTTCATGGGTATTTTAGTGGCCAAGACCCGGACGAAATGGGGCCGGTTCCGGCCCTGGCTTCTCAGCGGCACGGTGCTCAACGCCTTCATCCTCTACGCCCTGTTCGCCGCGCCGGACATGAGCAAGGCACGGCTGATGGTGTATTTCGGCGTGGTGTACATCCTCTGGGGCGTGACCTATACCATGATGGACATCCCCTACTGGTCCATGATACCCGCCGTCACCGACACGCCAAAGGACCGGGAGAACCTGTCCGTGGTGGGCCGCACCTGCGCCGGCATCGGCTCGGCGGTCATTCAGGTCGGCACCCTTTTGGCGGTGGCCGCTCTGGGCGGCGGCAATGAGCGCACGGGCTTCGGCGCATCGCGCTGATCGTGGCGGTGCTGTTCGTGGCGGCGGAGATCGTCTGCTGCGCCAAGGTGAAGGAGCACGACATCGGCAGGATGTCCACCTCCACCGTGGGGGAGATGTTCAAGGCCCTTTTCCGCAACGACCAGGCCATGATAACCGTGCTGGCCATCCTGATGATCAACGGGGCATTGTACCTGACAAGCAATCTGGTCATCTACTTCTTCAAGTACGACTTCGGCGGGACCGGCTGGATGGGCAATTACACCGTGTTCACCACCGTCGGCGGCGCCTGCCAGATACTGGGCATGATGGTGGTCTACCCCCTGCTGCACAGGAAGCTGGGCAACACGACCATCTTCAAGTGCGCCCTGACCATGGCGATGGCGGGCTACGGGCTCATACTGGTGGTGTGCTTTCTGGGCTTCAGCTCCAACCTGCTGCTGCTTTGCGTGTGCGGGGCGCTGGTGTTCGCCGCCAACGGCATTTTGACCGTGCTGACCACGGTGTTCCTGTCCAGCTCCGTGGACTACGGCCAGCTGAAGACCGGCCGCCGGGAGGAAAGCGTCATCTTCTCCATGCAGACCTTCGTGGTGAAGGCCGCCTCCGGCATCGCCGTGTTCATCACCGGCATCGGCCTGGACGCCATCGGCCTGGTGGGGGACACCTCCGAGACCGGCGCGGTGGTGGCCCAGAGCGCCAGTACCATCACGGGCCTGCGGCTGCTGATGACCATCCTGCCCATCCTGGGGCTGACGGTGGCGTTCATCTTCTTCGTGAAGAAGTTCACCCTGACCGACGAGAAGGTCCGGCAGATCGCCGACACCCTCCACAGCCAAAAAGGAAAATAAAGGAAATCAGACGCGTGCGCACAGGACAGCAGCCGGCGGGGACGTATGTCCCCGCCGGCTGCGCGCAATGTGGGCGCAAGTGGGCGCTAAAACGGCCCCAAAAGGCCAAAAAACGCCCCAAAATGTCCCAAATGCCCAAAAATGTCCCGAAAATGCCCCACTTTGGGCGCTAAATGGGCGCTAAACAGATGCTTAAATAAGCGCTTAAACAGGCGCTACATGCTCCAGAACAGCCACCCGTAATAGTCCGTGTCCAGCACGCCGGAGCAGAAGCGCACCTTGTTGCGCACCACGGTCTTCATGCTCTCCACGTAATTGGCCGGCAGGGTCGCGCTGGGGTCGGCGGGGGTGAAGGTGTCCGTGTCGTGGATATACTGGCCCAGGTCGGTGGCCCAGTCGTACCCCATGGTGAACACCAGCGCCGGCGCGTCGGAGAACACGTCCCGGCCGGGGAGCACGCGGGAGTCGAAATCGATGCCAAAGAGGTTATACAGCGTGGGCAGGATGTCCAGGCTGGAGGTGGGGCTGTCGATGACGATGGGCTCTTCGTCCTCCAGCTCGCCGCACCAGAGGATCCAGCAGTTGTGGTCCCGCTGGAAGCCGTTTTCCACCTGGTAGCCGTACAGCTCCGACAGATAGGGCAGGCCCTCGCTGGAGCCGCCGTCGTCCAGGCCGTAGGGGAAGTGGTCGCCGGTCATGCAGATGACCGTGTCGTCCGCGATGCCCTTTTCCTCCAGGGTGTTGATAAGATAGGTCAGGCCGGCCTCCAGCTCCAGATTGGAGGCCAGATACCCCTTCACCTTGTCGCTGTAGGGCAGGTCCTCCACCTCGTCCCGGTGCTTGGCCGCCCAGGCGTTATTGTCAAAGCCGTAGGGGGTGTGAGCGCTGACGGTCATGTAGTAGCAGGAGAAGGGCTGTCGGTCGATGTAGGTGGGCACGGTCTTCTCAAACAGGTCCTTGTCGCTGGTGTCCCAGTCCGAGCCCGTGAGCTCCTCCAGGCCGCTGCCGTTGGCCAAAAAGCCGTCGGAGTAGCCCAGGCGCACATGCGTCTCGTCCCGGTCGTAGAAGGTGGACGTGCCGTTGTGATAGGCCGCGCCCTGATACCCACGAATGGCCAGCTCCTGGTTGATGGCCATGTTATAGCTCTTTCGGGTCATGATCTTGAAGGAGTCAATCCCCTCCATGGGCAGCAGCCCGAACACCTGCTGATACTCGCCGCCGCTGGTGCCCGCGCCGGCGAACTGGTAATAGTCGGTGAACTGGACGCCCTTAGTAGCCAGCCGGTACAGCGTGGGCGTCCGCTCCGGGTCGATGACCTCCCGCGTGAACGCCTCGGCGGTGATGATAATGAGATTTTTCCCGGCGAACCTGCCCGTGTATTTGTTCTTTTTGGAGGGCGTGAGGGTGGATACATAGGCGTTGAGCTCACGGGTGGCGTCGTCCGCTTTGCCGTCCGGGTCGTCCAGGGGCAGATCCAACTGGTTGTACCCATAGTCCACGACGGGCTCCTCGGTGGCCTCCGGGACCGCCTCCGTCGAGGCCTCCGGGGCCTCCGCCTCCGGCGCCGACGCCGACGCGGCCAGCGTCTGGGGCATCTCCACCTGCTCAAACCCTGTATCGCCGCCGAACAGCGCGTGCCGGGTGTCCAGCTCCACGCCGGTGAGCAGACCAAACCGGTCCACGGCGCCGTTGAAGCTGTATTCCTCCCCATAGGTCCGGCTCAGGGCGGGCAGCGCGTGGATGACGAGCACGCCGATCACGTAAAAGGCCGCCGACTGGGCCAGGACCATGCCCCGGTCCCGGCCGCCGATGGCCTTCGGCGCAGTGCCGAAAAGCAGATATAAAATGCCGGGCAGCAAAAAGCACGCGACGCAAAATATGCCCCGGAGGTTGAACACCAGCCGGGCGACCTCGCTGCCAAAGCCGGCCGCCACGTCCCCCGCGCCGCCCAGTACGGCCCGCAGATCGTAGAAGATGCGAAACTCCCGGTAGACGAACGCCTCCACGGCAAAAGGCACCGCCGTGAGAAACAGCAGCGCCGCCGTCACGCCATAGTTCACCCGGCGGTTTTTGGACAGGGTGGTCAGAAGGCAGCCGACGCCCCCAAAGGCACAGCAAAAGGGAAGCAGGAGAAGGGTCCCGACCCGGAACACACCGCCCAGCGTAAAGGCGCGTAAGACGATCTCATAATATGCCAGCGCCAGCGGAAACAGCCAGCGCAGAGCACGAACGCGTTTTCCCTCTTGGTTTTTCACGGAAAGTCGACGCCTCTTCTCTTATCCGAATGGTGCCGGTCATCGGCCGGGCACGCCATACAATTTTACACAGTTCGTCCGCTTTCGTCAAATTACAAATTGGTAAACCGCCGCCCGGCGCCGGAGAGGTTGACACCCCGCCCCATTGAAGATAAAATGGGCCCGGATATCCGTATGGACCGGGAGGCGCGCATGAATATCGGGCAGGTAGAGATAAGGGGAAAGGCGGCGCTGGCCCCCATGGCGGGGGTCACGGACGCGGCCTTCCGGCACGTCTGCCGGGAGCATGGCGCGGCGCTGACATGCACGGAGATGGTCTCCAGCCGGGGGCTTGCGTACAACGACCCCAAGACGAAGGAGCTTCTGTACTGCCCCGAGGGGGACAGGCCCGCGGCGGCGCAGATATTCGGCTCAGATACGGCCGTGATGGCCCAGGCGGCGGGCCTGGCGCTGGAGCTCTCCGGCGCGGATATGCTGGACATCAACATGGGCTGCCCCGTGGGGAAGATCGTCAGGGCCGGGGACGGTTCCGCTCTCATGCGGGACCCGGACAAGGCCGGTCGCATCGTCGAGGCCTGCGTCGCCGCCGCGGGCGGCAAGCCTGTGACGGTGAAGTTCCGCAAGGGCTGGGACGGCGGGAACGTGAACGCGGTGGAGTTTGCCAAGGTCTGCCAGCAGGCCGGGGCCGCCGCGCTCACCGTCCACGGCCGGACAAGGGTGCAGATGTACGCGGGAACGGCCGACTGGGACATCATCCGGGACGTGAAGGCGGCGGTGTCCATCCCCGTCATCGCCAACGGGGACGTGTTCTCCGGCGCGGACGCGGTGCGCGTGCTGAAGCGCACCGGGGCGGACATGTGCATGGTGGGCCGGGGCGCCTTCGGCGACCCCTGGATATTTGAGCGCATCGACGCCGCTCTGGCGGGCCGGCCGGAGCCGGAACTGCCGCCGCTCTCGGAGCGGATGGACACGGCTCTGGGGCAATTCGAGCTGGCCAGTACGTGGAAGGACCCCTACATCGTGGCGCTGGAGGCCAGAAAGCAGCTATGCTGGTACCTGCGGGGCGTGCCCTGGTCCGGACCCATCAAACGGGAGATGGTGCAGGTCAGCTCTCTGGAGGATATACGCGCCGTTGTCCGCCGGGTCAAGCGGGAATTGAGGTGACAGCGATGACAAGAGAACAGGAGCGCGTCCTCATCGCGCGGGTCCTGGACGGGGATACGGACGCCTTCGAGGCGCTGGTCAGGGCAAACGAAAAAGGGGTCTATAACCTGGCGCTGCGGATGCTGGGCAGCGAGCAGGACGCGCTGGACGCCTCCCAGGAGGCGTTCTTCCGGGCCTACCGCTCCCTGGACCGGTTCCAGGGGGGCAGCAAGCTGTCCGTGTGGCTGTACCGGGTGACCAGCAACGTGTGCCTGGACATGCTGCGCAAGGCCGGCCGCCGGCGGGAGAGCCCGCTCACCGACCAGGACGGCCGGGACCTGCCCCTGCCGGACGAGAGCGCGGACCCCCAGCGGGAACTGGAAAAGAAGGAGCTGCGCCGGGCGCTGCGGCGCAATATGGCAAAGCTGGAGCCGGGGTTCCGTCAGGCGCTTGTCCTGCGGGACGTGAACGGCCTGACATACGACGAGATCGCGCAGGTCACCGGTCTGGAACCGGGCACGGTCAAGAGCCGTATCTTCCGGGCACGCCGAAAGCTGGCCGCGCTTTTGGAGCGGGACGGGAACTTTTTCGCGGCTCCGTCGTCGGATACCACAGGCGGGAAAGGAGGCGGCCGGGATGCGGGAACATGAATATTACCAGGAGCTGATGAGCCGCCTGCTGGACGAGGGGCTTTCCGATGCAGAACAGGAAGAACTGCGCGAGCATGTGCGCGAGTGCGATGAGTGCCGGCGGGTGTTCGCCGCCTTCACCGGCATGACCGCCGCGCTGCGGGAGGATCTGGACGAGCCGCCTGTGGACCTGGCCGGCGGCGTCATGGAGCGAATTCGGGACGAGGGACAAAGCGTCCCGGACCGTCAGAGGAAAAAACAGCCTGTCCGGAAACGCCATACCTGGACACGCTGGGCCGCCGCGGCCTGCCTCGTGCTGATCGCGGCCGGCGCGGCCACCGTGTCCCTCCGGGACCGGACGAGACAGGACGATCACCTGCCCGAGGCGCAGAACGATACGGTCTTTGCCAGTCTCCCGGAGGACGCCGACGGTTCCGCCGCAGACGCTGCGCAGACCAAGCTGGCCGGCGCGCCCGAGGAGGCCATGTCCGCCGCCGACGCCGCGCCGTTCGATACCCCCGCCCCGACGACTGAACCGTCCCCCCTGCCGGTGTACGACGCCGCGCGCAACCATATCGGCTCCATCGCGCCGGAGAATATCCCCGCTTTCCAGGCGCTGGTCACCGACGAGGGCTGGGCCGAGGGGAGCTACGAATACATGCTCCGGGTGGAGTTTGGCAAGAAGACCTACGCCTTCGCTACGGACGACGACGGCGGGCTGGTCTGGTGGGAGGAGCCGGATACCCAGCCGCTTCTGTCCCCCGGCACCTTTGACCAGCTCCGGGCACTGATCGACATGGAGGCGCCGGCGCTGCCCCGCTGAGGCGGATTTGAAAAATACCACTTGCATTTTCCGGTGCGTTGTGCTAGTATATTCAGGCAAACAAACGACCGGGTGTGGCGAAGTTTGGTATCGCGCCTGAATGGGGTTCAGGAGGCCGCTGGTTCAAGTCCAGTCACTCGGACCAAATAGAAACGGTGATTGTGATACAATCGCCGTTTCTTTTCTTTTATCTGAAAAAGCCCGAAAAGCCCGGTGTTTCTGGGCTTTTCAGGCTTTTTGCTTATGACCAGTCGGGGGATAACGCCAGTCGGTCGATCTGGTTTGTGGTGTTTTGCCCCTTGGTGGGATTGGTGCGGAGGGTCGCTATCGTGTAATCATGGTGGTTATCGTGTAACTGTGGCCCCCTATCGTGTAATTATGGCCACCTGTCGTGTAATTGTGCCTTCCGACTTACATAAGGGTACCACGGTGACAGAGGAACAACGCCTTAGTCCAGGTCCTTTTCACAAAAACTGAGGATGAACTCGAGGTCGTCCATATCAGGCGAAATTACCCGCGTTATATCATTTTCCGTGTAGGCAAGCACACGACCGTAGGCGCGATCGACATGAATGTATAGGCGCTCACCCGGCTTGCACCTCGGGCCAGCTATCTTCTTGGCATAATCTGCAGAAGCAATATACACGAGAGTGGTATCGCCCTTTCTGAATAGAGTAAGCAGAGGTTTCTCTCCCATATTCAATCCTCCATCTTGCTGAGAGCTTTCTTTTCCTACTATTGAGAAAGCGCAAGTTGGTGTAAGTATATCATTCCTCCCAATGTGCTGTCAAGGAGAGTCCGAATTGATAAAACGATTCACTTCATTCCTGTTTCAGAGCACCAGTGTTAGAGAATCTATCTTCCCAAGTCTAGGGCAACACAGATTCATTTGTTCTTGGAGAATCCAGAAATGTATGATATAATTCTGACCGCAGAACCGCACGGTGATGACTCGAAGGTTGTATTGGCCGAAGAAAAGGATAGGAGCAGAGAAATGAAACTGCTGTATTCAAATATCTTATGGCATATTAGCCTCCTTAACTAAAATATTTATATATATCATCAAGCGCCTTTTTTAATTCGTCCAACTGATTGAAGATGTCTGTTACATCAACAGTTGCGCTTATGCGAGATAATACGCGTTCGGCAGTATCTTCAATCAATTTTTCTCTGTCTCGTTGGGCAAGGTAATTCTACTACATCAAATCGCGTTTCAATTGGAAGCGAAGCCCAACATCTATACTGTCGCCCAGCGCATCAATAAGACGTTCAAATAACCGATTATCACCGTCCCCTGGAATTACACGGAGAAAATCGCGGAGTTTAACCGAATCGCGGACGAATCCGGCAGCACGAAGAAGAGAGACTTCAAAGGTGTTTTTCAAAAAAGACGAGTATGTGTACGACGAATATTACGACTGTTACTTATGCCCCAACGACCAGGTGCTCGTATTACAAGACGAACCGAGGCGGATACCGGGAGTACAAGAGCGACGGGAAAATATGCGCAAACTGTCCGTATCTGGGAAACTCTGCGCGGGTGGCCTCCAGCTGTTGCTGGACCTCTTGCAGATCGTGTCTCTCGTCATCAATCCATGCCGGGATTTTTCCAAGCGCATTGTCCATACGGGTGATATTGCCGGAAGCGTCACCGCCCAATTTGATTTTATAGCTCATCGCGCCCTTGAGGGCCAACCGAAATTCATTTTCGCTGGCAGCATAACTCAGGAATAAAGCAAAGCCACGGTATTGACCGATCTCCTCCACTCCTTCGCCAGACAGCTCACCGCATTTATTTAGAATGGCTTTGCTGGCCTTTGCTCGTTCTGTATAGGTTACGCCAGAAATGACCATTCCCGCAAAACCATCCTCCGGTTTTGGGTGCGCCTCCAGAGTTTCCATGTCCGCTTTGAAAAGAGCGATTTTTTCTCGTATTCTTTCGATCTTGGCTGGGTATTTCCGCAAGACCATGCTTTCCATAGAGTATCGTTGGTTTAGGTAGGCGGCTTTGAGCATCTGGAGCTTGCTGACCTCCATCTCCAATTCACACTTTTCGATGATAGGCGGATTACCTGTTGCGAGGGCCTTGATCTCGGCGTAGGACAGGGCGGCCTCATCAATGTCATCCGCGACGCGGGCAGGGCTCTTGCTGGTCATGATTTAAGATATGAAACTCGCAGATTTGATAAAGACCGCTTCCCACTTTCACATGGGAATCGTCGATATAGCGGCAGGTCCTGTCTGTATGCGTACCATCCGTGCGGTTGATACGGATACTGTCACCGTCTGGGATAAGAAGATTTCTGTAAAGTAAAAATACTTGTTTGGAAAGAATGCCAAACGACATCACAAAATTGTAGTAGAATTCTGTCGATTATTCCCTAAACAATGTTATTGAAATGTAGCAAGAATCATGGTAAATATAAACATAGAGGTGTAAATGAAACCATATGCAGATTGTCCTGTTTGAAAGCAGGCTCTCAGTCGTCCAGTCCGGTCAACTAACGACTAGTTACTGATAATGGGTTCCTTTACAGGGATAAGGTTATGTTTGAGGGGTGAGCGCCACTAGGACGATACCGAGCACTTTATACGAGAGCCAGTTATATTTATAGATAGAATTAATCCGGAGGAAGAAAAATGGATTATCAAGAAAGCAAATCTAATTCCGCAAGTCACAACCTACAAAATGAGTCTAAGAATATAAGTTCTAAATCGCACACTGTCTTAGCTGTGGCTTTAATTGCAGTTCTCTCGGTCCTTACGCTTTTTATAGCAACATTAATTCTCCTTCAGCTAAAATTCAAGGAGCCTATAGAGATAACTTTATCGGACTGGTTGAAGATGATTCTTCCGATTGTAGGAGGAGCCATCGTAGTCATTTTTGCTTTTCTTGGCGTTGATCGACTTAGAGATTTTGATGAACGCCAAGATAGGCTGGCGAAAGAACTCCGCACTGACTTAAAGGCTCAGGTTGATAATGCAGTTAAACTTGTTCAACCTCGGCTTAACGAAACATATCAACAATGGGAAACATCCCTTCAACAAAGACTTTCTGAGTATGATAACTCTTTTAATAAAGTGGCTGAACGTATTGATAAGTATGATATAATAATCGGGTCTGTAGAAAAGCTGGAAGAAGTATCCGATGCTATCGGAAATGTGGCAGAAGCTCACAATTTTATAGTCGATCTTTTCTCGGATACTTCCATCAATACTTCTGACAAATCTCAAAGAACAAGAATTTTACTTGCTTTGATTGAACGAGTAAAGCGTGGTGACATAAAGGGAGATAGTGATGACTATCACAATCTGTCCTCCGAACTGGCTCGTCAAAACTACTTTGAATTTGCCGCTGATGTAACCAAAAAAGGTCTTGCCATTTTTAGTGATAATATTGATTTGTTGAGCGATTATACATATTATTCACATAAGGCAGGACGCAAAGAGGATGTTGCCGATGGACTTAGCAGACTGGAGATCATAGAAAGAGATATTTGGAATTGGAGAGCATTTACTTTTTACATAGACGTTCTAAACGATGGGGAGGCAAGTGAAGAAAACAAAGGAAAAGTTCTCAACTGTGTGAAGGCTTACAAACGAGTACTTCCGGATGAAGAACGGGCTTATATGGCTGAATATGAAACCTTAAAAAAGTACGGCGAATTGGAGGCCGCCGAAGATGCTCTTGTAGTTGCTGAAACATATTTAACGATGACTGCACAATGTTCGTTGGCATTGTCTCAAATTTATCATATGCGTGGAGATTATGATAAGGCTATAAACTCAGCAACTCGTGCAATCTTAGGGCAAGCAGAAACGCAACCTACGTCAAATACAGGAGCGGCTTTTGCACAGCGCGGCTTTTCTAAGGATGCGAGAATACATAAAGCTATTCTGGAAGGGGTAGAGATTGATGCCCTGTATGCCGATATTAACTCAGCAATTAGCGACTATAATATGGCAATCCAATTGGGCTATTCTCACGCAAACATAGTTGTTAGACTTAAGATTCTTCAGAAATTACTTCCTGCTGAAGTGCAGGAAATTTCATCGGCCGCAGAATTTGAAGAACGAATTAACCAATTAGAGTTTGCTTTAAAATTAATATTAAATAAATTAGCCCCTGATGACGAGTAATACGCTTTATTATAGTGTAGGCAAATATTATATATATCGCCCGCAGGTAGGAGCCTTCGGGCTTTGATTTGACAGTTAACCGATATTTACAACGCGGTCACAGTAGACCACATATCTGTACTTTCCCCCGGAGGCGTAGGGGTGGCAGGTGAGCAACGTCAGCATATCCCGCCCCGGCTGGATCAGTATCTCGTTGATGTCGTTGGGCTTTATGACCTTGATGGACGTGACCTCATACAGCTTCTCCGGGCGGCGTGCTCCCCGGTTCAAAGGGGTCCACCGGTTCAGGCGGTTCCTCGCTGCCTGTGTCAGCAGACGGTGCTTCCGGGGACGTGGTTGCTTCCACGTTCTCTCCGTCGGTCCCCACGGCGGGGAACGTCCCGTCCCCGACCGCAAACGCGCCCAGAGGGAACAGCCCAAGCGTCAGGGCCATGACAAGCAGGAGGGGGAACATTCGTTTAAGAGCTTTCAATTTTTTACCTCCATGCGTTCAAAAGGTGTTATGATGTAATGGAAAAAGGCAAGACTTCGGCGGGGTGCAAACGGGCATAAATAATCGGCGCTCCACGAATGGAACGCCGGTTTTGCGGAGCAAAAAATCCGCTTTTGGATGTAAATATCGCTGTGCTGCTGCCCGCAAACCATTGAAAATAGGGACTTTTTCAAAAAATACTATAACGACACTCGGACCAAAAAGCAGCGGGGGCTATTTGCCCCCGCTGCTTTTTGCATATGGACGCAGGACCAGCGGCCTCCTGGCGGCATGTCACGCGGTTCCGGCGAAGCCGGGAGCGAATGGGGCCATCCGCCGCACGGCCTTGCCGTCGAAAAGCACGGCAAGGCCGCTGGTTCAAGTCCAGTCACAATGTTGGGCTTCCCTCGCTGCTTTGTGCTTTTGACTCGCAGTACCAGCGTTCTGTGTGGGCGTTTTGTGTTGTAAAAGGTTATGAAGGCATCAACCGCTTGCCGGAACTCTGCTACCGAGTGGTAATTCCGCCGGTACAGTTCCTCCCGTTTCATACTGGCGAAGAAAGACTCCGCCAAGGCGTTGTCATGGGGGCGGCCTGTGCGGGAGAAGGATTGCTCCACATGACAGGAGAGAAGAAGCTGCTGGAACGATTAGGAGGCATACTGTGTTCCTCTGTCGCCGTGGAAGATGAGGCCGGGGCAGGGCGCCCGTTCCGCATACGCCTGTCGGAACGCCGCCGTGATCAGTTTGGTGCTGGCGACAGTGGATATTCGGTGGGCGATGACTTTTCTGGAAAACAAGTCCAAAATGACGGCGATGTAATAGTGCTTGCCTTTCATCTTGTAGCAGGTGATGTCGCTGACTCAGATTTGGTTGGGCCGTTCCGCAGTGAAGTTCTGGTTAAGGGCGCAAGGCGTCGAACGCTTAGGGCGTGACCAGTAAGCCGGTCTCTGTAACGGTTGTCTGGAACGGCTTGACCCAGGAGTAGAACGTGCTCCGGGCGATGCCTGTTTCCGTACAGATATGCGCAACGCTCTCCCCGTTCTGGCAACGCATGACGAGGTGGTGCTTTCCTTCTGTTGTGTGCCGCATGGTACAATACTTCCTTTTTGGGTTTCTCCATCATAACACGTCAGAGATATGGGGATGACAGCTACGGCAAGAACGCCGTCTTTTTCTCTGGCGCGGTGTTGAATTATTAAACACGAAGTGTTTACATGGATAGTTGACATAATGAACATAATGATGTAAACTAGTATTACATAAATCGCGCACAAAGAAAATGTGGGAGGGAAGCATCTTGGCAATTGTTAATCTTAGCAAAAGATTGACCACAAGTTATAAAGCTTACGACCAGTACATAAAATCCAGCGACAGTTACATATATGAAAAGGATAAGTATCCAACAGATGAAAGCGGGCCGGATTGCTTAACCTTATCCGTTGGCGAATGCTGGTATGACAAGGTTCAATACATTGGAATTGACCCGAAAAGAGGACTTAAAGTCAGACCTCATACAGGTGTTGTAATAGAAACGAATGAAGTAATTGCACTTCCGCTGAACGTGTATGGTCTTATTTTTGGTGCAGGAAGTAACATATACAAGGGAATACTGATTTCTGGCGGAAAAATAGATCCAGGTTTTAACGGAAAGCTCCGAATTGGTTACTATAATGCCGGCAATGAGACAATATACCTAAAAACTGGTGACAAACTTGGATATGCAATCTTTTTGAACAGCGAAAGCGATTTAGGGCTCTTCTCAAAACGTCCGGGAGCACAGGCGCCTATACCGCAGAAGCTTAAGTGGAATAACCGCCTGAAGCGCTGGCTAAAGCAGAATTGTTATCATATCATCACAAGTTGTATAGCAATTGCATCGCTCATAGTTGCGATTTTAAAATAGCGGGGGGATCAAAATGATTGTTGTAGGGGACAATTTGCGTGGGTTGATGGAGCAGCATAATATCGTTGATCGCCCTAACTGCTATGATGAGACGTGTATTCAGCTCTCATTAGGTAATGTATACTATGAACTGCAAACAACTGATCAAATCAAACAATTGACATATGGCGAGGCAATTCCTGAGGAATGCGTCAAAAAATCTACTGTTCCAGATACTGGTTTACTTCTTCCGCCAAAGTCTGCAGTTTTAGCGTGCTCTGCGGAAAAGGTATGCCTCCCCGCGGGTTATATGGGATTATTGCAAACCAAAGGTTCTTTGGCAAGATTGTTTGTTTCGTTACACTTTTCAGATGGACAGATCGATCCCGGTTTTAGCGGTCATGTGACATTTGAGATATTTAACGCCGGTGAACTCACAATTTGTATTCGTAGGTTACTGCCTATTGGTAATTTATATCTTTTTAAAACAACGACAAAGCGGCATGACCTATATCATGGGCGTTATGCTGATTCAGATGAACCGACAATACAGCTTCCTATGAAATAGTGTTTAGGAAGAGTGTATAAACCGCATTTTGTAGCAAATATCGCTGTGTGCCTGCCCGCAAACCGTTGAAAACAGGGACTTTTTCAAAAAATACTATAACGACACTCGGACCAAAAAAGAGGAACAGCCTTTGGCTGTTCCTCTTTTTTTGAAAGGGGATAGGAGGACAACGCCTGCTAAATTTCAGGTTCCGGACAAAAGAATGGTATTTGTACGATTAAGGTTTCCTCTAAACTGGAGATATATAATATGACCAGACTGATCGGAGGAAACGTGATGAGCGAGAAAATCTATGGATATGTCCGCGTCTCGAGCAAAGAACAGAACACGGACCGCCAACTGATCGCCATGTCGGAGTTTGGCGTCCCCGCCGGCTGCGTGGTCGTGGACCGACAGTCCGGAAAGGACTTTGAGCGTCCCGGCTACAGGCGGCTGCTGCGAAAACTGAAACCGGGCGACACGCTTATCATCAAGAGCATCGACCGGCTGGGACGGAACTATGACGAGATACTGGAACAGTGGCGGCTGCTCACGAAGGAAAAGAAGGTGTCCATCGTGGTGCTGGACATGCCGCTGCTGGATACGAGGAAGGGGAAAGACCTGACCGGGACGCTGATCGCGGACATCGTGTTGCAGCTTCTCAGCTATGTGGCGCAGACGGAGCGGGAATTCATCCGCCAGCGCCAGGCGGAGGGCATCGCGGCGGCCAAGGCCCGAGGGGTCCACTTTGGCCGACAAGCGATCCCATTACCGGATGGTTTCTTTGCTGTCCGAGAGAGGTGGAGCGCCGGCGACCTCTCGGCCAGAAAAGCGGCGGAAGCATTAGGCGTCACGCACAAGACGTTTTTAAAATGGGCGTCGTCTTATGCCCACGGAGAAAATAGTACAGTATTCTCCCCAGAGAGGCAGGAGACCAAAAACCACACGAATACCATTACATATACATAATTAACTTTATTATAGCAAAGCGCTGTATCAGGGTCAATATGACATCGGTTACAAAACTGTACTTTAATCGCCAATAATCGCCAATGAGCAATTGTCTGGGAGACGTGGCGGTCAGCGCCATCGTCGCAAAGAGCGAAAATCTGCTGGACATGGACGCGTATCATAAGAAATCATAAACAGGCGGAGGCGGCTCCTGCTGCTATTTCAGGAAAACGATCTGGCCATTGACGCGGACGAGATGGACATGCTGCTGCTTTTGAGACATAAAACAGACGAGATGCTGTTGAGGCAGAAGGCGGATCATGATGAAGAATAAAAAATTCCGCTCACCCTGTATTTTGATTGTTAACGAGGAAAGCCCATGGAAAACACAGAGGTAAGATATGAATTGACAGGGACCGGCATCGACGACGCCGGCGAGGCCGCTTACGACTTTCTCACGGCGGACAAGGTGGAGCGGAAGGACGCTCTGCGGGTCCGGCTGGCGCTGGAGGAGGCGCTGCTGCGGTACCGGGACGAGGGGACGGCGGAGGGGTTCACTTTGCGCTGCCGCCGGCGTTTTCGTGCCCCGCGGGTGGAGCTTAGCCTGACGGGGCCGTCTCTGGACCCGCTGGCGGAGCAGGACGGACCCGACAGCGGGGCATTGACAGGCATGATGGCACAAATGGGCCTGGCGCCGCTGTGGCAGTACAAGGACGGTACGAACCGGGTCCTCTTTACCCCCAAGCGGAAAAAGCGCTCTCTCATGGTCTCCCTGGCCATTGCCCTGGTGCTGGCGGTGGCGCTGGGCTATCTGTGCCGGCTTATGCCGGAGACGGCGCGGCTCGTGCTGACGGACAAGCTGGTGACGCCTCTGTTCAACACGTTCATGGGCCTGCTCACCGCCATATCCGGGCCTATGATATTCCTCTCGGTGACATGGGGCATCTGCTGCATGGGGGATGTGGCGTCCTTCGGCCGGATAGGCAAGCAGAGTTTATCGTGATGGACGCGGGGTACAAGACACCGTGGATAGCGAAGAAGGTGCTGGAGGATGGACGGATACCCATCCTGCCGTATACGAGAAAGAACTACAAGAAAGATGTGTTCAAGCCATGGGAGTACGAATATGACGCGGAGAAAGACATCTATATCTGCCCGGAGGGGAAGGCATTGCGGCACACGACCACAGACCGGGATGGGAAACGGACGTACCGAAGCACGCCGAGCATATGCAGGAACTGTCCCTGTTGTGAAAAATGTGGTGCGAATGAGAAGGGACAGAAGATACTGACAAGGCATATATGGCAGGAGCACCTTGACCTGGTGGAGGAATTGCGGAAGACGGACCGCGGCAAGGCGATATATGCCAGGAGAAAAGAGACGATCGAGCGAGTGTTCGCAGACGCGAAGGAGAAGCATGCGATGCGGTACACACAGCACCGAGGTCTGGCCCGGGTGACGACCTGGGTGAGGCTGAAGTTTGCTGCAATGAACTTGAAAAAGGTGGCGGTATGGAGTTGGGGAAAGCACCGCTTTTCCCATATCTTCTGGTTATTTCAAACCTTTATGCAAAAACGAGCCGTTCTCACTCCATGAAAACGGCTTGTTCTTTGACAGACTGAAGCGGGGGCAGTTGCCCCCGCTGTTTATTTGTCTGTCCCGATGTCCGCGCTGTAGTGACAGCGGGAGAGGACGTCGGCCAGGATGGCAGCCTCGTCGCCGTCAAATTCCGCCTGACAGGCAAGCTCCGCGCTGACGGCGTAATTGCCGTACACGGTGAAGGCGGCCACGCCACGGTCGTAGGGGCCGACGTCTGCGCCGCAGTCGTAATAGAGAAGGTCGTATGCCTGGCCGTTGTACGTCTCCGTCCGGGTCTCGCGGACGGTATAGGCCTCCATTTCCAGCGCTGTCCACTCCTGCACTGCCTGGGCCGCCTTTTCCCCGTCGGCACAGCCCTGGGCCAGCAGGTACAGCTGGGCGTCGTAGACCTGGGCTTCCCGGCCGTCGGCGGTGGTATAGCTCTCACTGTCCCCGGCGGTCCAGGTGGCGTAGAAGATCTGGTCGGCGGTGAGCGCGGCGCTGCTGTCCCGGATGGTCAGGCCGTTGCCCGGCGCTTCCAGGGCCAGCACCGGTCCCAGCATCTCCCAGTCCTTGTCCCAGTCCGCGCCGTCCGCCGCCTTTTCCGGATAGCCCTTGCCGGACATGACACAGAGGAAGACGGTGATGCCCGCCAGGATGCACACAAACACCGCTATGGTAATGATCAGCCGTTTTTTCATTGCGCCGCCCCCTTGTACACAGGATAGACCGTGGGGCGGGATTTTGCAAGGGATAATCGAAGAGACGCGGTCCTAGGCCTTGTTTAGAAAACGGGAGATGTGCCCAAGGGCGAGGGATTTTTTCGCCAGACAAGGCGTTTTTTCGCAGCAATACTTTGTGTATTGCAAGAAAAAACAACGAAGGTTGGCGGAAAAAGACCCGTCATTTGGGCATATTGACGTTTTCTAAACATGGCCTAAAACCACATGGTCAGGGCGAAGTTGGACGCCGGGTCGGCCAGGGCGGCCAGGGCCGCTATCAGCGCGTGCGCACCAATGCCCAATGCCGCGCCCAACAGGGCCAGATACGCGCCACGGACAAGCCCCAGGCCCCGGATGGCGGCGTCGGTCATGCCGGCCCAGCGCAAGACATCCGCCCGGCGGCGGTCCCCCTCCCGGCTCCCGGCCGCGCCGGTCACGTGGATGAGCGCGGCGCAGAGGGCTCCCGCCGCGGCAAGGACCGCCAGGTATACCGCCTCCCGGCTCCGGGCGTCCCACCGCGCCTGGCGGGCGCTGTCCCGGTTCTCCACCAGATACCCCAGGTCCGTGACGGCGCTTGACACGGCCTCGGCCGCGCCGATGTTCGTCACGCGCACCCGCGCACCCGTATAGCCCGACGGCTGGCCCAGGCTTTGCAGCAGCGCTCGCAGGCCGTCCAGGCGCATATAGGCGGCGGGCGCGTCGCCTTCAAAAAGGCCGCTGACCTTGGCGGCGACGGCGCTGCCTCCTATATCCAGGGTGAAGTCCGCTCTCAGCCAGTCGATGTCCGGCATGGCGTCCGCGCCGCGGCGGGTCTTGTCCTCCGGGTCGGCAAAGGTCTCCCCGGCGCCCTCGCTCAGCGCCAGCCAGGGCATGGCCCCGCTGTCCGGGAAGGGCTCGCCGGTGAGATAGGTCAAATCGCGCAGGTAGTCCCCATCTATCCCCACCAGGGTAAGGTCGGCGGCGTATTTGCCGGCGGCGATATGGACGGACGCCTCCACAATGCCGCTGGCGTCCACCACATTCGGTATGGCGCGAAAGTCCTGGACGGTCTGCTCCGTGAGAGCCAGCCAGCCGGGGGCCGTGACGGCCAGCTCGCAGGGCTCGGATTTTTCGCTGTGGTTGGTCTTGATGATCGCGGCGGAAAAGCACAGCGCCGTCACGGCCGCCGCCGTAAACAGGACGACCGCCGCCTGATAACCCCGGCGGCCTCCCCGGCGGGCCAGGGCCAGATAGTCCCAGGGTCTCATTTGCGCACGTGCCGGGCGCTGTCCGCGCCGCGCCTGCGCAGTCCCAGAATGAGCGCCAGGGCGATGATGACCACGCCGCCGGCGGCCACGAACACCCACCACTGGATCTTTTGAGAGCGCTCCTTGTCCGCCGCCTCCTGCTCCTGACCCGGGTCCTTCGTGGCGATCACCAGCTCCTTGACGTTGGTGGTGGTGCTGACCTCCTGGGTGTACTCCTTCCCGTCCACGTCCTCGTAGATGAGCCGGGCCACGCCGGAGGTATAGCCATAGCGCTCGTCCCCCTCCTTCATGCCGGCGAACACGTTCAGCGTTTCTGTCGCGGAGGTGCCTGGGTCCATGTTGCCGATAAAGGCGTTGCCGGAGGGGGAAAGACCCGGCACGTCCAGCTCCACGCGGGCGTTGTAGATCTCCGTGCGGCCAAGGTTCATCACCTGAAAGGACAGCTGCACCGTCTCCCCGGCGTTGATCTCCGCGGGCATGGTGAAGGGGGCCAGCTCCACCTGCACGGGCTGGGCCACCGCCACGGTGACGGAACCGCCGGAGGACATGGTCACGGCCTGGGCGTCGTCAAACTCCATGGCCAGGGCGATATCGTACCGCTGGGCCGGGGTGTCCCTGTCCGTGCCGTATTTGAGCTTTAACTCCGTCGTGCCGCCGGCTGCCAGGTCCCCCATGAAAATGGTGCTGGTGTCGTTTTTCAGGACAAGGTCGGCGCTCTCGCCGGTGACCGTGACCAGCATGTTCTGCACGGCCTCGGCGTCGCTGGTGTTTTTGAGCGTCACCGTCACGGTGAAGTCCTCCCCCGCCATCACCGGGGACGGGTCCACCTTATACCGGCTCACCAGCACACGGGGGTCGGACATGGGCACGTCCGTGGCGGGCACGCCTCCCCCGCCGCCGTACACGGGCACGTCTTCCTCCGCCGGCGCGGGGCCGTCGGTGATGGTCACATAGCAGGTATAGCTCTGCCGGATGGGCGCGCCGTGCTCGTCCGCCGCCCGCACGTCCAGAACGATGGGGTATGTGCCGTTTTGCCTGTCCTGGCGCAAAGGGAAGTCGAAGCGGACCAGCCAGGCGGTCACGGTCCGGGTCTTTTGGCTCTTTTTGCCGGTTTTTGTGGGCACGGTCACGGTGTTTTCCGTCAGAGGGAAGGTCTTTTGATAATTGCGGTACTGGATGGGGCACGCGGCCGCGTCGCCCAGGTCGGGCGTGACCGTGATCTTGTCCCCCCGGACTTTGCCGCTGGCCGTCAGGGGCAGCACCAGCGTCACCGTGCCGTCGGCCACCTGGGGCACATAGCCGTCCTTGTAGGCTCTGTCCATGCCCTCGTAGATGTTGGCGTCATCGATGGCCAGGGACACGGCCTCGGCGGCGGGCTCGTCCGTCACCGGCGGCGCGGTGGGCTCCGCCGTGGGTTCGGTGGTCGGCTCCGCTGTAGGTTCCGCGGTGGGTTCGGGCGTGGGCTCCGGGGTCGGTTCGGCGGTGGGCTCGGTCGTGGGCGGCGTATCGGTGGGCGCGGGCATGTCCGTGGCCTCCTGGACGATGGCCTCCGGTACCGGCGTCGCCTCACCCTCGGCGTAGGCGTCCGGCAGCAGACAGCCGGTAATGACCAACAACAGCAGCACGGTGCTCACAAGTCGTTTCATCGTTCACTCCCCCTCCTGCAGGCGCAGGGTCTTGTCCGGCGGCAATATTGCCGGACCGCTGTAGATGACCGCGAAGCGGTCCGCCGCCCACCGCGCGGTCAGGGCGCTTAAAAAGCGCAGCGTCTCTTTTTCGTCCAGCATGGATGTGGGCTCGGCCAGCAGAAGCAGCGCCGGTCTTCCCACCAGGGCGCGGGCCAGCGCCGCCAGGCGCTTCTCGCACAGGCTGAGGCTTCTGGGATACGTGTGAGCGGCATAGCCAAGCCCCACGCTCTCCAGCGCCTCCAACGCCGCGTCCCGGCGCTCCCGCACGGAAATGCCCGCGACGGTCAGCGGGATGGCCGCGTTGTCCAGCACGGACAGCTCGTCCCAAAAATCCGGCTCCGGGAACATAGCGCCCACGGGACCATTCCGAACCGCTTCCCCGCTGTCCGGGTCCGTGAGCCCGCCGACGACGCGGGCCAGCGCCTCAAATCTCGGCCGCTCGGCGATAACGCGTACCCGCTCGCCGGGCAGGACCGCGAGGCTCACAGGCGGCACCAGCGCACGGCCGGCCGCATCGTAGGCGGATATGTTTTGCAAGGTAAGAACAGGCTCCATCACTTCACCATGGTCAGCACTCCCGCGTCCATCTCGCACACGGTGTCGCACAGCTCGTCGATGTCCATCTGGTTGTGGGAAGCCAGGATGATGGTCTTGCCCTGGGTCCGCAGACCCTTGATGACCTCCCGCATGTCCGCAACGCCGTTTTTGTCCAGGCCGTTGAAGGGCTCGTCCAGGATGAGGATGGAGGGGTTTTCCATGATGGCCTGGGCGATGCCAAGCCGCTGGCGCATGCCGAGAGAGTACTTGCCCACAGGCTTTTTGCTGTCCGGGTCCAGACCCACACGGCGTATGGTCTCCCGGATGCCCTCTTTATCCACACGGCGGCGCAATGACGCCAGCAGCTCCAGGTTCTTTATACCGGTGAGGTTCGGCAGAAAGCCCGGCGTCTCGATGATGATGCCGGTATCGTCGGGAAAGTCCATGTCCCGGCCTACCTGCCTGCCCCGGACCAGAATTTTGCCCGCGCCGGGCGGGAGAAAGCCGCAGATGCACTTCATGAGCACGGTCTTGCCGGAGCCGTTGTTGCCCACGATGCCGTGGACCCGGCCTTCCTCAAAGTCCCGGCTCACGTCCCGCAGGACCTGCGTGTCCCCGAAGGTCTTGGACACGTTCTGCACGCTGATGGCGGCGCTTCCAGGCATGACTACCCCTCCGTTCCCGTGAAGACAAAGTTGTATTTGCGAATGGCGATAAGGGCCAGGATATACCCCAGCAGCATCAAAGCGCCGAAGATGGCGAAGGACTGCCACAGCCTTGGCAGCAGGTCGTAGCCGAAGTTGTGCATGTGATACGTCGCCTGGTTGAGAGGCGACAGCCATCCCACGGCCACGTTGGCCTTGTAAAACAGCTCGTCGGGCAGCTGCATCACCGTCTTGATGGTCTCCGGCTTTAAGAGAAGCCCGAACACGCTGAAGGCAAAGCCGCTGACGATGCCGGCCGCGCCGCCGCGCAGCAGGTTGCACACAAGCATGATGAACACCATCACCACCGAGTAGCACAGCATCAGGCCGAAGATGGTGAGCATGCACCGGTAGGGAAAGCTCATCTCCAACGTCTTCACCAGGGCCGGCAGGGCGATCTCTTTCCCCGCGCCGGAGTAGCCCAAAATGGCCGCCGTCTCGCTCCACACGTCGCCGACGTAGGACTGGCGCATACTGACCGCCACGGTGGAGGCCAGCACGAACAGCAGAAAAAGCGCCGTGGCCAGCATGGTATAGACGAGCTGTCCCGTTATCCATTTGGCCCGGTTTATCCGCATGAGGAAAAATGGCGTGCCGGAGGACAGAAAGGGCATGTCCGTGAACAGCAATATGAGCAGCAGGGAAATGAGCAGGATGGAATTGCTGTCGCCAAAGGTCCATATGAACGGCTCCGCCAGCTGCATGGTGGTCTTGTGCTCCACGGCGAAGTTGACCGCCTTGTCGCTGAGCAGAAAGCTCAATATGAACGCCAGGGCAAAGGTCACCAGAATACGGGGATTGCGCCGCCACTGGCGGAAGTTATAGGCCACCACGGACATGACCTGACGCGCTGCTGTCATAGTCCCCGCACCCTCCTTCTCACGGCGAAGCCAAAGAGCAGCACCGTGCATACGATAAGCTCCAAAATCACCAGCGCCGGTCCCCACCGGCCCATGGTCCATTCCTCGCCGGGGTTCAGCCACGCCTTGGGATAGACCACGTACAGGGCCGTGAAATACCGCTCACATAAAATGATGAGCACATAGTAAAAGATGAACGGCGCGGCGTAGGCGATGTACTTGCTGGCCATGAGCGCGCTCATGGTCATGCCGAACAGCGACCAGAAGCCGCCGGAGAGGAAGATGAGGCCGCAGTTTCGCAAAAGCGTCACGGCGTATTCCGGCGTGGGCACGTTGGGGTCCGGAGGACCCTCCAGGGGCGTGAACACCGCCGCGGACAGGCCGTAGGCCAGCCACAGACCCAGCACGATGCCCAGCCCGCCGGAGACGAGACATCCCGCAGCCTTACCCAATATGTAGCCACGGCGGCTGGTGCGGTGGATGTAGAGCTTCAAAAAACCGGTCTTTACGTCGTCCACAAAGCTGGCCGCGTAGGGCAGCGCGCACACGATGGGCAGGCATATGGTCAGCGCGTCCGCGTCCAGGGCGCTCAGGATGAAGTCCCCGTGGTAGCCGTATGCCAGCGGGTCCTCTGCGCGGAACGCCTCCGATACGGCGTCGGCGGAGGACAGAAACAGCACCAGCGCGATGAATACCGCGCCCAGCCAGAACCGGGCGGAGCACACGCTCTGCCGGACGGCGGATGTGACGGTGTGTCTCATGTGTCCTCCTTTGCCTGGGTCAATACCCCTTCCGCACGTCGATGGCGGTGCCGTCCACGGCGTTGAGCACCACAAGCTCCGTGACCTGTTGGATGGTCTGGGTCTCGCCGGTCTCGTTGCCCTGCTCGTCCAGGACCGGGAACCGGATGGGCTCACCGTTTTCGTCGCAGTAGGTGGCGGTGCCGTAGAAGGTGTAGGTCGGGGTGATGTAGTAGTCCGTGGCGCTGTCCTTCATCCGGATACGGCTCATGCCCAATGCCACGTCCCGCACGTCGATGGACAGCGCGACGCCTTGCGTCAGAAGGCCGCTGCTCTCCAGGTCCATGATCTTCATCTGGTCCTCGGCGGCGGCCAGCACGTCGGCGAAGGGCAAAATCTGCACGTTGTCGTTTTCGGTCTGCACCACCTGGTGCATGCTCTCCCAGCCAAAGCCGGTGACGCCCGTCTCGTCAAAGTTGAAGGTCATGTACTCATAGCCGTAGGTGGAGGCGTACTCGTCGCCGCCTTTGGAGGCGATGTTGAACCCGCCGAAGTGGAAGGTCAG